>JBCBXA010000018.1:0-43917 GCA_039816825.1 Pseudomonadota bacterium | reverse complement strand
ATTGTCTGGTGCCAGGAAGAGCCAAAGAACATGGGGTCTTGGAGCTTCATCGAACCCTACCTTGAATGGGTTCTGGCACACATCGGCGCCGAGCATGACCGCCCGCGCTATGCAGGTCGGGCCGCCGCAGCCTCCACCGCAACAGGTCTCATGAGCGCCCACAAAGCGCAGATGGATGCCTTCCTCGACGAAGCGCTGAACTAACCAACAGATCTGCCAAACGGCATTGCCAACAGGGCATAAAGGACAAGACCATGGCCACTGAAATCCGCGTTCCCACCCTTGGTGAAAGCGTTGCCGAAGCCACCGTCGGCACTTGGAACAAGAAGCCCGGCGACGCCGTGGCGCAGGATGAAATTCTGCTCGAACTCGAAACCGACAAAGTGTCGGTGGAAGTGCCGGCACCCACCTCCGGCACGCTCGAAAGCATCGCCGCCAATGAAGGCGACACCATCGGCCCAGACGCGCTTCTCGGGCTGATTGCCGAGGGCGCGGTGACCGACGTGAAGGGCGAAGCGCCTGCCGCACCATCGCAGGAAGCATCGGGCGGCATTCAACAGGGCAAACCTGACGCGACCGGCGGCAACCTGATCGACGTGCTGGCCCCATCTTCCGGCGAAAGCGTCACGGAAGCCGATATTGGCGAGATCTTCGTCTCGGTTGGCCAAGCGGTCAAAACAGATGATCCCCTCCTTGAACTCGAAACCGACAAGGCAGCGCTGGAAGTGCCAAGCCAGGCAACCGGTGTGGTGCGCGAGATTGCCGTCAGCCAGGGAGACACCGTCACCCCAGGCACGCTGCTCATGCGGATTGAGGAAGGCGCAGCCGCTGGCGACAGTGCACCTGCTGCAGCTGCAGCCGCTTCATCATCCCCAGCACCCGCGGCCTCGTCCGGCTCCTCCATGCCGCCTTCCCCGGCAGCCGGGAAGCTGATGGCCGAGAACAGCGTCGATTCTGCAGCCGTGTCCGGCTCCGGCAAGCGCGGCCAGGTGCTCAAGGGCGACGTGCTTGACGCCATCGCGAAGGGCACCACGACGGCCCCTGCACCAGCCGCGAGCGCGCCACGCGCAGCTTCATCGGAAGCCGATGCTCCGCGTGAAGAGCGGGTGAAAATGACCCGCCTGCGCCAAACCATCGCGCGCCGCCTGAAAGACGCTCAGAACACTGCCGCGATGCTGACGACTTACAACGAAGTCGACATGTCTGGCGTCATGGGTCTGCGCAAGGATTACAAAGAGCTCTTCGAGAAGAAGCACGGCGTGAAGCTGGGCTTCATGGGCTTCTTCACCAAAGCGGTCACCCACGCACTCAAGGAAATCCCGGCTGTGAATGCCGAGATTGATGGCACGGACATCATCTACAAGAATTTCTGCCACATCGGCGTAGCGGTTGGGACAGACAAGGGTCTTGTCGTACCAGTGGTACGCGACGCGGACGAAATGTCCATCGCCCAGATCGAACAGGAAATCGGACGCCTGGGCCGCGCGGCACGGGATGGCGAACTGTCCATGGCGGACATGCAAGGCGGCACCTTCACCATCTCCAATGGCGGTGTCTACGGCTCGCTCATGTCGAGCCCGATCCTCAACGCGCCGCAGTCCGGCATTCTCGGTATGCACAAGATCCAGGAACGCCCAGTCGTCGTGGGCGGCGAGATCGTCATCCGTCCGATGATGTATCTGGCCCTCAGCTACGATCACCGAATCGTCGACGGCAAAGAAGCCGTGACCTTCCTCGTACGGGTCAAAGAGAGCCTTGAAGACGTCAAGCGCCTGGTGCTGGATCTGTAGCGATGTTTGGCATTCAGCTCAGAGCTGACATCTGGCCGGTGGCGTTATGCGCCACCACCATGCTCTGCGCGTCTTTGCCAAACGTGCACGCGAGTGCCGACAACTGCACTCAGGAAAAAGCTGTCTATGAAGACGTCGATGGCGTCGCTGAACTCGCTTTTGTCCCACCCTCGGGAGGGATCACCGAAAGCCATGCCTTTGAATTGCGCATCAAAGACGGCCCCACGCTGAATGGTGGGATCATCTGGAACATGGGCGTGTCCCGGCCAAACGGTTTTCTGACTCCTCAAGACTGTGGATCAGATGACGTGCAGGCCTGCACTCTTTGGGAGGGCGTGGTCTACACGATCTCAAGCGAGGGCGAGCTCGATCTTATCGACGAAGGAAACCGTCCGGCGGCTGAACAGATAGTGCTGCCAGACCTCTCCCGCACACTCCATTACTCGGCACTCCGTGAAACGGTCGATAGCTTCCCATGGGAAGCATTCCAATTTGCGCGCTGCCGCACCGACTAGGAGACATTGAAATGTCCTACGATCTTATCGTCATCGGCTCCGGCCCCGGCGGTTATGTTTGCGCCATCAAGGCGGCTCAGCTTGGGCTCAAGGTGGCCGTGGTCGAGAAGCGCAAGACCTATGGCGGCACCTGCCTGAACATCGGCTGCATCCCGTCCAAGGCCCTGCTGCACGCATCGGAAGTGTTCCACGAGGCCGAGCACTCCATGGCGACCCTAGGCGTCGATGTGGGCAAGCCGAAGCTCGATTTCGCGGCCATGATGAAGCACAAGGACGACACGGTGAAAGCCAATGTCGATGGCGTTGAGTTTCTGTTCAAGAAGAACAAGATCGACGGAATCCATGGCCATGGCCGGATCGTCTCCGCTGGCAAGGTGGAGGTTGAGGCCGAGGACGGCTCCAAGCAGACCATTGAAGGCAAGAACATTTGCATCGCCACCGGGTCAGACGTCGCGGGCATTCCCGGCCTTCAGGTTGAGATGGATGAGAAAACCGTCGTCTCATCCACTGGCGCGCTGGAACTCGACAAGGTGCCCGGCAAGCTGATCATTGTCGGGGGTGGTGTCATCGGGCTGGAGCTTGGGTCGGTCTGGCATCGTCTCGGTGCCGAGGTGACAGTCGTCGAATATCTCGACACGATCCTCGGCGGAATGGACGGAGACACCTCCCGCCAGTTCAAACGCATCCTTGAGAAACAAGGCATCAAGTTTGAGCTGGGCGCTAAGGTCACCGGCGTTGAGAAAGGCAAGTCTGGCGCTTCGGTGACCTTTGAACCCGCAAAAGGTGGTGACGCCCAAACCATCGACGCAGACGTGGTGCTGATCGCCACCGGCCGTCGGCCCTATACGGACGACCTTGGCCTCGAAGCGGCGGGTGTTGCCACAGAGCGCGGCATGGTGGTGATCGACGATCACTTCAAAACCAATGTCGACGGCATCTACGCCATCGGTGACGTCGTGCGTGGCCCGATGCTGGCTCATAAGGCCGAAGATGAGGGCGTGGCCCTAGCCGAGATGCTGGCCGGCCAGAAGCCCCACGTGAACTACGATGTCATCCCAGGCGTGGTCTACACTGCGCCGGAAGTTGCCTCGGTCGGCAAGACCGAAGAACAGCTGAAGGATGCCGGTATCGCCTACACATCCGGAAAGTTTCCCTTCACCGCCAACGGTCGTGCCCGCGCCATGCTGGCAACCGACGGGTTTGTGAAGGTGCTGGCGGACAAGGAGACCGATCGCGTGCTCGGCGTCCACATTGTCGGCCACGGCGCGGGAGACCTGATCCACGAAGCAGCAGTCCTGATGGAATTTGGCGGTTCAAGCGAAGACCTTGCCCGCACATGCCACGCCCACCCAACCATGAGCGAAGCCGTGAAAGAGGCAGCCCTCGCCACCTTCGCCAAGCCGCTGCACATGTAGGAGAAAGCCATGGCTGCCATCACGGAAGTCACTCCGAACCTCGATCCGGACATCCTGCCCGGTGCCGACTGGGGCGATGCCTATGAAGCCATCATGGCCCACCCTTTTGCAACGGCCCGCGAGGCCGGCGATTGCATGGGCCGGAACCTACCCGGCTGGATGCAGCCCATGCTCAAGCTGCGGGACGGGTTGACATCTCTCGCCGGACTGAAGGGCACGGACGAGCTGCGTGCCCAGGCCGATGCGGGCATGGACGCGGTCGCTTTCTTTCCCATCATATCCGAAACAGACGAGAGGCTGGTCGTCGGAACCGACGACAAGCACTTCGACTTTCGCCTGGTGCTGGAACTCGATGAGAATGGGAGCGGTCAGCAAGTGTTGCGAATGACCACTTTGCTGAAGCGGCACAATTTCGGTGGGCGCGCCTATCTGGCCGTCATCATGCCGTTCCACCGGGAGGCTTGTCGCGGCTCCCTGAAGAACATGGCGGCAGAGCGGGCGGGGCTGGTCGCGGCCTGATGCGTTGGGGCATTGTTTCTACGGGAAACATCTCGACCAAATTTGCGGAAGCCTTCTCCCGGGCTCCCAAATCCGCACAATTGGTGGCCGTCTCGTCGCGCACCCAAAAAGCCGCCAACGCATTTGCGAGCCAGCACGGCATCCCCCGAGCGTTTAGCAGTGCTGACCAGATGTTCGAAAGCGGCGTCGCCGACATCATCTATATTGGCGCCCTGCACCCTTACCATCTTCCCCTGGCGCGAGCCGCGCTGGAGACGGGCCATCATGTGCTTTGCGAGAAGCCCATGACCATGTGCTCCGATGACACACAGAGGCTCATCGAGCTGGCTCAGGCGCGTGGTCTGTTCCTCATGGAAGCGATCTGGGCGCGTTTTCTTCCCGTCTTTCAGCAAGTCGATGCGCTCATTCAAACCGGCTCAATCGGCTCCGTGCGCTCCGTTGAGGCCAGCTTTTCACTGGGAAGACCGTTTGATCCGAACAACCGGCTGTATGCGCCCCACAAGGGTGGAGGCGCCATGCTAGACCTCGGCATCTATCCGCTCTGGCTTGCGACTTGGCTGCTTGGACCGGGGGAGATCGACGGTCTGAAGATCACCCCTGCGCCCAGCGGCGTTGACGATACGGTGAGCCTCACCATGCGCCACGAAGGAGAAGCCACGTCGCGGATCGGTTGCTCAATATCAGAGCCACTCGGCGGGCCCGGTACCATCATCGGGTCGGAGGGGCGGATCGAGATTCCAAGCCAGTTCTATTGCGCGCAGGAACTCACAGCCACACGAAACGGCGAGAGCCGCACCATCGCCTGTCCGATGTCGGGCAACGGCTATGCCCATGAGATCGCCCACGTCGAAGATTGTCTCGCGCGGGGTATGATGGAAAGCCCGGCTCTGCCCCACAGCCTGTCGCTTGAGCTGGCGCGCAAGATCGACGCCGTGATTGCCGCAACGCCGAGTGTCGAAGGCTAGGGTTCTGACCCTAGTCTTCCAGCCTCTCCAAAGTGACGACCTGGCTGCTCGTCCCGCGCGCTTCATTGACGAACCGCGAGCGAAATGAGCCTTTGAGCAGAAGCCCTGCGGGATCGAAACGAGCGAAACGCACAGCGGCAAAGCTCTCAATCGTGCCTTGCAGGCCAGTTCCATCCTCCTCGAGGGGCATGGTGGGCCACTTGCAGGGTGTACGCCCGCACGCCGTGTGGACAATGGCCACCAGATCACTGACCAACCCATTGCAGCGACCCTCGATCTCGACGCGAAGCACCGCGCCGCGATCATCCCCAGGCTTCGGCGAGTGCCAGTCACCCTCCAGTTCATGGGCCGGGCAGATGCGAACCGATGCCTCATCGGCAGGTTCGGCTTCGCAAGCTGCAAGGGCATGAAGTGCAAACAGGCCAGCCAGTATGTGCCACCGACCCGCCATCCGATTCTAGCCGCCGCTGCCGGCAGGCATGACCGGGGTCACCGTATAGCCTTCTCTTCGAAGCAGGCTCACGAGCCCTTGCTCACCCGGCAGATGCAAAGCGCCCACTGCGATGAAGGCCCCACCGTGTTTCAGGAAAGGCAGGCTCCGCTCCGCCATGCGAAGGTTGCGATTGGTCACGATTTCGCTTTCGAACTCCGCACGCTGGGACTCTCCATCGTCGCCCGATGGAGCGAAATACTCCAGCATGGGCCAAATGAGATCAATGCGCCCTTCGACATACATGTCGATCATGGTTTTGGTCATATCGTCGAGCAGCTCGGTCTGCGTTGCGATCTCCCGAAGCGCGATAAGCTGATTGTCGAATCCAAGGCTGGAGAGCGCCATGAACTGCTCTTTGGCCGTCTCGAGACCCACCACTTCCATGCCTTGGGCCTTGGCGATGGTCTGAAGCTCAGTGTCGAGAATGGCGCTGCCCGCGGCCTTGCGTTCCGCCTCGCATTTGGGTGGCGCGAGCAAACCGAGCACGAGCCAGGGCTTCATGCGTTTTGCCAGGAACCAGGGTGACTCGCCTCCTTCCAGGCGCGCTCGGATCGAAGCCACTTCCTCATCCGTCAAATGGTTCTCAATCGTTGAGCCATCGGTGAAAAAGAAGGTGTCGCGCATCTCCGGATCAGCAAAGACCTTCTGCGCACTGGCCTGGATGTCGACAATCTCGACCACAAGCGTGTCTGCCCCCTCGAAGGCCGAACGCGCAGCATCGCCGATATCGAGAACTCTGGGATCAGCCAGATGTGCCGTCCCAAAGAGCCATGACGGCGCAAGATCACCGCGTTCAACTTTCCAGAACTTGGCTTCGCCATTCGGCCAGTCGGCCTTGGCCTGAGCCTTGAGTGTCTCGACGATTTCGGGCGCAGCCACTTCCAGCGGCTCCCACAGATTGGCTCCGGCACATACGGGGCCCGTCTCGTCGGCGCGGGCTTCGCTTTGCCCTGCAATCAAGAAGACTGTGATGAAGAACGCCGCCACCAAGGCACTCTTAAGGGCCAGCCAGAGAGCAATGGTGCGATCGATGCCGACTTTGGCCGGGAATGGCGACTGACCGTGGTTGAAGGAAGTCGAATATGTCATGCGAACACCTTAGCCAACGGACGTTAAGATTCCGCCAGCCGATAAGGCTCATTTGCGGTCAGTTTGAGGCTTTCAGGGCCACCGCCACCCAAACATCGACGATCAGGCGCGTGGATGGGCCTGCCGCCAGGTTGCCAGTAGATGATCGGCATCCACCTGCGTGTAAACTTGGGTGGTGGAAAGACTGGCGTGACCAAGAAGCTCCTGAATCGTCCTGAGATCACCGCCACCGGCCAGAAGATGCGTAGCGAAGGAATGCCTCAAGGCATGGGGCGTAGCCGTGGGCGGCAGGCCGAAGGCAGATCTGAGTTGCCGCACCGCCCGTTGAACAGTGCTTGCATCCAGCGGCCCGCCACGAATGCCACGAAACATCGGGCAATCACCATCGAGCTGAAATGGCACGAGTTCGAGATAGTCCCGGACCGCCTCCATCACTGCTGGCAGCAGCGGCACGATGCGCACCTTGCCGCCCTTACCTTTGATGCGAAGGGCCCGATCAGCGCTGGCAAAGGCCTTGGGCGTGAGCGAAAGCGCCTCCGAGATGCGCATGCCGGAACCATAGCACAGGGCCAGCACCGCAGCATCCCGCGACCGCACCCATGGGCGCGGATCGAGGCCAGCGCTGGCGTCAGACATCTTCAGCGCGGCTTCCGGCGTCAGCGGTTTTGGCAGGGTGCGGGGAAGTTTGGGCGCCTTGACGGCTTGCACGCCGCTGGAACTGGCCAGGCCCTGTTGCTCCAGAAAGCGAAAGAAGGAGCGCGCGGCGGACAATTGCCGAGCCATCGTTCTGGGGCCCGCACCTTCGCGCCGACGCTTGGCAAGAAACGCGCGAAACGTTGCGGGCGGCAGATTTCTCAGCGCTTTCAAGGACAGTTCACCGCCCAGATAGGAAGTCAGAAAGTCCAGCAGCGCATCCACATCGGCGGCATAGGCCGTCACGGTGCGCTCCGCCATGCGCCGCTCATCGCTCAGCCTACCGTGCCAGGCGTTAAGGGCTTGCCGGATGCTCGAAATGTCATCTGCCTCTGACACGTGGGCACTGCTCCCTTCAGGGCTATTCAGCTCAAGGCCGCCTGAGTCGGCACGGATTGTCCAGCCCCAGGCCTAAAGAGACGTAAATGGCAAAGACGTCACGAAGAGGTGCTCACGCTTGTGATGGACAGCACATAAGTTGAACCAGTTGCGCCCTTGGAACGTTCTTTCTTCATAGGAGCTGCTCGGCCCCCGAATGCAATCCCAAGCCCCTTCACATGAGCAGTCCGGACGGAAAACAGGACAAGAACAATGGACGTCATCTATCTCATCAACGTGCTAGCCATGCTGACCAGTGTCGGCCTAGGTGCCGCCGGTTGGCTTGCGCCCAAATGGACCATGGACACGCTCGACCTGAAATCGGACGGCTCGGTAATGGGCGTGTCGGAAGTGCGGGCCGCATCCGGTGCGCTGTTTGTGGGCGTGGCAGTGGCGGCCCTCATCATCAACCAGCCCCTGGCCTACGCCATGGTGGGCTTTGTCTATGGTGGCGCGGCCATTGGGCGACTGACCTCGCTGATCCTCGATCAACATCAGGGATCCAAGGCAAGGATCTTCTTCCTCACGGAAGCGGTGATTGCCGGCTTGCTGATTGTGGCCAACCTTCCTGCTGCCATCTAAGCGGGTGGTGCGAGAAAGCCGAAAACAGGCGCTTGAAAAAAATCGACATTTTTCGGAACCAAAAAGCATGTCGCGCGTATTCAACACCAGGAAGGCTCTCCCTCAACCTTCCTAAGGGTGCATCCTCCCCCCCCCCTCAGTTGCACCACATCAAGAGCCGACTTCCCCGTGAAGTCGGCTCTTTACGTTTGTGCGGCTGGGAAGTGGAAAACGGGGGTGCCGCGATCAGTATCCGGCCAACTCGCCATCGATCACATAGCGCAGGATCTGCACCACTTGCTCGGGCGTGTCCGTCACGGCCATGGAGGCTGCACACACTTCCTTCAGCGCGTGGGCGTGCTCCGGCAGATGCATCACGATGAGCGGCTTGCCCAGCGCCGACGCCATGCCCGCATCAAAGGCGGCGTTCCACTGGCGATACTTCTCGCCAAAACGCACCACGACCACGTCGGCCTTTTCGATCAACGTTTTGGTGCGGATGGAGTTCATCAACGCGCCCTTGCGGTCGTGCCAGGCTTTGTCGGGTTCAGCGCCAAGAATGGCGACCCCGCAATCGTCAGACGCCTCGTGGTTGGTGACCGGCGCAGAAAGATCAACGGGCAGGCCCGCCGCTTCGACGCCCTTGGCGATCTCGTCACGCCAATCGGTATGGATCTCGCCCGACAGATAGACCCGCCAGATTTTACCTTCGGGTGTGGGGGTGAACGCCATGGCTCTATCCTTGCAGTTTTGAGAAGTCGGCGATGGGGGCCGCCGTGGCTTGAAGCGCAGCGAGAACCGCCAGGCGATTGCCCCGCACGGCTTCATCATCGGCGTTCACATGCACCGCTTCAAAGAAAGCATCCACGGGCCCGCGCAGGGCAGCCAGCGCCTTCAGCGCACCGTTAAAGTCTTCCTGCTCGGTGAGAGCAGGCACATCTCGCGAAGCTGTCTCCACGGCTGCGAATAAGGCGCGCTCTTCCTCACTGTCAAACAGGTTGGGCGCGATCTCCGCAGCCACGTCCGTGCCCTTCTTGCGCTCAGCCGCCAGAATATTGCCCGCCCGCTTGAAGCCCTGAGTCAGGTTCTCGCCTTCAGCATCATTGAGAAACGCCGTCAGCGCCTCAACGCGTCGGGCGACCATGAGGAGGTCGTCATTCGCACCCTCAGTGCCCAAGACGGCCTTCACCACATCGTCGCGGGCACCCTGATCCTTGAGCCAGACCGTCAAGCGGTCGTGGAAGAAGGAGAGGAGATCAGCAGTTGCTTTCTTGGCGATACCGCCAGTCGTGAAATTCTTTTGAAAAAGGGCTCTCGTTTGTCGGTTACGCCACTCATCAAGTTCGAATGCGAGTTTGGGTGACCGATTAGCGACGTTGGGCAGTTCGATATTCGAAGCAAACGCAGCCTTTGGCTCCTTCATACAACGGGCTAAGATCAACAGATTTATTGCAGGCAGAAGCCGAAGCCGAAGATCATTCTGCAGCACCAAACGAATTACACCCAGCGCAGCTCTTCGCAATGCAAAGGGATCTTTCGAGCCAGTCGGCTTCTCTTCAATAGCCCAGAAGGCTGTCAGCAAGTCCAACCTATCTGCAAGCGCAACCGCAACAGCTATCGGGTCGTCCGGTACGGCGTCCGATGGACCGGAAGGCTGGTAGTGCTGCTGTGAAGCGGCGGCGACTGATGGATCTTCGCCACCGACCTCCGCGTACAGTCTGCCCATAAGGCCTTGAAGTTCGGGAAACTCATAGACCATTGCGGAATTAAGATCAGCCTTTGCCAGTCTCGCCGCGCGTTCTGTTCTTGATGAATGCCCACCCGTTATGGTCGAAAACTCCCGCGCCAGCGCTTCGATGCGCTGCACGCGTTCGCCTTGGCTGCCCAGCTTGGCGTGGAATGTCACGTCGTTGAGCTTCGGCAGCCAGCTTTCGATGCCGTCATTGACCACGGTCGTGAGATCAGTCTCCCAGAAGAAACGCGCATCGGCGAGGCGAGCGTTCACCACCTTTTCATTGCCGCGCACGATCTCTGTGCCACCATCGGTGGCGTCTAGGTTTGCGACCAAAATGAACCTGTTGGAGAGAGCGCCATCAGCGCCCTTCAGCACGAAGCACTTCTGATTGTCCTTGATGGTCAGGCGGATCGCTTCGTCCGGCAGGTCGAGGAAGGCTTTATCGAAGGTGCCCATGAGTGGCACCGGCCACTCCACCAGGCCAGCCACTTCGGCCAGCAGGCCCGGGTCTTCCACCAGTTCCAGCCCTTGCGCGAAGGCAAGCTCCTTCGCGCCCGCCTCAATCATGTCCCGCCGGCGCTCGGCATCCAGCACAACATGAGCCTTGCCCAGCGCATCGGCATAATCGTCGAACCGCTTCACACTGATCGCGTCCGGCGCGTGGAAGCGATGGCCATAAGTCGTGTTGCCGGACACGATGCCATCCACTTCAAACGGCACAACTTCCGGTTCCTCGGTCTCTGGCCCAAAAGTGCACAGGATCGACCGCAGCGGCCGCACCCAGCGCAGCGTACCGTTTCCCCAGCGCTGGCTCTTGGGCCAGGGGAAATTGCGGACAACCTGCGGCACGAGTTCGGCAATGACGTCTTCAGCAGCACGCCCCGGCTTCTCAATCACGGCCACATAGAAGTCGCCCTTCTTAGGATCGGTTCGCACTTCCGCCTGAGTCACATCGTCCAGCCCCGCGCCGCGCAGAAACCCGGCGACCGCCTTCTCCGGCGCATCCGTCCGTGGCCCCTTACGCTCTTCGCGCACATCAGCTGACCGCGTCGTCAGCCCGCGCAAATCCAGCGTGAGCCGCCGAGGCGTGACGTGAGCCTTGGCACCCTCATAAGTCAGGCCTGCGTCGACCAGACCATCGGTAATGAGCTTTTTCAGATCGCTTGCAGCTTTAGCCTGCATACGAGCGGGAATTTCTTCACAGAAGAGTTCAAGGAGAAGATCAGGCATCAGGCGGCTCCCCCATCGCGCGTCTGCACGTAGGCCTCACCGCACGCCTTGGCCAAGTCGCGGACGCGGAGGATGTAGCTTTGGCGTTCGGTGACCGAGATCACGCCGCGCGCGTCGAGCAGGTTGAACACATGGCTCGCCTTGATGGTCTGGTCATAGGCGGGCATGGCGCATTTGTGCAGGCCTTTCGGGTCCGCGTCGGAGCGGCTTTGGTCCATCGCCTCAGCGCCCTTTTCGAGCAAGGCCCGCGCTTCCTTCTCATGATCTTCGAAGTGCCGGAACAGGATTTCCGTGTCGGCAAACTCCAGATCAAACCGGCTGAACTCCTGTTCGGCCTGCAGGAACACGTCGCCATAGGAGATGCGCTCGTCGCCGTCTCGACCGTTGAAATTGAGGTCGTAGACATTGTCAACGCCCTGCACATACATGGCCAGGCGCTCGAGACCGTAGGTCAACTCGCCGGAAACGGGCTTGCATTCCTGGCCGCAGACCTGCTGGAAATAGGTGAACTGGCTGACTTCCATGCCGTCACACCAGACTTCCCAGCCAAGGCCCCAGGCTCCCAGCGTCGGGCTCTCCCAATCATCCTCGACAAAACGGATATCGTGCATCATCGGGTCGATGCCGATGGCGTAGAGCGATTGCAGGTAAAGCTCCTGCAGATCCGGCGGCGAAGGTTTCAGCAGCACCTGATATTGATAATAGTGCTGCAGGCGCATGGGGTTCTCGCCATAGCGACCATCGGTGGGCCGGCGGGACGGCTGCACATAGGCGGCCTTCCAGGGCTTGGGCCCAAGGCTGCGCAGGGTGGTGGCCGGGTGAAAGGTGCCGGCACCCACTTCCATATCGTAAGGCTGCAGCACCACGCAGCCATGCTTGGCCCAGAAATCGTGAAGCGTGAGGATCAGGCCTTGGAAAGATCGTGTCGGGTCAAGATGAGAAGGGGTGGCGGAAGATAGATCGGTCATATCGGTGTTTCCATTGCTGGCGCGAGCGTTAGGCCAGCGGGCCATCATGTTCAACCGTCGGTGGCCGCCTCTGCCGGTTCAGGGCGCAAAAGCCTTCCTCGCTCCGCTGCCAGAACGAAAGCAAGCGATGCCACCAGACAGATCGTCAGCGCAAAACCAAGACCAGAAACGCCAGACGCTGCGCTGCGGGCGAACACCATCTGCAAGGTTGTGCCGATGAAAGTCATGGTCGCGCCGGCCACCGCAGCAGCCGTGCCTGCCATGGCTTCATGGGGACCCAGAGCAATCGCCTGAAAATTGGCCAGAACGGCCCCCAGCACCGCACCCACCACAAGTATTAAACTTGCCAACGCCCACATGCTTGGCACGTCAGTCACCAGCCCGAACCCCCACAGCGCCATCGATCCGCCGGTCATAATGAGGAGCGCGCCGTGCCCTACCACGCGCATACCAGTCTGCAGAACCAACACGGCGCTGATGCGGGACACAACGGCCATAAGCGCCGCAATGGTCGCGAGCACCACAGGGCCAAACAGTGGCGCGTCGTAAAGCTTGATGCCCATCGGGGTAGCGGCAAGCAGCAACTGCAAAATTGCTGAAAACGTGCATCCGGCCGCAATAGCGTAGAGCACCGTGATTCTTGTGCTGAGGACTGTTCCAAAATTGCGCAGCACTGTGCCCGGACGAAACGGCTGGCGCCGATCTTGTGGCAAGGTCTCAGGGTAGCGCTTCCACAGCCACAAACCGAGAAGAATGGAAAGCACGACCGGAACGGCGGCAGCGGCGCGCCAACCCCAGATTCCGAGAGCCACCCCTAGAAGCGGCGCGACCACGGGAACAATGGAGAAGATCATGTACATGTCGGCCACCGATCGCCCGAGCTCCCGACCGGTATAAAGGTCTCTCAGGGCCGACAGATTGACGGTTCGTCCCGCCCCCATACCCGCACCTTGTACGAAGCGCCAGACGAGGATCGAAGCAAAGCTGCCGGCCAGCAGCACGCCGATTCCACCAACGGCCATGACGGCACAGCCGAACAAAAGCAGTGGCTTGCGCCCGAAACAGTCGGAAAGCGGGGCGAAGACCAATTGGCTGAGGGCAAAGCCGTAAAAGCAGATGGTGAAGACCTGCTGCACGGCAGCCTGCTCCGGCGCCAGGCCATATTCCAGTTCCATAAGCGGCAGGACGGGCAGGAAAACGTCGAGCGCCATGGCGTTCTGGGCGAACAAAAGTCCGTTCAGAACGATAAACTCCCAGTAGAGGAAACGAGGCTGTGGAGCGGCATTTTGCATGCGCTAGGCCTCGCACGGCCAGCGCTTCAATGCCAACCGAGAAATGACCTACCGGCGGGGCAAATCATCCTTAGGGCGATATTTGCCGCTTTCGGGGTCGTAGACCAGCGTCTCGGTGGGCTTGCCCATCTCCTTGGCCCGGCGTTTGGCCTCCGCGCGCCGGGTGGCCAGAGTCACGCGCTCCGCCTCTCGGATGAAAGCGCGGTAACCGAACCAGGCGGCAGCCCCCACAAGTCCAAGAACAATCAGGTGCGGCAACACAATCTCCTCACGATCTCCTCCCCATTTCTTCTACGGCACAGCCTAACACGAAGTCGGGCTGATCCCGACCCTAGAGCCCATAGCGCGACCACAGGGCGCGCTCCTCTACAGCGGCCATGGCGCCTTTCAATCCGTCTCCAAGCGG
Source organism: Pseudomonadota bacterium (assembly GCA_039816825.1). Lineage (GTDB taxonomy): Bacteria > Pseudomonadota > Alphaproteobacteria > Rhizobiales > Rhizobiaceae > JBCBXA01. The sequence continues at coordinate 29,868 of JBCBXA010000018.1, read as the reverse complement.
GTCGCCGCCGCTTCGGAAAAGCCGTCTCCAGATCGGCACCGATGCGCCGCCGATGAGTTTTAGCTGAACATCCTTGCCATAGCGCTCGATCAGCGTACCGCGCAGAGAGCCCAGGCCGTCAACCAGGCCAAGCTCCAGTGCCCGGCTGCCGACCCAGAAGCGACCGGTGAACATGTTGTCGTCTTCCTTCAAGGCATCGCCACGGCGCTCGCGAACATGGGCGATGAATTGCTCGTGAATGTCGAGTTGCAGGCTCTTGAGATATTCGACATCCTCTTCACGCTCGGGCTTGAAGGGGTCGAGGGTCGATTTGTTCTGACCCGCCGTGTAGACGCGGCGCTCCACACCCAGCTTTTCGATCAGGCCGGTGAAGCCGAAGCCGGCAGCTATCACGCCGATGGAGCCCACGATCGAGGCCGGGTCAGCGATGATTTCATCACCAGCGCAGGCGATCCAATAGCCACCCGATGCGGCGACGTCCTCAGTGAAGACCAGAACCGTCTTTTCGTTCTCTTCGGCCAGCTGGCGAATGCGGTCATGGATAAAGCGCGACTGAACCGGCGAACCACCCGGCGAGTTCACGCAGAGAGCCACCGTATCAGTGCCCTTCATCTCAAAGGCCTTCTTCAGTGGCCCGGCGACCGAAAGAAGGTTTAGGGGCTTGGCGCCCAGAGCAGAGGCGCGCCCGGCTGCGATCTGCCCTTCAAGGCGAACAACCGGCACGAAGGGTTTCTTCTCTCGATAACGAGCAGGAAGATATCGGCGGAAAGAGGATGAGGGCTTGTCGGACATGGGGTCTTCTATTGAGCTTGGCAGGACTCTGCATCTAGGGAGTGAATCCCTCTGCGCCAAGCGACGGCTTGCAGATCTGCATCAGACTGAAAGGCGCGCTTCACCCGCAAAGATGGCTTCGGCTACCTCGGTGAAACGTCCATCCTCGTGATGGACGATGAAGCCCGGGAGTATGGCGACGGGTGTTTTGCGGCCTTTGATTGCGGTCAGAATGATGCGATTTGCGTCCAAACCAGGCTTTGAATGGATCGGCAGGACACGCACAGCGCCAAATCCCCGTCCAAGTGCATCGAGCATGTCACCCAACCCCGATGGACGGCAGATAATCGCAAACCGTCCGTTGGCTATAAGGCAGCGGCGCGCAGCATCCACCCAGTCCTTCAACTGAAGCTCATCCATCGCATGCGCGGTCGCACGGTTCGCGTTGGGCGAAGGCCTGAACCCGGCATCATTGTAGGGCGGGTTGCAGATGATGTGATGATAGTCACCTTCATGATCGCGTACATCGCCTTCAACCACCTTCACGCGCGCAGCGATGGAAGGGTCAAGGAGTTGTGCCCTGGTTTGGCGGGCCAACGCCGCAGCGTTTGGCTGACGTTCGATCAAATCAAGTCTGGTCAGACCCGGCACGCCTGTCAGGGCAGCGAGACCGGCCACCCCTGAACCAGAACCAAAGTCGGCGCACGACCCTTGAGCATCCAGCGGAACAGATGCGGCCAGAAGCAATGCGTCGAGCCCGGCACGATGCCCACCATCTGTGGGCTGAAAAACGCGAAACCGGTCGTTCAGGAAAGCATCGATGGATGGCGGATTGTTTGCAGCAGGGTCGGAGCCGGTCTGCTCCATATCAGCGCACGTCCATGCGCAGCTCTTCGCCGAGACCGGCGTTGCGCAGCAGAGCAATGGCGCGATTCTTGTCGCTGTCGACAACCATGATGCGGCGCGGCAGAAGGCCGATAGAACCTTCCAGAACGCTCATATTCTGGTCGGCCACCATGTAGATGATCTCCGCCTCCTTGAAGAGGCTCTCGATCACAGAGATCATCACCATGTCATTCGTGCGAACCAACTCTTCCATGAGAAGTATCTGCCACAGCCGCGCAGACCTGTCATCGCCCGGTTCAGTAAGCCTATGCGACTGGGCCAAGCCCTTGAGACCAAAGTCTCTGGACATTTTTTGCAGCTTTCGGGCCCTGTTGCCGCACCCCGTATTGCTCCTGCATTCAGCGGGCCTATTATCCGTGCGGTTGAAAGAGGATATCATGATGGGCGTTGTCGTACCGCTGACGGAAAAACCTGCACCCAATGCCGGTATTCAGGCGCTGTTGGATCTCACCAGGGCGGACATGAAGTCCGTCAATGAACTGATCCTCAGCAAGTGCGGATCCGACGTTCAGATGATACCGGAAGTAGCTCGACACCTCATCGACAGCGGTGGCAAGCGCCTGCGTCCGATGCTCACTCTCTCCGCTGCCCGCATGTGCGGATATGAAACCGGGGCAGGCCATGTGAAGCTCGCGGCTTCCGTCGAGTTCATGCACACGGCCACCCTGCTGCATGACGATGTTGTGGATGAAAGCGAACTGCGCCGCGGCAAGAGCACGGCGCGCATGGTCTGGGGCAATCAGGCCAGCGTGCTGGTGGGCGACTTCCTGCTCGGCCAGGCCTTCCGCATGATGGTGGATGTCGGTTCGATGGACGCACTCGACGTGCTGTCGACAGCCGCGTCCATCATCGCTGAAGGCGAGGTGATGCAGCTCGCTGCAGCCCACAATATCGAAACCACGGAAGATGAGTATCTCGCCGTCATCCGAGCCAAGACGGCGGCGCTGTTCTCGGCAGCTTGCGAGGTGGGCCCCATTATCGCCGGCAATGATGCGGCACGGCGGGCCGCCTTCCGTTCTTACGGCATCAATCTCGGCTATGCCTTCCAACTGATCGACGACGCCTTGGACTATGGTGGCTCATCGGCAAGTCTCGGCAAGAATACAGGTGACGACTTCCGAGAAGGCAAGATCACCCTGCCAGTCCTCCTCGCCACCCGACGCGGTACTGACGAGGATCGGGCGTTCTGGCGCAAACAGATGCGCGAAGGCAACGGAACCGACGAAGCGCTCGATCACGCCATGGAGCTGCTCAAGAAAACCGGTGCCCTGGCCGACACAGTGGCGCGGGCAGAGCATTATGGCTCGATTGCCCGCGATGCCCTGGCGCCCTTCCCGGCGTCAGAGCACAAGTCGGCGCTGCTTGACGTTGTGGATTTCTGCATCTCGCGGGCTGTTTGACAGTCCTTCAGACGCCATGGATGCGCTGGCGCGTTCGTGAAGATTGCGGCTCTCGCCCACAGTTGCCCTGACACTTAAATGTGCCACACTCGTCGCTGAAGAGACGCGCGCTCAACACCATCAAGGACTTATATCATGGCCCTTCCAATGGCAGTCTTGCAGTCGAAACACTGGTTGGCTGGCCTTCTGCTCGCAACAGGCTTGAGCCTTGCTCCGACCATGAGCCTGGCAGCGAACGAGCTGTCTGATGGCACGGACGCCATTCTCGAAGAGATTTCCGGCACAACGGCATCCGGCAGTTTTTTGGCAGCCCAGTTTGCCAATGCCGAGCACGACTACGAGCTGGCGTCGCGCCTGTTGGAAGATGCTCTGGAGTTTGAGCCGGACGAAGAGCCACTGCAGCAAGCGCTGATGACGGTTCTTTTGCAAGCCGGTGAGATTAAACGCGCAACCGAGATCGCAGGAAACTTTTTACGTGACCCCGACTATGGGCGGATCGCGCGACAGATCGTGTTCGTCGAGGATATGAATGCGCGGCGGTATACGGCTGCCATTGGAACGCTCAACATTGAGAAACCAACGCCCAACATGGCGGTGGAAATTCTGATGGATCGGTTGCTCACGGCCTGGGCCTTGGTGGGCCAGGACAAGGTGGATGAGGCCATCGAACTGATGGATCTTCCCCCGGAATTTGCATGGTATCCGATCTTCACCCACTACCATGCAGGCCTGATGCTCGAGCTGGTCGACCGGGCGGACGAAGCCAAATCTCGCTATGCGGCGACCATTGAGTTCCCCCGCGCGACGGCCACAGCAGCAGGGACCGTTTTCCGGGCCATGGAAGCGCTCATCCGCGTGCAGACCGCCGCTGGTGAACTGGAAGACGCCAGAACCGTGTTGAACGAGGGCCGCAGACTGGTCTCGAACCATCCCCCCTTCGTCTACCTGCAGGAGGTACTCGACAATGCTGATGGGCCGACCGAGATCAAACCACTGGTCGGTTCAGTTCAGGAAGGAGCGGCGGACGCATTATTTGCTTTGGGAAAGGCGCTGGAGCGCGACGGCTCTGAGATATTTGTGAACCAGCTCTATCAGCTTGGTATTGCGATGGCTCCGGAGCATGACCCGCTGCGTCTCGCCATAGGCGGCTTGCTGGAAAGCGTCGAACGCTTTGAAGAAGCCAACGAGCTGTATGAGCAGCTGGTTGAGACCTCCGTCTACGCCAATCTGGCGCGCATCCAGACAGCTCTGAACTTCAACGCCATGGAGCAGACCGACGCTGCCATCGAAGCGATGCAGCAGGCCGTCGATGCAGAGCCGGACAATCAAGTGGCAGCTCTGGCGCTGGCAGGCATATTGATGGGCGCAGACCGCAATGAAGACGCCGTTGGGGTGCTGACCCAATCCATCACGCAGGAAAGCGCGACCGATGGTCTGGACCGCAATGACTGGCTGCTGCTCTACAGGCGCGGCCAGGCCAATGATCAGATCGATGCGTGGTCGGAAGCTGAGGCGGATTTCCTTCAGGCGCTCGAGCTGTTTCCCGATCAGCCCCAGGTTCTGAACTATCTCGGGTACACTTGGATCGACATGGGCATCAATCTCGATCGTGGGTTGGAAATGTTGGAACGGGCCGTCGAGATGCGCCCGAACACAGGCTACATCATCGACAGCCTTGGCTGGGCTCACTACCGGCTCGAGAATTTCGATGAAGCGGTGCGCTATCTGGAAGAAGCCGTTCTTCTTGTTCCAACCGACCCGACCATCATCGATCATCTCGGTGACGCTTATTGGCAGGTCGGTCGCAGCCTTGAAGCACGATACAAATGGGCGCAGGCACTGGAGCAGGACCCTGAAGAAGAGGCCCGTGCCATCATTGAAGAGAAGCTCGCCGATGGCCTGAAAGTGAATTTCATGCGCAAGGCCGAGACCGAGACCACGCCGCAGTAAAGCGACGAAGCTGGCGGCGATGAACGATCGGCAGAGCATCGGGCGCATCACGGCGCCGGCAAAGATCAACCTTTGCCTGCACATCACAGGGCAGCGGGAAGACGGCTACCATTTGCTGGACAGTCTGGTGACGCCGGTCGGCATCGGCGATGGGCTTGAACTGGTGCTCGACCCCAGTTTGACAGCAGATGGCATCCGCATTGAAGGGGCAAGCATCGACGGGGCCCCGCAAGACAATCTGGTGCTGCGGGCCATCGCTGCCTGTCGGGCGTGCCTGGCCGAGGATGGCCTGTCCGTCCCGCCGGTTATGGCGCACCTTGAAAAGACGCTTCCCGTGGCCTCCGGGCTGGGCGGAGGGTCGAGTGACGCTGTGGCCGCGATCAAGCTTCTCAATCGCTGGGCGGCTAAAATGGAGCACAGCATCAACCCCGAACGGGCCACTGAAATCGCACTGTCGCTGGGTGCAGACTGTCCGCTGTTTCTGCTCAATGGCGCATCCCGGATGCGAGGGATCGGCGAAGACCTGACAGATGCGCCGGGCTGGGAGGCTATTCCCGTTGTGCTGGTGAACCCCGGACTCCCCGTTTCGACACCAGAGATTTTTCGAACGCTGACGGACAAGCACCAGCCAGCGATTGAAGGGCTGCCGGCGGTCGATGCCGGTGTGGATGAGAAGCTGAGCTGGTTGGCGTCTTCAACGCGCAACGATCTTCAGCCGCCGGCTGAAAAGACAGCTCCGGTGATCACAGATGTGATCAACATGCTTGGTCAAACACAAGGCTGTCGCCTGGCCCGCATGTCAGGGTCCGGCGCGACCTGTTTTGGACTGTATGCCGATCAGGATGCAGCCGATAAGGCTTCGGACTTCATTCAAGGCCAAATGCCCGACTGGTGGATCAAAGCCACGCAGACAGTTTCAAACCTTTCACGGTGACCAGATGAGCGCTTCACGCATTGATGAAACCCGGCAGTTCATACCCCTGCGCATTGCCGTCTTGACCGTCTCGGACACTCGAACACCAGAGGATGACCGGTCCGGCGACACGCTTGTGGATCGGCTTGAGGCGGCGGGACACACACTGTTCAGCCGCGGTATCTCCCCCGATGACGTTTCCAGCATTCAGGCATATGTGCGCCGCTGGGCCGACGATCCCGACTGCGACGTCATCGTTACAACAGGCGGAACCGGGTTCACGGGCCGTGACGTGACGCCCGAAGCGCTGGAACCCATGTTTGACAAGCACATGGAAGGTTTCTCCATCGCATTCCATCAGCTCAGCATGACCAAGATCGGCACCTCAACCGTTCAGTCGCGTGCGTTGGGGGGAACCATCGGTTCGACCTTTGTGTTTGGCTTGCCGGGCTCCCCCGGTGCCTGCAAGGATGCATGGGATGGCATATTGAGCCTCCAGCTCGATTATCGCCATCTGCCCTGCAATTTCGTGGAGATCATGCCGCGCCTGGACGAGCATCTGAAGCGCGGCGCCTGACGACAGGAACAGTACGTTCTTGTTTTGTTCCTATTTTCGAGATAAGACACGTTCCTGCCGATGAGGCGAGTCGAATCGGGATGGAGCGTGGACATGGAAGAAGTAGCAGTCGCAGACACTATTCTGAGGGGCATCGGATCGCGCGAGCAGCGCGTTGCCCGGGCGCACACCATCATCTCCGATGCCGGCCATCGACCAGCGTTCGAACGACGCCGCGGGCGTGGAGCCGGTATCAACACGGCTGGCCGCTATGAAGCCGAGAGCCGCGAAGCGTTCGATGACGGTTGGGACACAGAAGCCGAGCTGGCGCCGTTCCAGACCCATATTCAGTCCGAGGCAGCGCGTTCCATTCTTACCCGCAACACCTCTCCGGATCTGCCGTTCGACCGGTCAGTCAATGCTTATCGCGGTTGCGAACATGGTTGCGCGTACTGCTACTCCCGACCGAGCCACGCCAATATGGGTCTGAGCCCCGGACTTGATTTCGAAAGCGAGTTGTTCGTCAAAAGCAACGCTGCCACCCTGCTCGAACGTGAGATCAGCAAACCGGGATATGAATGCGCGCCCATAGCCATGGGCACCAATACCGATCCCTATCAGCCGATTGAGCGCACCCAGCGGGTTACGAGAGCCATGCTTGAGGTGCTGGACGCCGCCAACCATCCCGTTGTCATCACGACCAAGTCGGCGCTGGTCCTGCGGGATATTGATCTTCTTGCGTCCATGGCGGAACGCCGCTTGGTTCGAGTCCATATTTCAGTGACATCCCTTGACCACAAGCTGTCGCGGGCCCTGGAACCGCGGGCTTCAACCCCAACGAGGCGTCTTGATGCCATGCGCAAACTGTCAGCTGCAGGGGTGCCGGTCTCCATAGGGCTCGCGCCCATCATTCCGGCGGTGAACGATCATGAAATCGAAAAGATCATCGACTGCGGAGCCGCCGCTGGAGCAGATTTTGCGACCTACATCATGCTGCGTCTACCCTTGGAGGTTGCACCTATATTCAAGGATTGGCTCCTCCGGCACATGCCAGATCGCTACAATCGGGTCATGAGCCATGTGCAAACCATGCGCGGCGGCAAGGACAACAGCCCCCAGTTCCATGAACGCATGCGCGGTCAGAGCCCCTATGCATGGCAGATCGACCGTCGGTTTCAGATGCAGAAGAAGAAATCCGGCCTGTACGGACGGCCAGAAAAACTACGCCGCGATCTGTTTGTGAAGCCCAAAGGCGGCGGCGTGCAACTCGCTCTGATTTAGGGTCAGGACCCATTGATCTGCTGGCATTGGCGTTTGATATGACAAGATATTCAAGGAAAAGACTGCAAAGCGGGCTGGCCGCCCGATTCAAGTCTTTGACGCAGAAGGTCGCCGTCAGAGCGGACGTCCTTCGGATGGGATCACTTTGCCCGGTGGACTTCGTTGCAAAGGCTTGAAAGTCGCGGGACTTCCTTCGCCTTCGCTCCTCGCCACTGGGCAAATTGACTCCCACCAATGCAAACAGATGAATGCGTCCTGACCCTAAGACGGGCACCACAAATGGACACACGGGCCACGCCGCGCTAGCCCGGCGCATGGACCAAACCCAGCGACCACCGCAAGATACCTTTCTGCGCCCGGCCCCCGATAAGAACTCCAGTTCATGGCCCGATCTCAGTGTTGAGAGCCGGCTTGCGGGACAAGGGTACAAGACCGTCTGCGGGGTGGACGAGGCAGGCCGCGGACCGATTGCTGGGCCTGTTGTTTGCGCGGCGGTCATCCTGGATGCAAATCTGGTTCCCAAAGGTCTGCGCGACAGCAAGAAATTGTCTGCCGGGGCACGCAACGCGGCCTATCAGCAAATCCTGCAAACCGCCCATGTTTCCGTTGCCACAGCGTCACACATCGAGATCGACCGGCTCAACGTCCGTGCCGCAACACTGGCTGCCATGTCGCGAGCCATTCGACGACTTCCCCTTCAGGCCGATGCATCTCTCATTGATGGCAACGGCGTGCCGCCAGATACAGACATCCCAGCTTGGCCGATGATCAAGGGGGATGGGCGGTCCGCCTCTGTGGCAGCCGCATCCATCGTGGCCAAGACTGTCCGGGACGCCCTCATGATAGAGGCGCACAGGCTTTGGCCCAACTATGGCTTTGAAAAGCATATGGGATACCCAACCGCCCGGCACCTGGCAGCGCTACGACGATTTGGGCCTTGCGCCATACACCGCAGATCGTTTGCGCCCGTGCGAGAAGCTCTGAACACGCATGGCAAATAAAAAGGGGCTCGAAGGCCCCTGAAAATCCGATCTGCCTGAGAGATCAATTCATCCGCTGCTTCACCTGAGCAATTGATTGTTTGATCAGATCATCGGCCTTCGAGCCATCGGTCTTGCCCGCAATGATGGCAGACGCCGCCGCAACGGCCTTGTCGACAGCGACGGCCTTTACCTCATTGATGGCATCCGTCTCAGCCTGGGCGATCTTCTGCTCGGCCATGGCGGTGCGGCGCTCGATAAACTCTTTGGTCTTGCGCTCAGCATCTTCTTTGATCGCAGCGGCCTCGCGCTTTGCAGCGGCACGAATGGCCTCCGCTTCCTCTTCCGCCTCGCGGCGCTTCTTCTGGAAGCTGGCCAAAAGAAGTTGAGCCTCTTCACGCTGTTGGCGGGCGTCATCAAGCTGATCACGAATATCGTCAGCCCGCTTGTCGAGCGCCTTCCCTATGGTCTTGTGCACACCGAGATAGCCGAGCAACGCGAGAAACAGAACAAGGCCAACCAGCGCCCAGAACGAAGCGTCAAAACTGAAACCGGAGGCCTCACCGCTGGCTGATGCGAGAAACAGAAGCTGCATTTATCCGTTTCCTTCAGTCTGTTTAAGAGCTGACGTAATCTCAGCCTTCGTTACCGAACCACCCACAAGGGTCGTGACGATAGCCTTGGTGGTGTCTGCGGCAATGGTGTCGACTTCCGCCAAGGCCTTGCTGCGAATGCTCTGAATGCGGGCTTCACTTTCGGCCAGCTTGGCATCTAAGGATGCTTCCGCTTCCGACCGTTTGGACGCTGCCTCAGTCGATGCCGCGTCCTTGGCTTCGTTTGCAATCTTGGCCGACGCCGCTCTAGCATCTGCCAACTCCTGCTCGTAAGCAGCAGTTGCGGCTTCCGCCTCTTCGCTCAAACGAGCAACCTCGTCCAGATCCTGGCTGATGCGGCGCGCGCGATCTTCCAGAATGCCACCGATGCGCGGCAGCGCCACCTTCGACATCACATAGTAGAGAGTGCCGAACGTGATCGCCAACCAGAACAGCTGGGACACCATGTATGTGGGATCAAACGGTGGAAACACACCGCTCTTCTCCGCTTCACCTGCTGCGGATGCAGTCAGAAGTCCTGCGTATGCAAACACGGGATAACCTCAACCTGAGAGACATGGGACGAGGGTGGCCGCCCGGAGGCGGCGCAAGCGGAGATCAAGCCCCCGCTCCATCGTAGCTCGTTTCGTCGCTATTAGGTGACGAAGATGAGAAGCAGGGCGATCAGAAGCGAGAAGATGCCCAGAGCTTCGGTCACGGCGAAGCCAAGGATCAGGCGACCGAACTGGCCGTCAGCTGCCGATGGGTTGCGCAGAGCGCCCGACAGATAGTTGCCGAAGATCTGGCCGAGGCCAATAGCGGCACCGGCCATGCCGAAGCATGCGAGGCCTGCGCCAAGATAAGCTGCTGCTTGAGCTTCCATGATAGTTCTCCTTTGAGAGATGTATGGATGGATCAGTTGGAAAGGTTGGGCTCTGATGCCGCGCGCTGCAATCTCACCGACTGCGCGCTGCGAGCGAACTGGGCCGATCTAGTGGCTCGGATGCAATGCATCGTGGAGATACATGCTGGTGAGAATGGCAAAAATGTAGGCCTGAAGGAACGCAACAAGGAACTCCAGCCCGGTGATGGCGATGGTCATAAACATGGCCAAGAAAGCGGGCAAGATACCCAAAAGGCTACTGGCGAGAAGAGTTGCCACAAAGCCTGCAAACACCTTCAGCGCGATGTGACCGGCCAGCATGTTGGCGAACAGACGCACCGACAGGCTGATGGGGCGCGACAGGAACGAAACGACCTCAATCACCACCACAAGCGGCGTCACCCAACCGGGAATGCCGCTGGGCACGAAAAGACCAAGAAACTTCATGCCGTGGGCGTAAAAACCATAAATGATAACGGTCAGTATGACTGTCAGCGCCAGCGCGAACGTGACGATGATGTGGCTCGTGACCGTGAAGAAGTACGGGAACATACCAAACAGGTTGGCGATCAGCACGAACATGAAAAGCGAGAACACGAGCGGGAAAAACTTCATGCCCTCTCGCCCAGCCGCATCTCGAAGCATGTTGGCTATGAATTCGTAGCTGATCTCCGCCAGCGACTGCATGCGCGTCGGGATCAATCCGCGGCCGCCGGTGGACAGAAGAAGGAAGCCGCAAGTGGTGGCAACAGTGACCACCATGAACAAAGCCGAGTTGGTGAAAGACAGGTTCAGCCCGCCAATTTCGAGCGGCAAAATTTCGCTGAGTTCAAACTGCTTAATCGGATCGTTGGCCAACGGTGCCCACCCAAAGTCGCGACCTGCCCGCAGGTCGTTCAATCATTTGGGACCGGCCATACCTTCCGCTCGCAAGACATTCAAGATGCCAGCGCAAAAGCCGACCATCAAAAACACGATAAAGAACCAGGGCAGTGTGCCAAAAAGCCAGTCGAGCCCCCAGCCAATCGCAGCCCCCACAACGATGCCAGCGACAAATTCCGATGCGAGCTTGGTGCCCCGCGCCCAGCCAGACGCATCACTCGCTCGTTCATCTTTCTGTTTTTGCTTGTCTATTTCGGCGTTTCGCGCCGCAATCTTGTCTTCGAGCGCCATCCGTCGGCGCTGAAGTTCCTCCATGGACGGCTCGTCATCCCGGGGTGCCTCACCCATGGATCAGGACCAGCCGCCATTGATGGAGCGGTAGAAAATATGTTTGCCGATGCGGGTCAGCCGCGTCATTTTGCGCGCCCAGCGAGGTCGTACATAAGTAGCATGGTAGTGCGTCGATGAGCCGACTTCAGAAAGCCAGATTTTTCCTGATGTCGTAGCGGACGCGACTTCCACAATGTCATTGTAGAGCTTGCGGTTGCGAATGCGGTCACGAATCCGGTCACAAGCAAACGAGAACTGGCACCGGTTGCGCCAGTTCCGGTTCTGATAAACGACGCCGCAAACGGTTGCCGGGAAGGCCGGATTGCGAACGCGATTCAAAATAACCTGAGCAACAGCGGCCTGACCGCGAATGGGTTCACCCCGGGCTTCAAAATAGATGCCTTCGGCAAGGCACTTCTGTTCCTTGTCCGTAAAGGTGTGGACCGGCAGCGGGTTCTTCACCCAGCCATGGTCGCGCTTGCCGGCTGGGGGCACAAAACGCTTTGGCTTGGCGGGCTCCACCAGAATCGCATCGAACGGCGAGTCCTGAGCGTAATCCGGCTCCGGCGCATAGCCGAGCGTATAACCATCGCCTGGTCCCGTCACGAGGCTCGCAAGCATGGTCGGCACGGCTTCACGGGCGCGCTGAATCGGCGCCTCTTTCACGTGGAACGTGCTGGCGACTTCAATCTTCTCGTCCGCGGACAGGCTCTGTCCGGTTTTGCCAGCAATGGTTTTGACACTGGCATCGGGCACGAAATGCGCTGCAATGCTCGCCGCCTCATCCGGTCCGCCAAGCAGTGAGGCCGACTTGATCAACGACCCGGCGCGGAAAACGGGAGGCGCCTGATCCTGAAGGCGCTGTATGACGCGATCACCCTTGATGGCATCGTTTGCGCGCTGCGGCCCCAATTCGGACCCGGCGACGCCCTGAATGGCAATGGCACCTTCGCCAGGCCCATCAATGGCAAGCGCTCGCCCGGTCTTTCCGGTGATCGAACCGGTCGATGTGGAATCAATGTCACGGAGATCGAAAGTTGCCGCATGGACCGAGCCTGATGGCGCAGCGGTCACGACATGGGTCCAGCGATCTGCATCCGTCATGTTCGCCAGAACACGGGCTGCTGCATCCTGATGGGCGACGGGCTGGGCCAGAAAAGCGAGGATCGCGGCAGACGCCGCCCCGACATAGAGGTGCTGGCTGTTAAGGCGCGGAAGCTTAAGCGCGACGCGCGGCAAATTGGGCAGAAAATTGGTAGGGGCCTTCGGCACGAACAACTCCAAACACGATATTCGTCAAACCGGGTATGAATATAGATCAGTAACCCTAATCGCCGGTAAACGCGGCAGACCGAAGGCAGATGATGGCATGAGCGAGTTGATTTGCTGACCTTTGAGGCCCCGTAGAGCCGGGCAGAAACTACCGCTTCTTGCGGTTGGCGTAAGGGTTGTCGCCCTTGCGCATGTAAAGCCGGATGGGCGTGCCGGCCATGTCGAAGTCCTGGCGCAGACCGTTGATCAGATAGCGCGAATAGGCGGTCGGCAGACCTTCAGGGCGGGAGCACGACACCATGAAGGTCGGAGGGCGTGTCTTGGCCTGGGTCATATATTTGAGACGAATGCGGCGCCCCGCCACTGCCGGTGGCGGGTGATGATAAATCTGGTAGTCCAGCCACTTGTTCAGCCGTGCCGTCGAGATACGGCTATTCCAGACAGCATAGGACAGGAAGATGGAATCCATCAGCTTGTCGAGCCCGGAGCCGGTCTGCCCGGAGATCGGTACCGCCCGCACGCCCCGCACCTGGGGCAGGAGGCGCTCGGTCTTCTCCCGCAAATCCGCCAGATGCGCCTGACGATCCTCGATCAGATCCCATTTGTTGAAAGCCAGCACCAGGGCGCGGCCTTCCCGAATGACGAGATCCGCGATCTGCAGGTCCTGCTTTTCAAATGGGATGGTCGCATCAAGGACGACAACAACAACCTCGGCAAACTTGATCGCACGCAATCCATCCGCGACGCTGAGCTTCTCGAGCTTTTCGTTCACCCGGGCTCGCTTGCGCATGCCCGCCGTGTCAAAGAATTTGAGCTTACGCTCAATGCCCTGATGCTCGACGGACAGATCAACAGAGATCGAGTCGCGGGTAATCCCCGCCTCAGGGCCGGTGAGCAGCCGATCTTCGCCCAGAAGCTCGTTGATCAGCGTGGACTTACCGGCATTGGGTCGCCCGACCACGGCGATGCGCAGCGGCCGCTCGGGATCGATGAAGTCATTCGCTTCACCCTCGTCGAGCTCCGCATCCTCGTCCAGCTCCACCTCAACAATGGCCTCGTCCGGCTCTGGCTCCTCAGCCTCACCAAAAGCGGCCTCCTCTCCGACAGCAGCAAGGATAGCGTCGTATAAATCGTAGACGCCTTCGCCGTGTTCGGCAGAAATCGCGACCGGCTCGCCAAAGCCCAGCGAGAATGCATCATAGTAGCCCGCCTCGCCCTGTTTGCCTTCCGCCTTGTTGGCGACCAACAGGAATGGCGTTCCAGAACGGCGTAGCAGGGTAGCGAAAGCCTTGTCGTCCGGCGTTACACCCACACGGGCGTCAACCAGAAAGAGGCATAGGTCGGCATCTTCGATGGCGCGCTCGGTCTGTTCACGCATACGGCCTTCGAGGCTGTCCTCATCGGCATCTTCAAGACCGGCCGTATCGACAACCTCAAAGGTGAGATCGGCGATGCGGCCTGTGCCCGCGCGCCTGTCGCGCGTCACGCCGGGCGTGTCGTCCACCAGAGCAAGCCGTTTGCCCACCAGTCGATTGAACAGAGTGGACTTGCCCACATTCGGCCGACCGATGAGGGCGATGGTCAGGCTCACTCCGTGTCCGTCCCACCCGAACGGGTTCCGCCTTCACCGGACGTTTCGGCGGCAGCCTGTCCCAGGCCCTGCGACGTCATGAGTTCCAACATGATGTTGGCCCTTTGGGCGAGGGCGCGCGGAGCGCCTCGCGTGCTGACGAGCGCCTCAAACCGTTCACGGGCTTCATCGTATTTTTCGGCCTTGAACGCCGCCAGTCCAATCGCTTCACTGGCCGAAAAGCGATAGGCGGAGCCATCGCCTGAAATAGGCGTGAGCTTCGCCGATACTTCTTCGAAGCTGGCCGTATCGACCATCACCTGACCGGCGCGCAGAATTGCGAAATCGCGCAGAAAGTCAGGAACGCCGCCGCTGCCAGCGACTTCGTTGAACAAAGCCAGCGCTTCATCGGTTTCACCCTCCTGTGCGCGGGCATTGCCGATGCGCAACTGGGCCAACGCCTTGTACTCGTCAGTGCCCTCGGCGGCGATCTGCGAGAGAGCTTCCAGCCCAGCTTCTCCGGACCCCTCCTCCATCAGCGCAGTGGCCGTAGCAAACGCGTCCCCATTGCGTGCAGCGGTGCTTTCCGTCCAGAATTTGTAGAACTGGTTTCCTGCCACGCCGACCACGATCAACAGGGCAACGCCAATGATCAAAGGTCCGAAGCGGCTCCACGCCGTCTTCATGCGCTCGCGTCGAAGCTCTTCGTTCACTTCGCGGACGAAGCGATCATCATCATTCTGGCTCATGGGCGATCCATTGGGAGGCTGTCAGGTGGCATCCGGTTTCAAGCGTGCGCTTGAGTGATGCAGGTCAATAGGGTGAGACGCCGAAAAGGTAAAGATGCGCCCAGCCAAGGAAGACGATCCAAAGCACAGTACCCACCACCACCGCAACGGCATCAGCCGCCCACCGTGGCGCGGGCACATCAGCAGGTATCGGACGCCGATAGGCCGAGACGGCCACAACCACCGACCAGACGAGAAAGCCGCCAAACAACAGGATCGCAGCCGTGTCGCCATTTATGATCAAATGTGTCGAAGCCCAGAGCAACACACCGATCGTCATGGGATGCTGAACCGCGGCCCGAATGTGGCTGCGCGGCCCGTTGCCCGCCACCACGAGAACAAACGATGCGAGCATGACAATCCACACGACGGGGCGGAAGCCCTCGGGCGCGACCCAGTATACGCTCGCTTCATCCCGAGCGAGACCATAGCCCCAGATGATCAGACCGAAACCCAGAAGCGACAGGAACGTGTAAATGCCCTTCCAGGCGTTCTCGCCTCTTTGCTCAATGAAGCTCTGCCGAAACGTGGGGGTCAGTGCGCGGGTAAAATGAACACCCAGAAACACGACAAGTCCGGCAATCAAAACGGCCATACTGGCAGTCTCCACTCTGGTCGATCATGAGAATGAGTGAACTGTGCCGCCCTACTCCGCAGGCTGCAAGTACTCCTTGAGGGTTGGCACTTCGTCAGGCGCGATGGGCATTCCGGTGGCAGCAATGGCTGCCTCGAAACTCGCAAGGCGTTTGAAGATCGAGATCAGATCGATGATCGTGGTCCACGAATTGGCGAGGAACTGGAACGAGTTCTCCACCTGGTTGAACGCATTGTTGATCTGGGTGAACACCCCAAAGGTGATGGTTCCGGCAACAATGGTCGGACCCAGCGCGATGAGCGGCACAAAGTTGGCACCCTGCAGGTAAAGATAGCGCGCTACGTTGAAATAGAGATAGTTGAAATAGAGCCGGAAATAATTGGCCCGAACGTCGGCGAAAAGGCTTGCCAGTGTAGGCGGCGCGCAATGGTCGGCGCTGTCCTCGCCGTAGACCAGCTCTTTCCTGTAGGCCGCCTCGACCTTCTGATTGTTGAACTCAAGACCAGGCAGCCGATATCCGACGACGGCCAGAAGCACTGTGCCAAAGGCGGCAGAGATGAGCGCCACATAGACCATTGAGCCGTTCACCGCGCCGAAGATGGGCAGTTCTGTGACGTTCTGGGAAAGCGTGTAAAGCAGAGGCAGAAAGGCGATGAGCGTCATGATGGAGCGCACAAAGCTGACGCCCAGACCCTCCATGATCCGCGCAAAGCGCTGCGTGTCTTCCTGAATACGCTGCGCCGCGCCCTCAATGTGGCGCACCTTGGGCCAATAGTGCGCATAATAGTCGTTCATGGCTGTGCGCCAGCGGAATAGATAGTGCGAGATGAAGAAGTCGATCAGCACCAGAGCAAAAATGTTGAAGAGCAGCAGCGGGAGTACGGTAGACAGCTGACCGTAAAAGTCTCCCATGGTGAAACTGCCTGGATTGGTGAGCGCTTCCTGCAGAAAGTCGTAGAACCGACCATACCAATCGTTCAGGAACACCGAGATCTGAACGTTGAAGTAGGTCCATACGATGATGAATGTGGAACCGAGCACACTCCATTTGTAAGAGCGATTTCGGTTGAACACCGTCCAGAAGGCGGCGAACGCAATGCCGCAGAAGATAATGTAGAGATAGGTGTAGAGTTTCTCAGCGGTCAGGAAGGGCGGCCGCTCGCCCTCGACGACCTCCGGCGTGACGCCACGGGCCCAGTCCAGGATCAGCGACCAGTCAGACAGTGGCGTGAAATACCAAACGAAGATGGCGATCAGCGTCCACAGAACGGCGGAGCCAAAGAAGAGCTTGGGCGCGGGAAAGAACGAGCTGAGCATGGTGACCTTGTTGAGGTGGAATGGCGTGCACTGCGCATAAGCCCCATGGCTTGTGAAGCGCAAGCGTGGATGAAGATCACCAAAACTGACCGACCGTTAAACGCAATGCAAGGGCAGGTTGGACGCAGGTCAACGAAGAGGACCAACAAGGCAAAGTCCGGGTCAATCGGAATTGATCACGGCACGGGGAGCGGATCATCACCGCGCCTAAAGCCTCGGTGAGGCGGCGCCTGACAGGTTGACGCAGTTGCTGTTGAGGCTCACCAAGTGCGCATCGGAGGGCCGCACTATGGCAACGACAATCATCACCACACCGTCCAAACCCCACAAAGCCGAGTTCTTGGGGGCCAGCGGCGAGAAGCTGGCAGCACGCCTGGACCTGCCCGCCGGACCGGTAAGAGCCTTTGCCCTGTTCGCCCACTGCTTCACCTGCTCCAAGGATATATTTGCCGCCAAACGCATTTCCGCCGAATTGGCGCAGCGCGGACTGGCGGTCCTTCGATTTGACTTCACAGGGCTGGGAGCCAGCGAAGGCGAGTTTGCCAACACGAATTTCTCATCCAACGTGGCTGACTTGAAGTCAGCCGCCCAATGGCTGGCGGACAATCACGAGGCCCCGGCAGTTCTCGTGGGCCATTCCCTGGGCGGGGCCGCCGTTCTGACCGCTGCCCCGGATCTGCCATCGGTGAAGGCCGTCGTGACGATCGGTGCACCCGCTGAGGCCGAGCACATCACCCATCTGTTCGCCGATGCCCTGGATGACATTCAGGCTCATGGCGAAACGACCGCCACCATTGGCGGTCGCCCCTTCCGGGTTCAGCGCCAGCTGCTGGAGGATCTGGAGGGCACGAAGGTTCTGGAAGCGGTCAAACGCATCAAAGCAGCCCTTCTCGTCATGCACTCACCCATCGACGCGACGGTCGGCATCAACAATGCCACCGACATTTTCACCGCAGCGCGCCATCCCAAGAGCTTTGTATCTTTGGACAATGCAGATCATCTCGTCAGCAATCACGGGGATGCTGCCTATGCTGGCGAGGTCATTGCCGCATGGGCTTCGCGTTTCCTGCCGACCATGGACGATGACACCCACCACCATGAGGGCGAAGTGGTGGTCGCCGAGACGGGACAGGGCAAGTTCCAGAACCTTGTGCATGCAGGCCCGTTTCACATGTTTGCAGACGAGCCCGAAAGCGTCGGTGGCCTGAACACGGGGGCGCCGCCCTATGATTATCTGTCGATTGGTCTGGGTGCATGCACATCCATGACCCTTCGCATGTATGCCGATTTCAAGAAGCTCGATCTGGGCCGCATCTCTGTGGCGGTGGATCACGGCAAGGTCCACGCCGAGGATTGCGCCGGCTGCGCCGAAGACGACTTGGCGAGCGGTGGCAAAATCGACAGATTTGAACGCCGGATCACGGTGGAAGGTCTCAATCCCGAAACCCACCCGGACCTCGCCGCCAAGATTGCCGAAATCGCCGACAAATGTCCGGTACACCGCACCCTGGAAAAGGGCGCTGCCGTGGTCACCAAAGTGGAACGCGCCTAGCGCTGCGATCTCACCGAGTGGGGCTTCGGGCTCCGCCAAGCACCGTCGCACCAACGCCGCCCAGAATGGCGACGGTGGCGATGGCAAAACGCCAGTCAAGCGCTTCACTGAGAAACAAAACCCCGCCAGCCGCGGCGATCAACGGCACCGTTAACTGCAACACCGCCGCGACGGTTGGCGTGATGAAGGGCAGGGCACGGTACCACAGAGCGTAGCCAAGGCCGGACGTGATGGCCCCGGACAGGATGGCCAGGGCGAGACCGGTCGGTGAGATCTGCAGCGTACTGAAGAACACCACCACCGTCAGCACACCAAGAGGCGTGGCCACGACAAAGTTCCGCGCCGTTGCGCCAAGCGGGTCAGATATGCCTCGGCCCGCAAGTGAGTAGGCGCCCCACGCCACGCCAGACAAAGTCATCATAATCATCGACCCGAAACCGGAAGTCTCAACAGGCTCAGGAGTGCCGGGTGCAGTGGGGGCGACCAGATAAACAAACCCAGCCACAGCAACCGCCACGCCCAGCCATTCGACAAAGGTCAGTCGGGAGCCGGTCATCACGTTCCAACCGATCATGGTGATCTGAACAGCGCCGAAGAGCACGAGCGCGCCCAGCGCTGCGCCCAGCTCGAGATAGGCGAATGAGAAGAGGGCCGCATAAGCGAACAGCGCGACGGCCATGCCCAGCGTTTTGGCCGAGATCAGCAGTGAACGTTCAAATGCAACGTCTTCCCCGCCCCTCAGAGCGACCAGAACCATCAGCATGGCAGCACCGGATAAAAGGCGGATCGCCGTGTAGGAAGCGGCGTCGATGAGCCCATCCTCCAGTGCGATCCGCCCTATGACGGAATTCGCAGCGAAAGCGACAAGCACGACCAGAAGAAGCAGGAAGAGACGGACAAACGACATGGGCGGCTTCTGCGCCCACACCGAGCGTCAAACAAGTCAACTCATCGAAATGAGAGCGTGAACAAAGAGTTCCCATCCGGAACGTTCCGTAATGGACTGCGAGCCTCGTTTAATGCTGACACCGCACCGTCACAAACTTCTTGCTGTCGGCAATGGTCTCAACCCGGCTGAAGGCACCCTGCAAGGCGCTGAGCCCATCGGTCTTCTTGCGAACATCAACGATAACCACGCCCGTCTCGGACAGGATGGATTTGACGCTGTCGAGGTAGATATCGATGGGATAGTGAAAACCCCACGAGGCCGTTGAGACAATCAGGTCTACGGAGTCCGCCACTGCGATCCGACCATCCTCGGGCGCCTCAATCGTGGTGATCGAACCATCGGGCACACCATTGCGGGTTAGCGTATCGCGCGCCAGCGCCAGCGAGTTGTAGAAGGCGCTGTTGGCCTTGAAGTGGTACCAGACCTTGTCTTCCAGCCGAGTGCGGTCAAGGAGGTAGATCTGCGGATTGTTTGCGGCAAGATGCCGATAGGCAAACAGATCAAGCCCGGCCAAACCGCAGCCAATATCCATCACCGACGCCGTTCCGGCAGGAATGTGGGGCGCCATGGCGGTGAAGATCTCTTCCATCTCAGCGAAATAACGGCGCGCCACATCATCCGCTTCTGTCGCCGCCTGTTCACTGAGCACCGTTTCATAGCTCTTGCCAAAACCGAGCTCGGCCAGACGGCGCTGCCATTTTGAACGGGAATCCCGGACCAGGCCTGTCCGTTGGAACAGGGCGTATTGGATGGCTTCAGGCGCCATTTCAAACTGGCTCATTGAGTCTTCTCCAAATTGAAAATTGCGGCGAGGGTGATGCGGCCATGAGAGGGAGACTCACTCCCACTCAATGGTCCCGGGCGGTTTGCTGGTCACGTCGTAGACAACACGGTTGATACCGCGCACTTCGTTGATGATGCGCGTCGCGGCCCGACCCAGAAACTCCATGTCGTAATGGTAGAAGTCCGCAGTCATGCCATCAACAGACGTCACGGCCCGCAGCGCGCACACAAATTCGTAGGTTCGTCCGTCGCCCATCACACCCACCGTCTGAACAGGCAGAAGGACGGCAAAGGCCTGCCAGATCGTGTCGTAAAGACCGGCTTTGCGGATCTCATCGAGATAGATGGCATCTGCCCTGCGCAGGATATCGAGCTTCTCATGGCTGACGCCACCCGGACAGCGAATGGCCAGACCCGGACCCGGGAAGGGATGGCGACCGATGAAGCTCTCGGGCAGGCCTAGCTCGCGACCCAGCTCGCGCACTTCGTCCTTGAACAATTCGCGCAGCGGCTCCACCAGCGCCATGTTCATGCGCTCTGGAAGACCGCCGACATTGTGGTGGCTCTTGATCGTCACCGACGGCCCACCGGTGGCGGACACGCTCTCGATCACATCTGGATAGAGTGTGCCCTGGGCGAGGAACCCAAACGTCACGCCCTGCTCGGCTTCCAGCTTCTTGGCTTCCGCCTCAAATGTCTCGATGAACAGCCGACCAATGGTCTTGCGTTTAACCTCTGGATCAGCTTCGCCTTCCAGCGCATCGACGAACAGATCAACGGCATCCACATGGACCACATTCAGGTCGGTGTGTTGGGCAAACATGGCCACCACATCCGCCGCTTCGTTCATGCGCATCAGACCATGGTCAACGAGAATGCAGGTCAGGCGATCACCAATGGCCTCATGGATCAACATAGCCGCCACTGACGAGTCGACGCCGCCGGAAAGGCCACAGATGACGTGCCCATCTTCACCAACCTGATTGCGGATGGCCTCCACCGCCTGGTCGCGATAGGCGGCCATCGTCCAGTCGCCGGACAAGCCGCACACCTTGTGCACGAAGTTGCTCAGAAGCTTCGCGCCATCGGGCGTGTGAACAACCTCCGGGTGGAACATGGTGGTGTAATATTTGCGGCTCTCATCACCCGCGATCGCGAAGGGCGCGCCGGGGGAATGGGCGATGACCTCGAAGCCTTCAGGAAGTTCGACCACGTGATCGCCATGGCTCATCCAGACCGGGTAGCTACCCCCCACATCCCAGAAGCCGTCAAAAAGCGGGCTGTGCTTGAGAACCGTGATGTCCGCGCGTCCAAATTCGCGCCCTTCGCCGACTTCCACGCGACCACCAAGCTGCGTTGCCAGCGTCTGCTGCCCATAGCAGATCGCAAGAATTGGAAGCCCGGATTCAATAATGGATTGCGGCGCGCGGGGACTGCCTTCATCGGGCACCGATGCGGGGCCGCCACCGAAAATCACACCCTTGGGCTTCATACGCTCAAAGGCTTCGCCCGCGCTGTGATAGGGCACGATTTCGCAATACACGCCCGCTTCCCGCACCCGCCGCGCGATCAGCTGCGTGACTTGCGATCCGAAGTCGACAATCAAGATGCTGTCTGGGTGATCGGGGATGAAATCCTCGGTCGTGGTGGAGGAATCGGGCATGGGCGGCGCTCCTTTGCGCCGCTATACCGCCCGCACTACACTTGCGAAACCCTCTCCCGAACGAACTTGTGCAGGAACGCCGTGCCTACACATGAGAACTGGTGTCGCTCTTTGTCGATGTCGGCGCATTGGGGATAGTGTCGCGCTCATGCATCAGTCTCTGCGACCACACATGTCTGCACTCGCCAGGAGGCGTTGCTTCCTATCGCGGGCTCGCAGCTGGCTTGGCCGTTGCTTGATAGGCCTACTGCTTGTTCACGGACCGTAAGCGGCAAGCTCGGAAGTGATGGGTGAAACAGAAGAGCAGCACCGTTTCGCACCCTATTAGAGCTTCGCGCCTTGGAGTTTTGAGGACCACCCGGTGCGCAGCCTCGAAAACATGCATGGAAGGGCCGGAGCGGCCTTCAAGCAAGTGCTGGCACAAGCCGCGCTGCCGGAGGGTTATGCGTCAGTCGATAGAGACACGCGAGCGGAGTTGCTGACCGAACAGGCCTACTGGCAAGCTTACATCAGCGAGTATCCCGCATTCGTGAGCATTGCTGCGGAGTATGGCCTCGTCGCACGGCGATATTGGCGCATTGCCCATCTCAAGAACAGCGCCACGACAGTATCAACCGAACCCGAAGGCTCGAGGTTGGACGCTGGAATCAGAGCCGCCATGTCACTGGAATTGGCGAGCGCCCTGAGGAATTTGGACGGAAGTGGCGGGTTTCTGGTTTGCGGAAACGTTTCGCAAGCACCAGCCACCACAGTAGAGCGACGGGTGACCAACGCCTTGCAAGAGTTCTATCATCATATTCACATGGGAGAGGAAGGGCGAGCGGTCAGTCTGTTGGTATGGCTGAACGCAAGGACCGGTCCGGTGCAGCCACATCCTGAGTTCACGGCTTTCATGGCTTTGGCGGCAGCCAACTTTACAAAACAATTCACCGGACTGGTGGGAATCAGGAGCGAAGCCGACATACTGAAGCTGGGAGTCTCACCGATACGGCTTCGTCAACTGTCCATCCTCGCCGCTGGCAACAGCGTCTTTGAGTTGGTCAATTCCCTGCCCGCGTGCAGACCCAGAAGGCACTAAGTTCAGATGCGCATGCTCAGCAGTCTGGATACCTTCGACATTGCGGGAGTAAGTCTTGGATTTATCGCACTGCTAGTGGCTGCTGTTGCAGGCTTGGAAAGGTTCAGCGCGCTGGACTCCATGGTCCTTACGCCCTTGGAGCAATCGACCGACTGGAACTTCGACCAGAACCCCCAGGCGCTACTCAGTGAGATGGATCAGGAAGAACTGAAACGCTTATCCATCGCGCTGCCTGACCTTGACCTGTCGCCTCGCGCTGAAAATACGGTCGCGGAGCAGAGGGCGCTGCGCGAGGAGCTTTGGCGTCTTTACCGCCTCGACCACCGCAGCTTCGATGCTTTGGTCGAGACCCAAAAAGACCAGCAATTGCGTATGCTGTGGCACCTGCATCTGGAACAGCGCCTCATTGAGACGCTCAGCTTCGACCGGCGCATGCATTACATGAAATACATGCCCTATGGTCAGTCGAGCGACTATCTGCTGCGCTCGAACCCACCCTTCACCATCTGCGGCAATCTAAGCGCCCCGCTGCCAAATGCCGAGCATCAGCTTTTGATCGATGAATACCGATTGGACCTTATGAGGCTGGCAGCTGGTGACTATAATCGAGCCAGACATCTGCGAAACGAGATGATCGTGCGCGGTGCCAGTCTGTGGGACCCGCATCCGGACTTCTACTGGTTCGTCTACAAACTTGCACAGATGCAAGATCCACGGCTGGTCCCACCCGATGCATTTGCCATACCAGAGCCAAGATTGAACGCATCCGGGGAGCGCCAACAGCAATTGAGTTCATGGCTTGAAACGCACGATGTATTTGCCTTGGTGAACTTCCTGCCTCGCTGCAAGCACCGACGTTAAGAAGGCGAGTGACCCCCTACAACCCCAATTCTCCGCTGGCCACCATGGCTTCCAGCTGATCCACCACTTGCGCCAGGCGACCATCGATGGCGCCGAGATATTGGGTCCAGTCGGCAAAGCTGCGAAGCTCTGCGTCGCCATCGGAGATGCCGCGCAGGGCCAGAAGGGGTGTCTGCGCCGTCATGCACACGCGTTTGATGGCAAAGGTCTCCATGTCCACCATGTCGGCATCAACACGTCGATAAGCCGGGCCGTTGACGATGGCGGCGCCCGTGGAGAGCCGGGCCGTCGGCACCCCTTCCAGCGGGGTTGGCAGAGGAATATCAACCTCCAGACCCGAAAAAGGCGTCACGCCCTTCTCAAAACCGATGGGGGAGGCGTCCATATCCCGATAGCTGACGGAACTGGCCTGATAGACCTTGCCCTGTTCCAACACAGCAGAACCGGCGGAGCCCAGCGAAACGACGAGATCGGGTTTCTTCTCATCCACCACACGCGCCATGTTCATGGCAGCTTCAACCGGGCCAATACCGGTCATGACAGGCTGGAACCGCTTCTGCAGTTCGGGACCATATTCCTCCCGCGCCGCCATGGCGTAGATGACCCTCTTTCCTGCGATCACCGGCATCAGAGATTCATCCAGAAGATCGCGGCGTTGAGAGCGGCCGCAAAGGCAACCCACATGGCGTAGGGCACAAACAGGAGCGCGGCCGTCTGGGACAACGGCCATGCGAAGATGATGAAGGCGATGATCACGGCCAGAAGGATAACGATCTCGATCAGAGCGATGCCGATCTGGTGGAAGCCGAAGAACAAAGCCGTCCAGGCACCGTTCAGCGCCCACTGCACCCACCAAAGACCAAGCGTACCACCGGGCAGAAAGCTCTGGCTGATCTTGGCGCCTGCAACGCCGATGAGCACGTAGAGGACCGTCCAGACCGGTCCAAACAGCCAGTCCGGCGGGTTCCAGCTCGGCTTCTCAAGGGCGCGGTACCACTCGTCCGGCGGAAACAGAAATGCCGTGGTGAAACCGACGGCAAACATCGCGCCGATGTAGAGCGCATAAGTCCAGGCTGGATTGGCGGACATGGGAATCCTCACGGCAACAGGCGTATGGAGATAGCGCCATCACCTGTGCTTCAAGGGCCCACCGCAGGACAATTTGCGCCTAGCGGCTTGCTGCCAGAGCCACTCCTACGCCAGCCAGGACAGTCCCTCCGGCCCGATTGAGCCACATGCGAGCGCGCACGGACTGAAAGAACCGGCGAGCCGCCGCCGCCAGCCACACATAGAAAAAATCAATCGACGATCCGATGAAGAAAGAAATCCCCACCATGATGGCAGCATCAGCGATGGTAACGCCAGCCATATCCACGAAAGCAGGCACGAAGCTGGCGTAAAAGACGACCACTTTCGGATTGGTAATGGTCAAAAGCGCGCCTTCGACGATGGACCGGCCAAAGCCGGCACCCTTCTGCAGGCGCATGGCGCTCTTTTCCGGCCTCTCCAGAAAGAGCCGAACACCCATAATGATAAGGAAGATGCCACCACCAATCTTGACCCAGATAAAGGCATCGCCCAGTTGCGCCGCCACCCAGGCCATGCCGAAAATGGCCAGAACGAGCCAGATCACATCCCCCAGGAATGCTCCCACCATGACCCCTGCCCCTGCCATGAAACCGCCGGTTATGGCGCGGGAAGTCGCTGCGAAGAATGCGGGGCCTGGGGAGATCGCAAGAATGAACATGCCCCCCGAAAACGCCAGAATGGCCGGCCAGGTCATGGTGACATCCACGCTCACTTGCGCCGCTCCATGACAGCGAAAAAGAAACCGTCCGTCCCCGTCGACGCCGGCGTGAGTGTGATGGTTTTCATGTCAGAGGACCATGGGGTTCGCTTGTCAAAGCCAAACAGATCCTGCCACACCTCGCCTGCGCTCAGAAGCTCATATTCAGGATTGGCTTCCAGAAAGGCATAGACCTGGTTTTCGTTCTCTTCGGGCAGAACCGAGCAAGTGATGTAGACCAGAAAACCGCCAACGCGCGGATAGTTTCGAGCGGCGGCCAAAACCGCCTCCTGTTCCTCAACCCTTTGCTCAAGCTGCTCAGGCGTGAGCTTCCACTTCGTGTCCGGCCGCCGACGCCAGGTGCCGGACCCTGAACAGGGCGCATCCAACACGACGCGATCCATCTTTCCATGCAAGTGAGTCGGTTCAGAGTGCGCATCGTGGACCTGGGCATTGCGCACGCCCGCCCGCTTCAGGCGTTCGTGGATCGGAGCCAACCTCGTCTTGTCAGCGTCCCAGGCATGAATCTGGCCTTTGTTCTCCATAGCCGCAGCCAGAGCCAGGGTTTTGCCACCCGCACCGGCGCAGAAGTCGAGCACCTGTTCTCCAGGTTGAGCAAAGACAAGGTCGGCGACGATCTGACTGCCCTGATCCTGCACCTCGAACTTGCCCTGCTGATAGGCAGCTTCAGCCATGACATTAGGGTGTCTGCGGTCCCCGAGCACAGCGGGGATGCGAAGCCCATGGCGCGCAATGTCAGTGGGTTTCGCACCCTGCAGAGCTTTGGCAACTTTGCCCTGGCTCGACTTGAGCGTGTTGACCCGCATATCAAGGGCTGGGCGCGTAGCAAAAGCCTGTGCCTCAGCCTCCCATTCGTCGGCGAAATTGGCTTCGAAACTTGGAACCAGCCACTCGGGAATGTCAGCCCGTACATGCGCATCCGCCAGCGCCAAATCCCCCTTGTGGAGCTTTTGCAGAACCGCATCTGAAGGCAAATCAGGGGCGAACTTGTCACCGTCCAGCGTCTGCTTGAGTTGCTCAGGTGTCATGCCCTGAAGCCGGAAAACACCGCCAAGTACCTTTGCGGCGGAGCTGTTTTCCCCCGCAAGCCAGGCTGAGGATGAAGCCAGTCTCAGGGCATCATAGGCCAGATTACCAATGGCCGAGCGATCGCCCGACCCGGCGAACCGATGGTTGGAGCCCCAGTCCCGAAGCGCAACGGACAGGGGGCGTTTCCGCGCCTCCATATCGTCCAGCACTTCGATTGCAGCGGCCAGCCGCCCTCCCAGGCGCACCGTCAGAGCTCGGCAAAAAAGAGGAGCGAGATCGTGAACTCGGCCAACATCACGATGAACACTTGCATGGATCGGATAAAGGCTCTGCGCCGCCGCATCACGCGGTTGCCGGACGTCATGATATGGGCATGGTGCCAGCGCAGGCCCACATAGAGCCACGCCATCAGCACCGTCAGCCAGCTTTCAATGCCAGCCATGGCAAAGGCCAACACCAACACCATAAAGACCGGTGGCATCTCAAAAAGGTTAGCCGACAGGCGCGTGTAGACCGCCAGATCTTCCGGTTCATTGCGGCCGACGATGGCATAGTCCGCGGACTTGACCCGCCCTTCACGTCCAGCTGCCATCCGGGCGCGGCTCATCTGGCCGAAGGCCCACAGCATCAGCACCATCACGGCGACCAGGCTCAGCAAAAGCAACTTCAGCCGCAGCCCGGGATTGTAGTTCCAGAGGTCGATCAGCAGGTCCATGATGCAGGCCTAACCCATTCCCGGATAGTTCGGGCTTTCGCGGGTGATGGTGACATCGTGCGCATGGCTCTCGCGCAGGCCCGCCCCGGATATCTGAACGAATTCGGCCTTCTCCCGGAAGGTTTCAAGGTCCGGCGCACCCACATAGCCCATGGAGGCTTTGAGCCCGCCCACCAATTGGTGCAGCACGGTGGAAACGGCGCCCTTATAGGGCACTTGGCCTTCAATGCCCTCGGGCACGAGCTTGAGTTCGTCACGCACTTCAGCCTGAAAGTAGCGATCCGCTGACCCACGGCTCATGGCGCCCACAGAGCCCATGCCGCGATAGGACTTATAGCTGCGCCCCTGATGCAGATAGACCTCGCCCGGGCTTTCATCGGTGCCGGCCAGAAGCGAGCCCACCATCGCCACGGAAGCACCGGCTGCGAGGGCCTTGGCCAGATCACCGGAGAATTTGATGCCGCCATCTGCCACCACCGGCACATCATGCTTGGCGGCTGCCTCAGCCGCCTCCATGACGGCGGTCAGTTGCGGCACGCCGACGCCGGCCACAATACGCGTGGTGCAGATAGAGCCAGGCCCAATCCCCACTTTCACAGCATCGGCGCCTGCATCGATGAGGGCTTGGGTGCCTGCAGCAGTCGCCACATTGCCAGCGAGAATCTGCACCTTGTTGGTCAGCTTGCGAATGCGGCTCACCGCATCCAGCACCTTGGCAGAATGGCCGTGGGCGGTGTCAATGACCAGAAGATCAACGCCGGCATCCAACAGGGCTTCCGCCCGCTCAAAACCATCGTCGCCGACCGTGGTCGCCGCCGCGGCGAGCAGCCGGCCCTTATCGTCCTTGCTGGCATTCGGGTTCAACTGGGCGCGTTCAATGTCCTTGACCGTGATCAGGCCCTGGCAATTGCCGTCGCCATCCACCACCAGCACTTTCTCAATGCGATGCTGGTGAAGCAGCTTGCGAGCTTCGTCCTGGCTCGCATTTTCTCGAACCGTCACGAGGCCGTCCCGGGTCATGAGCTCGGAGACGAGCTGTTCGGGATTGTCGGCAAAGCGCACGTCGCGGTTGGTCAGAATGCCCACGAGCCGCGATTTCGAATAGCCACCCGTCCCGCCCTTGGCGACCACTGGAATGCCCGAGATACGATGGCTCGCCATCAGCGCTCTGGCGTCAGCCAGCGTGGCTTCGGGGCCGATTGTGATCGGATTGACGACCATGCCGCTTTCGAACCGTTTGACCCGGGTCACTTCCTCGGCCTGCTGCTCGGGCGTGAGGTTGCGGTGGATCACGCCGATGCCCCCTGCCTGCGCCATGGCAATGGCCAGCCGACCCTCGGTCACAGTGTCCATGGCCGATGAAAGAATAGGCATGTTGAGGTGCAGATCGCGGGTGACACGGCTGCTCACATCCACTTGCCCGGGCATCACTTCGGAAGCGCCCGGCACGAGCAGCACGTCGTCAAAAGTGAGCGCCTGCGGGCCGGTTACGGAGTGTCGAATGGTTGCCATGGCGTGACCTGCAGAATGGCCGCAAACGAAGCGGCATGCGTGGGTGGATGGCACGGTCCGCTAACACGGCCCCGGGCCCATGCAAAGCACCATGATGGGCTCGGCTGCATTTTGCACCTGTTTGCCACCGCCTCCGGCTGGCATAAGCACAGCCATGGTCACCAATGTCTCCACCGCCAGCACCACGACGGTCCCCAAAACGCGCCGCACACACCGTGCCATGCGCGAGGAGATGCAGGCGCGGCTGATCGAAGCCACTGCGGAAGTCTTGATTGAGGAAGGCTACGCCAAGGCCAGTGTGCAGACCATCTCCACCCGCGCTGGCGTCACCAAGGGCGCGCTCTTCCGTCACTATGAGAGTCGCGCCGATCTGCTGGCTGCGGCTGCCGAGCACGTCTTCACGAGCCTGATCGAGCGGTTCGCAACCCGCTTCGCAAGCCTGGAAACGGGCCCTGACTTTGGCTTAAGGATCATCAGGCTCCTGAGAGAGCACATGGCGGACCCGCTTCTCTTTGCAGCACGAGAACTGCAGACCGCAGCGCGCACGGATGAAGTGCTGAAGGCGACGCTGCAACCGGTCCTTGCGGGCTACCACCAGTCTGCACGTGGTTTGGCGGCGGCGCTGTTCCCCAATGCAGAGCGCGAGAACCCGCATTTCACAGCCATCGTCGACATCGTGATCGCCGCGCTCAACGATGAGGCAAACTGCAACAGTGTGCTGGTGAATGATGACGAACAGTCGGCCTTGGCAGAAGCGCGGCTGAAGTTTTTGGCGCATCTGGCGGAGAGCGAAGTTCTGGTCCACGAAGCGGGCCTGGCGGACGCCAAGGCAGAAGGCGAGGACGGTTCCAAACCCTAGGGTCAGGACCCATTCATCTGCTGGCATTGGCGTTTGATATGACAAGATATTCAAGGAAAAGACTGCAAAGCGG
>JBCBXA010000183.1:0-503 GCA_039816825.1 Pseudomonadota bacterium | reverse complement strand
GATCTATGCGCAATTTGGCGCGGTGGTCCTGATCCTGCTGTTTGTGCTGGTGCGCGGCGGGGGCAACTGATGGTCGTTCTGAACAAGATTTACACGAAAACCGGCGATGCGGGCGAAACAGCACTTGGAAACGGGGCTCGGGTCGCCAAACATTCGATGCGCGTTACCGCCTACGGCACAGTTGACGAATTGAACGCGGTCGTCGGGATGGCACGGCTTCACGCGACAGGCGACCGCGACGCGCAGCTGGCCACGATCCAGAACGATCTTTTCGATCTGGGCGCGGACCTGTGCCGCCCGGATATGGAGCTTGATGCCGAAGCCGAGTACCCGCCCTTGCGTATGACCCCGGCCCAGACTGAGCGGTTGGAAACTGAGATTGACGCGATGAACGCCGATCTGGAACCGTTGCGGTCGTTCATTCTGCCTGGCGGGTCGCCCACATCGGCGCATCTGCACATGTGCCGGACTGTAGCGCGTCGCGCCGAACGGCTGGTGGTGGA
>JBCBXA010000182.1:0-510 GCA_039816825.1 Pseudomonadota bacterium | reverse complement strand
CGCAATGTGCGGCGCAACGCGATGGATGAGATCAAGAAGGCCAAAGGCGACGGTCTGTCCGAGGATGACCAGAAGTTCTGGGAAACCGAGGTTCAAGAAATGACAGATCGTTTCGTCGCCAGCGTGGATGACGCGCTGGAAGCAAAGCAAACAGAGATTATGCAGGTATAGCATGGATTTAGCCGCCACACCTCAACCACGTGCACCCGGGTCTGGCCCGCGCCATGTGGCCATCATCATGGATGGCAATGGCCGCTGGGCGCAGGGGCGTGGGCGGCCTCGGCTCTTCGGTCACCACGCGGGCGCAAGGCGGGTGCGGGAAATTGTGACGGCCTGTCCGGATCTGGGCGTGGAATATGTGACAATCTTTGCCTTTTCCACGGAAAACTGGAGGCGCACACAAAGCGAAGTGGCGGGGCTGATGAGCCTCTTTCGGCGCTACATCATGAAGGAAATGCAGGCCTTCGTGAAAGAAAATGTGCGGGTGCGGTTTATCGGAGATCGCCCGCG
>JBCBXA010000181.1:0-549 GCA_039816825.1 Pseudomonadota bacterium | reverse complement strand
AACCCCAAGCTGAATCTCGCCCACACAGAAGACGGCAAGGCCACATCGGCGGATGATGTCCTGCGCCTGCAGAACTTCCAGGGCGTGTCGGTCATGGAAGTGACCGAAGGCGAAAACGGGTGGGAGGTCGTGGTCGACAGCCCCTTCAACCGCCGCATCCACCACAACACGCCGATGATCATCGACGGCCCTGCCGCTGGTCACGACCTGCTGAAAACAGAGGCCGATCCCACCGGTACGGCCTCGCTTGGCACATTCAACAACTGCGGCTCGGGCCGCACGCCATGGGGGACGTACCTGACCTGCGAAGAAAACTTCAACGGCTACTTCGGCACCACCGAGGAGCCTGTTCTGGACGACGTGCACAAGGCCGGTTTCTCGCGCTATGGCGTGAACACCGAAGTGGACCCGAACCGCTACAACTACCACGGGTTTGATCCGCGCTTTGACATCTCCAAGAACCCGAACGAACCGCACCGCGCAGGCTATATCGTGGAAATCGACCCGGCGGACCCGGACATGACCCCGATCAAGCACACTGCTCTGGGG
>JBCBXA010000180.1:0-549 GCA_039816825.1 Pseudomonadota bacterium | reverse complement strand
TCTTCCGCCGCTGGTTCACCTATCGATGCACCCGGTCTCAACCGCACTGCTACACGTTTCGCCATTCCGAACTCCAATCTGTAATCGCTCAGAGCATACGGCGATTCGCACGAATCTGTGTTCTCGTATTGTACTCACTCGCATTGCATAGATCTGGTCGCAGATCAGCTTGCATCGCACTTGCTTAAACTTTCCATATTTTGTTACCTCCTTGTTACCTGCAGCGACAGGTTGACCGCACGCCAGTCGCGGCGATCTTATAAATTGCTGATTTTACTGAGAAATTTGGCGCACCCGGCACGATTCGAACGTGCGACCTCTGCCTTCGGAGGGCAGCGCTCTATCCAGCTGAGCTACGGGTGCGAACGGACTGAGGTTAGTCGGTTTTGGCGTGATGCGCTAGTGCGCCGTCTGGCCCGCCGCGCACGCGTCAGGCATCTTCGCCGACATCGCCGACACCCGTCAGCCCTGGGACACCCCGCCATGATCTACATCGTCGAAAACATCATCGCGATCGCACTGGCGACCGCCGCGAGCCTGGTCGTGACC
>JBCBXA010000017.1:0-44075 GCA_039816825.1 Pseudomonadota bacterium | reverse complement strand
AATGTCGCTTCCTAGCCATGCCAAATCCCCCTCTCGCCGCCAATGTAATGGCCCAGTTCTAGGGGGGAAGGACAGTCGGTGTTTCACCAAGCAAAGACCGCAGCACCATCCCGTGAAACGTCTTAGACGTAGATGTCAGGGGGGTGTTAAGGTCCGGGTGAGCGTCAAACCAAATCACTCGAAGGTTGCCACCGAAGCGTTCATTGAGCTTCGCGATCGGAATGAATTCGCCACCACAATCGCAGCCAAGATTGAAAACGGGCGTGGAAAGGTTTTGCATTGCCTCACTGGCCAGATCGAGCGACGCCAAGACGTCGT
The DNA here is from genome assembly GCA_039816825.1 of Pseudomonadota bacterium. Classification (GTDB taxonomy): domain Bacteria; phylum Pseudomonadota; class Alphaproteobacteria; order Rhizobiales; family Rhizobiaceae; genus JBCBXA01. The sequence goes on along the minus strand of JBCBXA010000017.1, from coordinate 43,757 downwards.
TGTAATTCCGGACACCTTGAGCGACCTCAAAGCTGGCAGGTTCGAAGGAAACGTCTGGAACGGTCAGATCAACCGAGGGGCAAAGTAGACTGCGTATTCTCTCCGCACCGATGGGATAAGCATGCCCGCTGCCACTCGCTTGCCATTGACTGTTGATGATGACCTGCATGTCTGGCTACCTGCAACTTGTTGATGGCTCCTACCATCGTCACATCTTGCAGCTCAACAAGCACTGGCCACGTTGCATTTTGTCTGCATGGCTGACGCTTGGTGCTCTTGTCACGCCGCATCGCACATTCCGCTGTACCGTTAGTACTTTTCACACCCAAAATCAGAGTTTTGCACGGATACTCGCCCCTTTTTGGGGCGAGTAACGCTTTGAAGGAAATTGCACTTACTTACCGACTACGCTGGCTCCGCCACGGTACAGGTGAAGGATGCAAATGCCGCTTCGCGAAGGGGTATGACTTCCTGGTAAGCATCGGATGTGAAGACGCCTTCCAATGCTTCGCGGGAGGGGAAGTCCATCATCATGGCCATTGCGAACCCCGGATTTTCACCGACGATGGCGTCTCCAATTTCCACCCGGCGACCGTTGGTGCCGCCCGCCGCGACCAGCATTGGGCCCGCCTTCTCTGAATATGCTTGAAGTGCCTCGCCCGCCTCAGGGTTGGGCACAACGGTGAAGAATGCAGTGACTGTCATTGAGTTTCTCCTGATGCGTTGAGGTTAGGCGTGGGCTAATCTGCCACGGGTCACATAGGCATCGTTACCCTCTAGGGCCTTCGCCATTTTTCCCTGAAGCATGGGCTTCATCATCGGCAGCATGAGTTGGCCCAAAATCCCCATGGGTGGTTTGAAATCCATGGAAAAGACGATCTCGCTGCGGTTTGGGCCGAGGGGGCGGACCTCAAAGAGGCACGTCGCCCCTTTCATCGGCATGGTCGTGTCATCGATCACAAGACCCAGCTTACGACCCGGCTCATACACATTGATCGTTTCACGAAGGTATTGGCTGCCGTCGGCTTTGAGATCGCATTGCCGCTTCGCCCCCAAGCCGGTTGCAGCACTGCCGGGCAAGACACGTGACCCTGCTAAGTTCTCGTTCCATTTTGCGATCCCGCCGTAGTCGTCCAGGCTTTGCCAGACATCTTCAGCAGGGGCGTTGATCGTACGTTTGGTAGTGACTTTGGCCATCGTGTGGCTCTCCTTTGCTGTGTTGATTAGTTTGCGATTACAGAGCCCAGGAACGCCGTCAGGGCGTCCACATAGGCGTCTGGTTCTTGCAGTTGCAGAAAGTGGCCTGCGTCGGGGATGCGGATGACATTGGTATCCTCTGTTCCCAGCCGTGTTTGGAGGTCGGGGACGACGACGGTGTGGTCGAAGAACCCGTCGCGTTCGCCGAAGATCACCGCCGTGGGGCCTTCAAAACCCGCGAGGGCTGCGTTTCTTGCCTCTTCCTCTTGCATGAAGGCAGGCACCGCCATGCCGAAGAACGTGGTGTAGGTCACCTGTGCTCCGACGAGATCGGCTCCAAACGCATCCACGATATCTGATGGGGCCGTGCCGTCGCCCCAGTATCCCTGGTCGAGCCACATCTGAGCCATGTCGCGGGCGATTGCTGGGTCATCCAAGCCAGCGAAAGCGTCCATCGGGCTCAGCTGACCGCCCATCATCTGCATCACGAGCGGGGCTGGTTGAACGCCTGCCAAATCGGCGAGTGTATTGGTCGCGACCACGGCTTCGAGGCGATCAGGGCCGGTCTCGATCATCTTCCAGCCGGTGATGCCACCTACGTCGTGTAGAACGAGTGTGAAGTCTTCGACGCCCAGGTGGTCGGCCAAGGCAAACATTCGGTTTGCACGGGCGTCGGTGGCATAGGCGGCTGCATCGTCGGGTCTGTCCGATGCCCCAAAGCCAAGCATGTCGGGGGCAATAACACGGTACCCTCCCTCAGCAATTGCCGGTGCGACTTGGTGGAACAGGAATGAATTCGTTGGGATGCCGTGCAGCAAAAGCACAGCCGGATCGTCGGGATTTCCGATATCGAGATAGGCAATGCTGTGCCCATAGATGGTTGCCTGATCAAGGCTTGCAACGTGGTCATCGTGGGCTGAGTCGGCAGAGCCCGGGGTCGCTGCAAGCAAAAGGGCAGTGGTCGCTGCCGAAGCAGCGAGGACGTTTCGAAGCGTCATTTTGCGGTCCTTTCGGAGATGGCTAAATTTCACTACAGGTGTAGTGCTTGAATCACTACGACTGAAGTGCTATTCAGTCAAGAGATGATTTTGGAAAGACCGAAGATGCCCCGCAAATCCCTTGACCCGTTGATGCCAATCGATGGCTGCGATGATCTCCTTATGGCTCGGAAAGGGGCCGCTCGGATGTGCGGCGTTCGGCTTCAGAGTGGAGGTCTCATGCTCTACTCACCCATCCCTGATCCGGGTGAAAGTGCCGTCGAGCGGGCAAAAGACCTAGGCAGTGTTGAGGCGATACTCGCCCCTTCACACTTTCACCACCTTGGAATTCCGGATTGGCTGAGCCACTTTCCTGAGGCTCATCTCTACGCCCCAGATGTCTCCATACCCCGGCTTCAGAAGCAAAGAGGATTGGAGTTTCTGCCGATGTCGAACATCCTAGAATGCCTGCCCGATAGCGTTCGCATCGTCGAGGCCGAAGGCGTGAAAGCCGGAGAAGCCTGGTTGATAACGCAAGATCAACAACCAGCATTGGCCGTTTGCGATGCCTTCGCTTGTGCCGCCAAACCTGACGGGGACCCAACAAATCCGCCAAAGCAACGGGGAGCCTTCAAAACGATGTGTGTGGGCGATCTGTCTGTGTACCAGGCTTGGGCAACCCGGACATTGCGAGAGCAAAAACCTCAACGTCTCCTTCCGGCACATGGTGGCAGCAGCCAAGCCGACACGCTATGGCAAGACCTGACGCGGCTGGTAGAGGAGTTATGATGGCTCGATCCAAAGAATACGAACCGGGTGACATGGTACAAAAGGTCAAGGCCGCTTTCATCGAAGACGGGTATCGCAACCTTGGCATCCGATCCATTGAGGAAAAGACTGGCTTAGGTCGATTTGCCATTCGCACTCAGTTTGGCGGCAAAGAGGGCCTGATGCTGGCTGCGATGAAATCCTATCGTGAAGACGCTGAAAGGTATGTGTTTGGCCCAATGCGGGACGCGAGCGATGCGTCGGCCCTGACAGCCATGTTAGAGGGGATCGTCACGCCGCACCCTGAGACGCTCCGCAAACATGGATGTCTTATGGTGAACTCCACCGTCGAACGGCTGGGTGATGACAGCGATGCTTTTGCTGAGATGATCGCAGGGCACTTTGATGTCCTTCGCGACGAAACAACCGCCCTGATCAAACGCGGCCAGTCGCAAGGCCGCATCAAGACAACGCTCGACCCGAAAGAAGCCGCTGACTTCGTGGTTGGATGCGTCATGTCCACCAACCTTCTGAACAGAGCCGCCCGCGATGAAACTGCCGCCAAATCCTTCGTGGCTCAGGCCGTCAAGGCAATCGCAGCATGGGCTGTTTAGCCCTCAAGAACCGCCCGTATGGCGGCTGTTAGGTGCGGTTGGAGTGCGGCGTTTTGGCTGGCTTGCATAGCCTCCACGCCCATGATCCGGCGGCCTACGTCAAACCCGGCGACAATGCTTAGGATCAACCCGGCTTTCTGATGGGCATCGTCCCCACCGATATAGGCTGCCAGCGTTGCCACCATTGGCTCCCCAAGCTGGGACTGCACCACATCCTTGGCAGGTTCAGTGCCACCAGAGCGGATGGCAGCGAGAACGGGATCAAAGTCCAAGGCGGCCTCACCTTTGCTCAGACAAATCTCGACAAGGTTCAGGACAACTTCGTCTGGTGTGCCTGCCAGGACGGGCCCGAGGTCGATGCAAGCATCCATCACGTCCTCGAACAATCCGATCTTTGACTCGAAGTACCGGTTGATCAGGGCAACATTGCACCCGGCATCCTCCGCAATCCGACGGGTGCTCGCATTTTCAAATCCCAGTTTGGTGAACTCTTTGCGGGCCGCGACGAGTATTGCGTCACGGGTGGCCGAGGCGTTTCGCGGCTTTGGAACGTGGGTCGTATCAATTTCCGTCACGTAAGTAATCACCTGTTGACTTGGTGGATCAGACCAATGTAAGCACTCGCTGACTTATCCATGGTTCATCGGGAAACCGCAAGATGTCTGACATTTCGATCACACGCCATAGCGACCGCGTTGAGGGCCTGCTGAAGCCCTACCGCGCAGTGATTGGCGACGACTTTGCCGCCTACCGAGGCCACATCTACCGCACGATTACTTATGCCATGCACTTCTTAGACGGCGATGAAGCCCACCGCCCCATGGTAGAAACGGCCTTTGTCTTTCACGACATTGGCCTCTGGACGGCCCGTGATCTCGCCTATCTCGCCCCGTCTGAGGACGTGGCTTTGAAGCAAAACCAAGAGCTTGGCCTCGGGCTCGACCCCGAAACGCTCAAGGCGGCGATCCACTGGCACCACAAGATCACCCGTTTCAAGGGCAAGGACGCCGACGTCGTGAACGCAGTCCGAAAAGGAGATTGGATCGATGCGTCTCAGGGTCTTGTGCGGCATGGTTTGAGCAAGGCACAAGTCAGGCAAGTGCAATCCGCCATTGATGATCACGGCTTTCCGGACGTGCTTCAACGCCTCGCCAAAGACCTCGGTGGATCAGCAATTTCCGGGAACCTCAGAGTGTTGCGACGGGTTTTCAAGCTTTAGGGCAAGGCGAAGTCGGACTAAAGACGAGCAGAACAACGCTCGGGACCCGCTCCGCTACGTCTTCATTTAGCGCAACGGAACCGCAACGAAACTACACGAATAGAGCGAATTGGAATGCCCAAAACCCAAAAAAACAAAGGGTTTTGAAGGTGAAAGGAGCCAAATATCGCCTTCGGGAGGCAGTGCCCCCCTTTGTTCGCCAGAACAGACGTTGATCGATTGCCCGCTAAGTCCGCATAGCGGACGTTCGCTTGCAGCCTGGGGGGCAGGTAGATTCAACTAGGTTTGTCGGGTTTAGAAGTGCGGATTTGATAACCGTTTAGAAATGATACGCAGGACTGTGCCAGCGGCCACTTCAAACTAATTGTGTTTGATTGTTGAGATGCGGGGCATCACCTCATCACCACGCCGCAAAGAGGCCGGGCCTCTCGTTTCTGAGGTGAACGCAGCGTAAGGAAACTAATCAAAGCTGGACGCGTATTCGCTTAGTGCTGGACGTAAGGCAGGACTTGGCCGTCTTAAGAGGCCTCCTGCGCACCAGAGACAGGCACCCCCACCGGGGGGAAGCGCGGTCTTCTAAGTTGATCTCTGAGGCTCAGACTTTTGCGCCAAATTTCCCAGCCTAGTAGTGGTGTTCAATCCTTCGTGGCTCGCCGTTCACAAGCGACCGCATCGCTTAGGCAGCGGACGGTACCGCATTCGCCTATCCAAACTTGCTCCTAGCCTCTCGGGCAGCGACTCCCGCTCAGATGGTAATGCCGCTACAGCTACATCACTTACCTTCTTTGGTTGCCGCCATCGTCACTGCCCTGAGGGCATTCGCCGTCCTATCTGCAAGCTCCAACTCGGGAAACCTCGCAACGAAGCGCTGCGCTATCTCGATGTCCCGAAAGTAGTAAGCCGTCTCGTGGAACTGGCGATAGCCCGCCCCATGATTAGCGTAGTCCCCCGGCTCTAGCTCGCGCCGAAGCCAGTCATGCATTTCCAACACCACGTTACCCAAGCCGCCACCTGGCACTACGAATTTCACCCTTATCGGGAACTCGCGGTCATCTGTCTTTTTCCGGGGTTCTGTCCTGCGACTCATGATAAGAACATTGGGAGAACATTGCCGCGCCTGCAACTGCATTATTCCGGCAGCTTCACAGCCTCCACACAAGCCCTGAGCTGATCTATGGAGGGACCTCGAGAGTACCGACCGAAGGTCTCCCCTTTTCTCCTGTGCCCCACCACGGCTTGAATGGTGCTTTCAGGTTGGCCAGCATGTTCAGCGGTGGTCGTGAACCAATGCCGAAACGAGTGGAAAGTGACGAGACTTTTCTCCCCTTTCGCTCCACCGATCCCTAGGCTGCGACGATAGTCAGTGAAGGCCTGAGAAGCCTTGTTCGAGCGGGTCTTTGGGCTGCCCGTTGCCTTTGAGGGAGGCCACTCGGGAAATAACCAATCACTATCGTCTCGGTCGCGGCTTCTGCCTTCAATTGTCTGGTTCAGAGAAGAGTGGATGGGAACCATCCGATCATCTACTTCCTTCTTGCGGGCCTCGAAACGGAACAGGCCGTCCTTGCAGTCGCCGACCGTTAGAGAGACGATTACGTCTATCCTGGCACCAGTGAGGGCGGCGATCCGCATGAGGTCAGCCAGTGGCCGGTCGTTTGAGCACGAAAGCAGCCGTCTAAGTTCATCATCAGTGAATGGCCTGCGGCGCTCGCGAGCCTTCTTTTCGGGAACCTCGCGAGACAGCCCAACCCATGGATTGTCGGAAACGATCTTCTCTTTCCCCTTCAGATTCTTCCAGAACTGTGTCAGGCGACTAACGTACTTGTTCACGGTGACCGGCTCTGAGCCGACGGGCCGGGTCGCCAAGTGGTCCACAAAGTCAACAGCCCTCTCAGCCGTTACTGCCTCAACCGTCAGCGGCACGTGGTGCTCTCTAGCCCAATTGAGGTAGGTGGTGATGGCCCTCCTGTCCTCATTGAGGGTTCGCGGTTTCAGCCTCGCTGCAATGCGTGGCACGTAGCGCTCATAGTACTCCTCGATTGAGTGCGCCCTGCCATTGGCAATCTCGACAAAGTCTAGTGCCCTTTCCAAGTCCTCAGGGTCCCCGTCATCGGGCTGACCGAACTCAGTGCCCGCTATTCGCTCTGCTAAGTCGGTGATCTTGTCTTCGATTGCCCACCGTTCCTCGTCGGATTTCGCTTCGCGAAGACGCCTTGCGAGCAACGGGGCTTGGGCCTCCGGTGTGCCTTCTTTGGTCACCCGTTTTGCTTGCCCCAGGATTGCCTTCAGTTCTGCAACCACCGCCCACTTGCGGCTGTTGGCCTCAGCTAAACTGTCTGTGCCCAGGGACCTCTTAAGCTTAGTCCCGTGAGCCTTCCTGAGGTGGCGGGGTACGTTCACAACCACACGCCAGTTGTTGCCGTGACGTTCTAGGAAGCGCTTGTCCGCGCTGGATGGAGGAGGCATAGCGTCGCCTTAGTACCCAAAAAAGTACCCATGTTTAGCCCCTATAGTGCATATAAATCAACATTCTATTGAAATCGTTGCGTCTTTACGGCTTGATAGTTCGATTCCGGCTAGCTCCACCATTTCTTCCTGACAATGAATGCAAACAGCGACGATGCCGGTCGTCCGCCAGCGCTCAGCCGATCTTCAAAGATTACGCAACTCTGGTTCCGCGAACCTCGCGGTTGTGAGCGATACAGGGACGATGCCCGGCCGGAACCGGCGGGCCTGCGTGGGGACGTTAAAGCCCGGGGAGGAACCCGCACCGCAACCCTGTGGGTCAGCCGAACTGCAAGAGAATCGCGTCGACACAACCAGTATAGTGCTAGCAAACCGCAATACAACTTATTGTTGTATATCTTCACCTGCGACCTTCTCGCTGACTGGGCTCGCTGACTGGGAAAGTGAAGGACGAACAGCGAGAGCCCGGACTTTTTGCCGTGCGTCCACTACTGCGCTATGACAGCCACACGGGCCTATAGCCCTTCACCAGCCGAATATGAGTTCACACATGGACGAGGCATCAACGCCCGAAGCCCCAGACCTGCTCGACCCCAACCTGCCGCCCGAACTGCGCCCGCAGTCGCGGGACAATATCGACAAGGCAGGCCTCGAGAAGATCGGCTCGGTTATGTATCAGACGCCGGTTGGCGGCCTACCACCTCAGACCGAGCTTCTGTCCAGCCGCGCCATATTTACGAATGCCTATGCGGTGATTCCCCGCAAGGTTTTGACCGAGATCGTGGTCAGCCGCTTCCCCGGCTGGAACGGGACGAAGGGGTGGGTGCTGGCAAGGCCGCTCTCAGGCTTCGCGGAAACCTTCAGCCAGATGATATTGGACGTGGCCCCTGGCGGCGGCTCAAACCATCCGGAGCCCGACCGGACGGCGGGCGCCGTTCTGTTTGTGCTGTCCGGCCACGGCTCCCTGATGATCAATGGCGAAGAGCATGTGATGCGGCCCGGCATCTATGCCTATCTGCCGCCCAATTGCGACTGGCAGGTTCGAAACACGGAGCCCGAAGGTGGGCGTACGCTGACTTTCCACTGGATACGGAAGGCCTATGAACCGGTGGACGGCCTTGAGCCGCCAGAACCTTTCGTGATCCATGAGGCGGATGCCGAGGAAGTGGCGATGCGTGAGACCCAAGGCGTGTGGACCACAACGCGCTTTGTGGATCCCGAGGACATGCGCCACGATTTCCACGTCAACATCGTCAACTTCCAGCCCGGCGGCGTGATCGCTTTCTCCGAGACCCATGTGATGGAACACGGCATCTATGTGCTGGAAGGCAAGGGCGTCTATCGGCTCAACCACCAATGGGTGGAGGTTCAGGCGGGCGACTTTATGTGGCTGCGGGCGTTCTGCCCCCAGGCCTGCTACGCTGGCGGGCCGGGGCGCTTCCGCTATCTGCTCTATAAAGACGTGAACCGCTTCCCCAAGCTGAAACCTTTCGGCTAGCCCAACTTGGCGGCAAACTTTCTGGCGCGAGCCGCCACGGATTTTCGGGGATCCGCTTTCAAGCGCTCCAGATGTGGTCGCAGCCAATCGGCCAGCACGCCATCATCGAGAGCCCAAAGAGTGAGGGTTTCGATTGAGTTGTTGAGCACGATCCAGTCATCATGCTCGGCGAGATTGCGCTTCATGACGGCCAGCGCCTTGGTGCGCTGATGCTCCGTCATGTCTCTCTCAAGAAGTCGGAACAGAACGGCGAGTGTCCACTGTGCCGAGGGCTGATCCAGCGCTCCGATTTCGTGGATGAAACGGTCGATGTAGTGCACCAGAAGATCATGCCGCTCCGCCTCCACGCGCCGCATGGCGTTTGAGGTTCTCAACCGAACAATGGCATCCTCGCTGCGATAGCAGTTGAACAGTTCCTCGAAGCGGTCCGGGCTCACAAGGGTGATTTCGACCACCTCAATGGTGCTACCGAGCGAATTGGGATGGCCGCCCGTCAGCATGGTCTCGAACCGCTCCATCATCGCACAACCGTCCATGGTTTGCTGAAGCGATGTTCCTCCAGGTTCGCCGCCTCTCCGATCCGGTCAATCACGGCAAAGCGTCCCGGCGCGCGGAGCGGCGTCAGCACGCCGTGCCATACATTACTATGGAAATTGATCGCCTGACCCGGCGACGTTTCAAAAGCCATCGGCTCGTCGGGTTTGCCATCTTGATCCGGCGCAACGATCACCAGAAACCCAACATCAGCCATGGGCACAAAACATTGACTGCCCAGCGGATGCCGCTCGACCAGATCAAACTCATAGGGGAGCGACCGTACTTTGGCGTCAAACAGGCTGATGCCGAGGCGGCCTCCATCTGTTCCCGGGTCGCAATCGAGCTTTGCGCGGTCATGGTAACGCCCGCAGAGACCTGCATTGATGAGGCGGTCCGGCCCGCCGGCGCAATCCAGCAGATCACCGAAGGGTGCAAAGGCTTCCGCTGAAATCGGACGAACGGGCAGATGCCGGCTCATGGAAGCAGCGCCTTAAGGCGATGCCAGGCGATGCGCTCCACCTGGCGACAGGCTTCGGCAAACTCGGTGTCGCGATCATGGTCGAGGCGTGTTTGAAAAGACGCCTCAATCGACGCCTTGTCGTGGTCCCGCACCGCGATGATGAACGGAAAGCCGAACCTGGCGGTATAAGCCGCATTCATTTTGGAGAAGTCGGATCGTTCTTCATCCGTCAGAACGTCGAGGCCAGCGCTGGCCTGCTCCGACGTGCTCTCAGCCGTCAATCGCTTGGCAGCGGCGAGCTTTCCGGCAAGATCAGGGTGTGCGGTCAAGACGCCCAGCCGCTCTTCATAGCTGGCCGAGCGGAACATTCGTGCCAGCGCGTTGTGCAGGCCCTCCGCTGTGTCGTGGGTTGGGCCCAGTTCCAGACCGTGGGCGCGCTCGGCAATCCAGGCCGAGTGCTCGAAGATGGAGCCATAGGCCTCGACAAATTCCGGAAGCTCCAGCTCGCTGGGGCGCGCACGCCGTCTGTGAGGATGATGCTGCGCCCAATGATCGGCGATCTGCTGGCGTGTGGCGAACCAGACGCCTTTGTGACCGCGGGCATAGTTGAGGAAATTCTGGAGCGCAGCGACGCGCCCTGGCCGTCCGATGAGGCGGCAATGGAGGCCGATGCTCATCATCTTGGGCGCGCCATCCTCACCTTCCTGCCGGAGTGTGTTGAACGTGTCGAACAGATAATTCTCAAACTGCTGGCCGGCATTGAACCCCTGTGGGGTCGCAAAGCGCATGTCGTTGCAATCCAGCGTGTAGGGCACGATCAGCTGGTCGCGTTCCCCAAACTCCATCCAATAGGGCAGATCGTCAGCATAGCTGTCAGACACATAGTCGAACCCGCCCTCCTCGGCGGCGAGACGCACCGTGTTGGTTGAACAGCGGCCCGTATACCAGCCGCGCGGGCGCTCGCCGACAATTTCGGCGTGGAGCCGGATGGCCTCGACCATATCCGCCCGCTCATCCTGCTCGGACATGTCTTTATATTCGATCCATTTGAGGCCGTGAGAGGCGATTTCCCAATTGGCCTCCTTCATGGCCGCCACCTGTTCCGGTGAACGGGCGAGGGCCGTCGCGACACCGTAGACCGTGACAGGGAGATCCTTCATCAGCCGGTGCAGCCGCCAGAAACCAGCACGAGAGCCATACTCATAGAGGCTCTCCATGTTCCAGTGGCGCTGCCCGGGCCACGCAGCCGCGCCGACGATCTCTGACAGGAATGCTTCGGATGCCGCATCACCGTGGAGGATGTTGTTCTCGCCGCCCTCTTCATAGTTCAGGACAATTTGCACCGCGATGGTGGCTGGCCCTGTCCCATCCACATCCGGCCATTGCGGATCAGGCGGGTTGGCACCGTAGCCAATCATGTCTCTTTCATAGCGTGGGGGATAGCGCGCCGGAGAGTCAGAAGCGATATTGTCGGCCATTGCGTGGTCTTTCAGCAGTTTGCGGCAACTTAGAACAGGCAGGCAGGCTTGTCAGTCGGGCGATTTGGTGCGACGCAAATCGCATCATTCGGAGCAGGCTATGACTGACGAAACGAACGGCTTTCTGACAACACATGTGCTGGACACAGCCCGGGGATGCCCCGCAGCCGGGATCGAAATCGCCCTCTACCGGGTCAGCGGCAACAGCCACAGAAAGATCGCCACCGCGACCACCAATGAAGATGGACGGACAGACTCGCCCATTCTGCCGAAGGATAAGTTCAAGGCCGGGCAGTATGAACTGATCTTTTTTGCGGGCGACTATCTGCGCTCCAACGGCCTGGTTGACGGCGTTGACCTGCTTTTCCTCGACCAAGTGCCCATCCGCTTCGGAATCGACGATGCAGAGGCGCACTACCATGTGCCGCTCCTGCTTTCGCCCTACGGCTACTCGACCTATCGGGGCAGCTAATGGCTGACCCCTTATACGATTGGGCAGTGCTTTGGGACTGGTTTGCCTTCGCGGTGCGCTGGCTGCACGTTATCACGGCCATGGCCTGGATCGGCGCGTCCTTCTACTTCATCGCGCTCGACCTCGGCCTGCGAAAGGCGGACGATCTGCCCAAGGGCGCTTTTGGTGAAGAGTGGGAGGTCCACGGTGGGGGCTTCTACCACACGACGAAATATCTGGTCGCGCCGGAACGGCTGCCGGAGCACCTGACCTGGCACAAATGGCAGAGCTACTGGACGTGGATATCCGGTGCCGTGCTGCTGGCCATCGTCTATTGGGTGGGGGCGGAGCTTTATCTCATCGACCCAAACAAAGCGGATCTAGCTGTCTGGCAGGCCGTGCTGATTTCGGCGGCATCCCTCACGATTGGCTGGATCGTCTACGATCTCGCTTGCAAATCGGGTTTGGGCGAACAGCCAACGCTGCTCATGCTACTGCTCTTCGGCCTGCTGGTCGCCATGAGTTGGGGCTACAACCAGATCTTCACCGGACGCGCCGCCCTGCTGCATCTGGGTGCCTTCACGGCCACCATCATGACGGCCAACGTCTTCTTCATCATCATGCCGAACCAACGGATCGTGGTGGCCGATCTGAAGGCTGGGCACACGCCAGACGCCAAATATGGCAAGATCGCCAAGCTCCGGTCGACGCACAACAACTACCTGACGTTGCCGGTCATCTTCCTGATGCTGTCGAACCACTATCCGCTGGCCTTCGCGACACCCTATGCCTGGATCATTGCCAGCCTGGTTTTTCTGCTCGGCGTCACGATCCGGCATTGGTTCAACAGTCTTCACGCGGGCAAGGGCCGCCCCTACTGGACCTGGGCTGCGACCGTTGTGATCTTCATCTCCATCGCGTGGCTTTCCAGCGCCCGACCGCCAGACACCTATGAGGTGGCTAGCACACGGCCTTTCACACAGCTGGAAGCGCACTACGCCTCAGCGCCGGGCTTTGAAGAGGCGACAAACATCGTTCTCGGGCGATGCTCCATGTGCCATGCCCGTGAACCGGTCTGGGAAGGCATACGCTGGGCTCCCAAGGGCGTCTATCTGGAAACTGAGACCGACGTCGCGCGCCAGGCGCAGGAGATATACCTGCAGGCAGGTATCTCCCACGCCATGCCACCCGCGGCGGCTGTCGAGATTGATCAGGCAGATCGCGATAGGCTCATCGCATGGTTTCGGGGAGCGTCTCAAAACCGGTAGCCGGTTTGAGTGACCATCCCACGCGCTAACCCTGCCGACGGGAGTCCAGTCCGAACAGTCGTTTAGCCTTGTCATGCTCGCTGAGCGAGTCATAGTGACCCCTTGTCATAAACAGGGAGATCCCAAACACATGACCCTCAAAAATATTCTCGCAGCCGGTACCGCCTTCGCATTGCTGGCTGGCGCCGCAAATGCAGAGACCCTTCGCTGGGCCCGCGCTGGCGACAGCCTGACGCTCGACCCGCATGCCCAGAACGAAGGCCCAACCCACACGCTGGCCCACCAGATCTATGAGCCGCTGATCATCCGCGATCACGCCGGCGCCTTCCAGGCAGCTCTGGCCACCGAGTGGGCTCCCAAAGAGGGCGATCCGAACGTCTGGGTTTTCAAACTCCGTGAAGGTGTGACCTTCCACGATGGCGCGACCTTCGACGCAGAAGATGTTGTGTTCTCATTTGAGCGCGCCAAGTCGGAAACATCGGCCATGAAAGAGCTGCTGACTTCGATCACCGAAGTGCGCGCCGTGGACGACATGACCGTTGAGTTCGTCACCGACGGACCAAACCCGATCCTCGCCAACAACTTCACCAACCTGTTCATCATGGATAAGGGCTGGACCGAAGCCAATGGCGTGACCAAGGTGCAGGACATCGCCAATGGCGAAACCACCTTCGCTGCAACCAATGCAAACGGCACGGGCGCCTACACGCTGGTGAGCCGCGAGCCGGACACCAAGACTGTGCTGTCCGCCAATGACGCCTACTGGGGCAAAGGCCAGTTCCCGCTTGAAGTGACCGAAATCATCTACACGCCGATCCAGAATGCAGCGACCCGCGTGGCCGCTCTCCTGTCCGGCGAAGTCGATTTTATTCAGGATGTGCCCGTGCAGGATCTGGGCCGCGTGGACGGCACGGATGGTCTGACGGTGAAGACCGCGCCCCAGAACCGCGTGATCTTCTTGGGCATGAACATGGGTGCCGATGATCTCGACAGTGACAATGTCGAAGGCAAGAACCCGCTGGCTGACGTCCGCGTTCGCCGCGCCATGAACATGGCCATCAACCGGGACGCCATCAAGCAGGTGGTGATGCGTGACCAGTCGCAGCCGGCCGGCATGATCGCTCCGCCATTCGTCAATGGCTGGACCGAAGAGATGGACTCCTCGGCCAAGACAGACATCGAAGCCGCAAAAGCTCTGATGGCCGAAGCCGGATACGGCGATGGCTTTGAAATCACCCTCGACTGCCCGAACGACCGCTACATCAATGATGAAGGCATCTGCCAGGCTGCTGTGGGCATGATGGGTCAGATCGGCATCACCGTGAACCTGGACGCCAAGCCAAAGGCGCAGCATTTCCCGCTGATCCAGAACGGCGAGACGAACTTCTACATGTTGGGCTGGGGCGTGCCGACCTATGACTCCGAGTACATCTTCAACTTCCTGACGCATACGCGCAGCGGTGACCGCGGTTCCTGGAACAATACTGGCTTCTCTGACGCAGATGTTGACGCCAAGATCGTTTCGCTCGCTTCTGAGACGGATCTCGACAAGCGCAACGCGACCATCGGCGAGATTTGGGAAGTGGTGCAGGACCAGCAGCTTTACCTGCCGATCCACCACCAGGTGCTGAACTGGGGCATGAAGGAAGGCGTCGGAACAGACGTGTCTCCTGAAGATGATCCCAAATTCAAATTCTTCACCATGGGTGGCTAACGCCCTCTGAGGTGACTCATTCCGCGCAGCGCACATTTGCTAGCACGGAAATGTGATTGCGGGCGGCTCTCGAGCCGCCCGTTTTCTTTTGCGCCCGGTGCACCATGTGCCACCCTTATGCGCCACTCTGCCGCATCTGGTGCGCGCGGGTGGTGGACCACACAAGAGGGAGACCCCCATGACAGTCCGTAAACAAGCGAGCCGGGGCCTGCTGGCCATGGCGGCAAGCGCGCTTCTGATGAGCGGCGCCTATGCCGAAACATTCAAATGGGCGGGCACGACCGACCCACAAACCATGGACCCTCATGCGGTTAACGCGGCACCGGTTCTGGGCTTTCTGAACAATGTCTATGAGGGTCTTGTTCGCCGCGGCAAGGACATGGCTGTCGAGCCCGCACTGGCCACAAGCTTTGAACCCATTGGAGAGAATGGCGGCGAGGGCTGGCGCTTTAATCTCCGCGAAGGCGTGACCTTCCACGACGGGGCCGCGTTTACCGCTGAAGACGTGCTGTTTTCCTACGAGCGCGCCTCGAGCGAAGAGGCCGACACATCGTCCTGGTTTGCGCCCGTCAGTCGGGTTGAAGTGGTGGATGACTTCACCATCGATTTCTACACGAACGCACCCAACCCGCTGTTCCCCAGCTCCATCGCCAACTTCATGATCCTTGATAAGGGCTGGGCCGAGGCAAACTCCGCCGAACGCCCAACCAAGGACAGCGAAAACTATGCGACGCTGAATGCGAATGGCACAGGTGCCTTCACGCTGGCCGAGCGGCAGCCCGGCCTCAAAACGGTGCTTGAACCCTTCGACGGCTGGTGGGGTGAAGTGGAGCACAACATCACGCGCGCCGAGTTCACACCGATCCAGAATCCGGCCACGGCCGTGGCGGCCCTCCTGTCCGGCGATGTGGATCTCATCAATCCGGTTCCGATCCAGGACGCAGCGCGCCTGCAGCAAGACCCGGATGTGAAAGTCATTCAGGGTATCGAGGCCCGGGTGATCATGCTGGGCTTCCCGCACCAGGCGGAAACGCTGAAATATGGCGCGAACGCCGGTGATCCCAACCCGTTCCGCGATGTGCGCGTGCGCAAGGCCGTCAACATGGCGGTCAATGTTCCGGCGATCCTGCAGACCATCATGCGCGGGGCAGCGGAGCCCGCGAGTCAGCTGGTGAGCCCGGCCATGAACGGCTATTCGGTAGCCAATTCCAAGCGGCCCGCCTTTGATGTGGACGGCGCCAAGGCGCTGTTGGCAGACGCTGGCTATGCCGATGGCTTTGAGTTTGGTCTCAAATGCCCCAACGACCGCTATCTCAACGATGAAGCGGTGTGCCAGGCGGTTGTGTCCATGCTCGCCCAGATTGGCGTGACGGCGGAGCTCGAAGCCATGCCGGTGCGGGGCTATTGGGAGCGCCTACGGGCCGACGATTTCGACATGTACCTGCTGGGCTGGAGCCCGGGCACGTTCGACGCTGAGCACCCCATCCGCTTCCTGGCTTCAACGCCGAACCCTGAGAAGCGTCTGGGCTCTTGGAACTTTGGCGACTATTCCAACGCTCGGGTGGATGAGCTTCTCCCGATGATTCAGTCGGAGATCGATGTCACCAAGCGCCAGGCGATGGTGGATGAAGTGACCAAGATCCTGCAGGATGAAGCGGCTTACAACACCATGTATGTGCAGCCGCTGCTCTGGGGCACACGTCAGAACATTGAGCTGACGCAGCGGCCAGACAATTTCTTCATCCTGCGGTGGGTGACGGTCAGCTAGCGGACCAGAACTCAACGCAGATCCAAAGGGCCGGCCCGGCAGACAGCTGGGCTGGCCGTTCTGTGCGCCATTTTTTCAACCAAGTGTGCGCACCATTTAAGTCACACGGTCACAATTGGCGCTTGACCGCCGAGGGTCACCGCAACACAACGGAAAGATGTTAGCGTTCGCTTTTCGTCGTATCTTTCAGGCCGTCCTTGTTCTTCTGGTCGTCGGCCTCGTCGCTTTCTCCATGTTCCGCTTCGTCGGCGACCCGGTGGAAGGCCTTCTGGGCCAGGAAGCCACGATTGAAGACATTGAGCGTCTGCGGGATCGTCTCGGACTGAACGACCCCTTCCCCGTTCAATACGCCAATTTCCTGGCTCGGTCCGTGCAGGGCGATTTCGGCATCTCTTACCGCCAGTCGCGACCCGTGGCCGAGATCATTGCGAAGCGCGCGCCGGCTACGCTGGAGCTGGCTGCAGTCAGTGCGATTTTCGCGATTGTGGGCGGCGTTGCGCTGGGAGTTTACACGGCGATCCGCCGCGAGGGCTGGGCGGCCAACACCATTATGACCGTCAGCCTGATAGGCGTGTCCCTGCCCACCTTTTTGATAGGCATATTGCTGATCTACCTGTTCTCAGTCGAGCTGGGATGGCTGCCCAGTTTTGGGCGGGGTGAGACGGTTGATCTGGGCTTCTGGTCCACGGGCTTTCTGACAGAATCCGGCCTCAAGGCGATCATTCTGCCGGCCATCACGCTGGGTCTTTATCAGATGACCCTCATCATGCGCCTGGTGCGCTCCGAGATGCTGGAAGTCCTTCGCGCGGACTATATCCGCTTCGCCCGTGCCCGCGGGCTGCGGGAGAAAGCGATCAATTTTCGCCACGCGCTGAAAAACACCCTTGTCCCCGTGATCACTGTCACAGGTCTTCAGATCGGGTCCATCATCGCCTTCGCCATCATCACTGAAACCGTGTTTCAGTGGCCAGGGGTGGGCCTGCTGTTCATCAACGCCATTCAGTTCGTCGATATTCCTGTCATGGCGGCATATCTGATGCTGATCTCCGTCATGTTCGTGGCGATCAACCTGATCGTGGACATGTTGTACTTCGCCATCGACCCACGCCTGCGTGGCGGCCGCGGCAGCCATTAGGAGGGCATGATGGCAAGCGAAACCAACAACACGTCTGATGCCGAAATCATTGCCAAGGCTGGCGAGCTGAAAGCGAGTCCGTCGCGCTTGCGCCGCTGGTGGGACTCCGATTTGGCTTACTCGTTTCGGCGGTCGCCGGTGGCCATGGTGTCCGGCACCATGGTTTTGATCCTCGTGATGTCCGCTGTTTTTGCGCCGCTCATTGCGCCCACCAACCCGTACGACCCGGCGTCGCTCAACCTGATGAACGGTTTTACGCCACCTATGACACCCAACGCCTTCACCGGCGATGAGTTCATGATGGGCACAGACGATCAGGGTCGCGGCGTCTTCTCCACCATCCTGTTTGGCATGCGCATTTCGCTCTTTGTGGGCTTCTCGGCCGTCGCGTTTGCGATGGTGCTTGGCATCACACTCGGACTGCTGGCCGGCTATCTTGGGGGCTGGACGGACACCATCATCATGCGGGTGGCTGACGTTCAGCTCACTTTCCCCGCCATTCTCGTCGCGATCCTGATCTTCGGGATCGCCAAGGGCATTACGCCGGTGGGCAGTCGAGATGAGATGGCAATCTGGGTGCTCATCATCGCCATTGGCCTGTCGGACTGGGTACAGTTTGCCCGGGTGGTGCGAGGCGCGACACTGGTCGAGAAGAATCGAGAATATGTGGCCGCCGCACAGCTGATCGGCCGACGCTCCAGCTCCATCATGCTGCGGCACATTCTCCCCAATGTCATGTCGCCGGTTCTCGTGATTGCCACCATCTCCCTGGCGCTGGCGATTATCGCCGAAGCAACACTGTCATTTCTCGGTGTCGGTGCACCGCCCACCCAGCCATCGCTCGGCACATTGATCCGCATCGGACAGGGGTTTCTGTTCTCTGGCGAATGGTGGATCCTCTTATTCCCCGCCATCACGCTGCTGTTGCTTGCCCTATCGGTGAACCTGCTGGGCGACTGGCTGCGCGACGCGCTCAACCCGAAGCTAAGGTAGGGACCCGATGGCCGTTCTCGAAATCGACGATCTGTCGGTCACCTTCCAAACGCGTGGGGACATCTTCACTGCCGTCAAGGAAGCGACGGTCACGCTGGAGCCGGGTCAGATCCACGGCCTCGTGGGGGAGTCCGGCGCAGGCAAATCCACCGTGGGCGCGGCTGTCATGGGCCTTCTGGACGGCAGCGGCAGGATTGCCGGTGGCCAGGTGAAGTTTCGCGACGAGCTGATTTCAGCCCTTGACCGATCAGCGATGCGGGCGCTGCGCGGCAAGAAGATCTCCATGATCTTTCAGGATCCGCTGACGTCCCTCAATCCACTGTTTACGGTCGGCCAACAGCTGATCGAGACCATCACCGAACATCTGGGCGTCAGTCAGTCTGAAGCCCGTGATCGTGCGGTGGACCTGCTCGGTCGAGTAGGCATCCCCGACCCAAAGACGCGGATTGACCAATATCCGCATCAGTTCTCCGGCGGCATGCGCCAGCGTGTGGTGATTGCGCTTGCCCTTTGCTCCGAGCCCGACGTCATCATTGCCGACGAGCCAACGACAGCCTTGGACGTGTCCATTCAGGCCCAGATCCTCGATCTCATCCGCGATCTTGTGCGCGAACGGCAGGTTGGCGTCATCCTGATCACCCATGATATGGGCGTCATCGCCGAAACCACAGACCGCGTGACAGTCATGTACCAGGGTGAAGTGGTGGAAACCGGCACGACTGAGCAAGTGATGGGCGCGCCCGAACACGCTTACACAAAGAGCCTGATCGCCGCCGTACCACGGCCAGACCGCAAACTGCTCCGCTTCCCGCAGATCAGCTATGGTGGTCGCGATACACGCTTTGCGATTGAAGATCTGGCCCGCAACTGGCCAGCGCAACCAAAGTCGCAAGGGCCACTGCTTCAGGCACGCAATCTGACGAAAAAGTTCATCGAGAAGAACAGTTTTCTCGCTTCGCGACGAACCTATTTTACCGCCGTCGACAATGTCTCGTTCGACATCGAGCCCGGCAAAATCTTCGGCCTTGTGGGTGAGAGCGGCTCGGGGAAAAGCACCATTGCGCGCATGATTGCCGGGCTGCACAGCCTTGATGGCGGGGAAATCGCCTTTGATGGAACAGTGGTCTCGGGCGCGGGCCCGGAGGTGCGCGAGAACTATGTCCGCCAGATCCAGATGATCTTTCAGGACCCCTATTCTTCGCTCAACCCGCGGCACCGTGTGCGCGACATCATTGCAGAACCGGCCAGACACCTCAAAGCCATTCCCGCGGACCAAATCGCAAAACGGGTCGATGAACTGCTCGAGAAGGTTGGGCTTGGTTCTGCGGCAGGCGCAAAATTCCCGCACGAATTCTCAGGCGGTCAGAGGCAGCGCATCTCGATTGCACGGGCCTTGGCGACACAGCCGCGCTTCCTCATCTGCGATGAGCCCACCAGCGCGCTGGACGTGTCCATTCAGGCGCAAATCCTCAACATCCTGAAAGACCTTCAGGAGCATTTGGGGCTCACCATGCTGTTTATCAGTCACGACCTGCCGGTGGTCCGACAGATGTGTGATCAGGTCGGCGTGCTGCGCGGCGGAAGGCTGATGGAGGTCGCGAACACGGAAGACCTCTTCGCTCAGCCGCAGCACGGGTACACGAAAGAACTGCTCAACCTCATGCCCAAAACGGACCTTCTGTCCAATGAAGGGCTGGAAACTCAGACGCTCAGCGCCTGACCGCCGTCAACTCGCCAGACCATTGGCCTTGAGGAAGCGCTCGCCATCGGCCTGACCGATGGCCCAGCCACGTTCGATCTTCGTGCGATCTGTGAAATCCAACTTGCTGGCCGGAACAGGTGTCGTCGGCTCAACATAGACGCAGTGCGGATTGGCAGGCAGTCGACGGTAGCGACGCGTCATCAGAACCAGCGTATCGCCCTCATCGGGGTGAGGCATGGGTGCGTTGTCCGTGGTCCCGCCATCCATGATGAAGGGGCCGGACTGCGGGGGCCATTGGACGATGGAGAACACGGGCGGAATGGTGGCGGCGGCGCAGATCAGATCCACTAGAACACCGTCCCGCGCCGCTTGGCGAGCGTCCACTCTGACATTTCGTGCACCCAGCTTTCCGGGCAAGCTGATGTGGGGGTTGGAACGGACCGTCTGGTCAAGCTTGTAGGCGAGAAAAGAAAGATAAACTGCCGGCGCCGTAGGCAACCATTGGGGTGGCACTGACAAGGTGATGTGAAACTGCGGACCATTGGCAATGGCATCCACCGCTTCGACATCCATCGTCTCTGCGACGACCGACCGGTAGATACGCTCATGGGCGGACTTGCCGCGCAGAATGGCCAGAGGAACCTGCCTGTCCCGCGCATTGGCCTCAAACGCGTCGCCCATCACGCGCAGCACCTTCTCTCCGTTTCGGGCGATGAAGGAAGCAGCCGATAGCGCCCCACCACTCACTCCGGTGATGCGCTGCGGCACAATGTTGAGAGGTTCGCGCACGGTATTGAGAAATCCACCCTGCCAGAAACAGCGCGTTCCACCACCCGAAAAGACCAGTTGCTGAAACTGCCCCGGCCTCACAGTGCCAATCCCCAGCAACCCGCTCCGACACGTTCTTTCAAGATCCGACCCCCGGGACGCCCGCAGCCGTTGATCGGCTGACGCTCTGCACGTCTTCTATGGTGCGCGTGCTGCATGGATAGCCCTTGTCACCCGTTCAGCCAATCGCTAGGCAGCGCCACCAATGGCAGCTGGGGACAAGACATGTCATCGGCGCGCAACCCGGCATTTGAGCATGTGATGGCAAGACGCAAAAAGGGCCGCCCCATTTCGGGCTGGTTGATCCTCGACAAGCCTTATGGCCTGGGTTCCACGCAGGCCGTCGGCAAGGCCAAATGGCTTTATCAGGCGCAGAAGGCCGGCCACGCCGGCACGCTGGACCCGCTCGCGTCCGGCTTGCTGCCCATCGCTCTTGGCGAAGCCACCAAGACCGTGAACTATGTGATGGACGGCTCCAAAACCTATCGCTTCACGGTCGCATGGGGACAGCGCAGATCAACCGACGACCGCGAGGGCGACATTGTCGCTTCGTCAGACGCCAGGCCGGACCGCGCTGACGTGGAGGCCCTACTGTCCGAGTTCACGGGACAAATCTCCCAGATTCCACCGTCGTTTTCAGCCATCAAGGTGGATGGTGAACGCGCTTATGATCTGGCTCGAGACGGCGAGCAGGTGGAGCTTCAGGCGCGGGACGTCACCATCGACCGGCTCGAAATCGTGGCATGGGAGACTGACTTCTGCACACTAGAAGCCGACTGCTCGAAGGGAACCTATGTGCGCGCCATCGCACGGGATCTGGGTGAGCGCCTTGGCTGCCATGGCCATGTGAGCGAACTTCGCCGCACGGCAGTCGGCGACTTTGCCGAAGACGACATGGTGCCTCTGGCCGACCTTGAAGCACTCGAAGGCGAAATGGCATCTCTCGACGAGCATTTGCTCAGCCCCATTGACGCCTTGGGCGCCCTGCCGGAGATCAGCCTGTCGGACCGCGATGCCATCCGAATTCGGTCAGGCAATCCGGTTCTGCTGCGGGGGCGCGATGCCCCCCTTCTGGCGGATGATGCCTTCGCGACGTGCGGCGGCGAGCTGCTGGCGCTGGGGGAAGTGAAGGCCGGCTCGTTCCACCCACGCAAGGTCTTCGTCTTCAATAAGTGAAAACGCACCAAGACCATTCGGTCTTGCGCCCTCGGCATGGCTGACATGCCGAAATTGAGCCGAACCTTTCACATCATCGGCACGTAACCTCTTCACAGTCGGGCTGCGGATTTGCCCCATCTGATGGAGAGAGTCGTGACGACACGAAAAGAGAAGCCTTCGCGCGCAGTGCCGCTTGATGTGAACGGTGCAGGACCCGTGAAAACGCGCCCTAACCCCCGTGGCGGGGCCCTGCTGTCCCATGTGCTGCTGGGGCGGCATGCCAAACAGATCGAGTTTCAGGACAGCGCCATCCTCTGACGCTGTCCGTTTCTGTTCTGACCCTAGCCTGCTGCCTTGAGCTCCAGACGACGGCGGTGAAGGACTGGTTCGGTGTAGCCGGATGGCTGGGCCGCGCCTTCAAAAACCAGTTCACGGGCAGCCTGGAAGGCAACCGAGCCGTCCCAATTGCCCGCCATGGGCTGGTAAGCAGCGTCACCGGCATTCTGGCCATCGACCACTTTGGCCATCTTTTTCAGCGTGTCTTCCACCTGGGCTTCGGTCACCACACCGTGGCGCAGCCAGTTGGCCATATGTTGCGCTGATATACGCAGCGTTGCCCGGTCTTCCATCAGGCCAATATCATTGATGTCGGGCACCTTGGAGCAGCCAACGCCCTGGTCGACCCAGCGAACAACGTAACCAAGGATGCCCTGGGCGTTGTTGTCGAGTTCCCGCTGCTTGTCTTCATCCGACCAATTGGGGTTCGTGGCCACTGGGATAGAAAGAATGTCGTCAATGTTGGCGCGGTCGCGATTGGCGAGTTCGGCCTGTACGGCGTGGACGTCCACCGTGTGATAGTGGGTGGCATGCAGGGTCGCCGCTGTGGGGCTGGGCACCCAGGCTGTGTTGGCGCCGGCATTGGGGTGACCGACCTTCTGCTCCAGCATGGCCTCCATCATGTCGGGCATGGCCCACATGCCCTTGCCGATTTGGGCGCGTCCGGCGAGACCGCACTCCAGGCCAATGTCCACGTTCCAGTCTTCATAGGCCTTGATCCATGGTGCCGACTTCATGTCGCCCTTTCGGATCATGGGGCCAGCTTCCATGGACGTGTGCATCTCGTCACCGGTTCGGTCGAGGAAGCCGGTATTGATGAAGACAACCCGGTTCTTGGCCGCCCGAATACACTCTTTGAGGTTAACCGTCGTGCGGCGCTCCTCATCCATAATACCCATCTTGATGGTGTGCCGCGCCATGCCCAGCACGTCCTCCACGCGACCGAAGATCTCGTTCGCGAAGGCGACTTCTTCCGGGCCGTGCATTTTGGGCTTCACCACGTAAATGGAGCCATCAGCCGAATTTGCGCGCCGACCATTAGGGCCGATGTCATGCAGGGCGATCAGCGCCGTGCACATGGCGTCCATCAGACCTTCGGGCACTTCATTGCCGTCTGCATCCAGAATGGCAGGGTTGGTCATCAAGTGCCCAACATTGCGGATGAGCATCACAGATCGACCCTTCAGGGTCATGTCCGATCCGTCGGGAGCGCTGAAATCGAGATCTGGATGGAGCCTCCGCGTGACGGCTTCACCACCCTTCTGGAAGGTCTCTTCAAGGTCACCCTTCATGAGGCCAAGCCAGTTGCGATAGACGAGGGTCTTGTCCTCGGCATCAACGGCGGCGACCGAGTCTTCACAGTCCATGATGGTCGTGAGGGCGGACTCGAGCCAGACGTCCGAAATATGCGCCGCGTCGGTCTTGCCGATGGGATGATCAGCATTGATGTGAATGCCGACATGCATGCCGTTCTTGATGAACATCAGGGCGCGGGGGGCCGAAGCGTCGCCCTTGTAACCGACGAATTGCGCGTCATCGGACAATGACAGGTCGCCGCTCTTGCCAGAAATCGCGAGCTTGCCTTCGCGTACCGAAAAACCGGTGACGTCGTTCCAGGACCCACTGAGAGGCACGCTCTGATTGAGGAAATTGCGCGCCCAGGCGATCACGCGTCCACCGCGCTCTTCATCATAGCCTTTACCAGCAGGCAGATCTCCCAGCGCGTCGGTGCCGTAGAGCGCATCATAGAGAGAGCCCCAGCGTGCGTTCGCCGCGTTGAGGGCAAAGCGCGCATTCATGATCGGTACGACCAATTGGGGACCGGCGACCTTGGCGATCTCCGCATCGACATTAGCCGTCTCCACCGAGAAGTCGCCTCCCTCGGGCACGAGATAACCAATTTCTCTCAGAAAGCCTTTGTAGGCCTCCATATCCATGATCGGGCCGGGATTTGCGCGATACCACTCATCGAGCTTGGTCTGCAGGTCTTCGCGCTTGGCGAGGAGCTCTCGATTGCGCGGCGCCATGTCTTTGACCAGTGCGTCGAAACCGGCCCAGAAATCCTCCGCGGCAACACCGGTTCCTGCAAGGGCCTCCTGATCAATGAAATTCGCCAGCTCCACTGCAACCTGCAGCGACCCTTTAGTCGTCCGTTCCATGGGGTGATCTTTCTTTTGTTTTGAGTTTTGTGGAGGTTTTGAAGCCGTCGGATTTTCAAGTCAACGCGACCTTCGGATAGAGATTTTCTCCAAAATGGAGAAAATGCATATCCTGAACGCGAAAGAGCTTTTCGGGGTCGCTTCCGTGAAACGGGGCCCTATAGTCAGGCCAAATTACGGATGGAGAACCCCATGGTCGCTGACTTTCAACGCTTCAAACATCAGCAGAGCTTTATCAACGGCCAATGGGTCGACGCCGCTGATGGCGGCACGATCGAGGTGTTCAATCCGGCGACGATGGAAGCCATTGGACACGTGCCCAATGGGGGCGAGATGGATGCAGAACGGGCGGTCGATGCGGCCGCGGCAGCGTTCGAGACCTTCCGCCATTCCGGTGTAAACGAACGCGTGAAACTGCTCCGCGATCTGCACGCGGCTTTGATGGACAATCAGGACGATCTGGCGCGCCTTCTGGTCGAGGAGCAGGGCAAACCCATGGCAGAGGCCAAGGGCGAAGTTGCCAACTCGGCTGCCTACACGCTTTGGTTTGCCGAGGAAGCACGCCGTGCCTACGGCGAGACGATCCCGAGCCCATGGCCAGACCGGCGCATCAGCGTGATCACCCAACCCGTTGGTGTGATTGCAGCAATCACTCCGTGGAACTTCCCGTCGGCCATGCTGGCCCGGAAAATCGCACCCGCCATCGCGGTTGGCTGTACAGCTGTTTGCAAACCGAGCGAACTCACGCCCTTCTCCGGACTGGCCTGGGCCGCTCTGTGCCAGGAGGTCGGCGTGCCCAACGGTGTGGTCAATGTGATCACGGGCGATGCAGCCGCCATTGGCAAGGTTTGGTCGGCCGACGACAGGGTGCGCAAGATGACGTTCACGGGCTCGACACGCGTGGGCAAGATCCTGCTCGAACAAGGAGCAGCCACCGTCAAGAAGATGTCGATGGAGTTGGGGGGCAACGCCCCTTTCATCGTGTTTGATGATGCCGACCTCGACAAGGCCATCGAAGCCGGCATGGCGGCCAAATATAGAAATGCTGGGCAAACCTGCGTCTGCACCAATCGCTTTTACGTTCAGTCAGGCGTCTATGACGCCTTTGTCGAGAAACTGGTGGCGGCATCTGAGAAGCTGACAGCAGGCAACAATCTGGACGGCGCGCACGATCAGGGACCCCTGATCAATCAGGGGGCTTTGGAGAAGGTGACCGAACTTGTCGAGGACGCCAAAGCCCAGGGTGGGGACATCAAAACCGGTGGCGGCCGCATGGACCGGGACGGCATTTTCTTTGAGCCGACAGTCGTCGCCAACGCTACCCAGCATATGCGGATCGCGCGGGAGGAAGTGTTTGGCCCGGTGGCGCCCGTCTTCAAGTTCGACACGGAAGAAGAAGCCATCGCCATGGCCAATGACACCGATTTTGGCCTCGCTGCCTACTTCTGCACCACTGATCTGGGGCGCTCGGTTCGAGTGTCGGAGGCTCTCGACTACGGCCTCGTTGGCATCAATGAGGGCGTGATTGCCACCCCCGAAGCGCCTTTTGGCGGGTTCAAACAATCGGGTCTCGGACGCGAAGGCTCTCGACACGGCCTGGATGAGTATCTGGAGCGCAAATATATCTGCACCGGGGGTCTGGGCCTTTGACACCGGGCGAACGAGAGCACTTTGGAACAACCGCTGGCGGCGAGACCGTCGAACGGATATGTATCTCCTCGGGAGACCTGACCGCCCATATCCTGACCTGGGGTGCGGTTGTTCAGGATCTGCGCCATGTGGCGCAAAGCGCCCCACTGGTTCTGGGCTTTGAGGCCTTTGACCATTATCCGGCGCATTCTCCCTTCTTTGGCGCCACGGCTGGACGGTGCGCCAACCGCATCGCCCACGGGCGCTTTGAGCTGGATGGTCGGGAATATCAGCTCGACAATGCCGGCAAAGAGCATCACCTGCATGGCGGAGCAGCGAGCTTTGGAAAGCGCAATTGGATCGTGGAAGGTCACGGAACCGACTATTGCATCCTGTCTCTGATCAGTCGCGATGGCGACGCCGGCTATCCGGGTACGGTGAGCGTGAGGGCCACTTTTCGTGTGACCGGCGGCACGCTGTCAGTGACGTATGAGGCGAGTTCAGACGCACCGACACTCGTCAATCTGGCCCACCATAGCTATTTCACGCTGAAGGGCGCGCAGGGCGATATTCGCGACCATGTGATCGAACTCCCCACCACGCGATATACGGCCACGGGCGACGATCTCATACCCACCGGAACAGTTGCTGATGCCTCTGGCACCGACAGGGACTACACAAATGGCAAACCGATCAGCGAGCGCACTGAGCTCGTTCTGGACGACAATTTCTGTCTGGCTGAAGAGACGCCGGAAGAACTCGCCTTCGCCGCCCGCGTCAGCGCGCCAAATGCACCGCTCAGCCTCGAAGTGTGGACAGATCAGCCCGGCATTCAGGTTTATTGCGGGCATAAGATCGATTGTCCGGTTCCCGGGTTGGATGGAACGCCTCTCAAGCCGTGGGCGGGCATAGCGCTGGAGCCTCAGATCTGGCCTGACGCGGTGCATCATCCGCATTTTCCCAGCGCGGTGCTTCGACCCGCTGAAACACGCGTGCAGCGCAGCGAGTTCCGCTTTCTGTCCGCCTGACCGCAGCACAAATTGGCCATAGGGCGTGGTTATCAGTCCGTTAACGACGCAGCGCTAGCGTCGACGCATTCAAACAAACCTTGCGGTGGAACGGCATGAAACTGTTTCTGGGCGTGCTCCTTGTCGGCCTGATGGCCCTTTTTCCCGCGCACGCACTCGATCTCGACCAATCAGACGCCTCCATCGCACTTCCGCAGGTGCTGACAGCGGAGGACCTGCCCCGACCACGTCCCGGGGTGACAGCCGTCGATGGCGAGCAAGGGAACGGCTTCGTCGGCAGTGTGGCGGCGATCCTGCGCCCGCGCCCTGCACAAAGACTGACGCAGCAGGCACCGGTTGCCAGTAATGTTCCGCTCGAAACCATGATCGGCCAGATGTTGCTTCTGGGGTTTTGGGGCGACGATGCAGGGGACAGCTGGCCACGCACGCTGGCGGCACAGATCCGCGACGGCAAGGCAGGTGGGGTGCTGTTTCTGGCCCACAACGTGAAGAGCGCCAGCGGGGTGAAGAGCCTCGCTCAGCTCTTCCGCAACACGGGCGCTGCCATACCCCCTTTTATTTCGATTGATCAGGAGGGCGGCCAGGTCGAACGCCTGAATCGCCGAATCGGTTTCACAGAGATTCCATCAGCCTGGCAATTGGCGCAGGGCGGCACCGTGCAGCAGGCCAATACAGTCTATGGAGATTTGGCACAGCGGCTGCGGGATTGGGGTTTCAACACCAATTTCGGCCCTGTCCTCGACCTCAACACCAATCCGTCCAACCCGATCATCGGGCGCAAGAACAGAGCCTTCAGCGGCCGGACGGAGATCGCCACAAAATACGCACGGGCGTTTGTCGACGCCCACCGCAATGCCGGTCTTGTGACCTCGGTGAAGCACTTCCCAGGCCATGGATCCAGTCGGCGGGACAGCCATCGCGGTTTCACCGACATCAGCAGAACCTGGCAAACTGGAGAGCTGGAGCCATTTCGTCGGCTCATTGATGAAGACCGCGCCGACATGGTGATGGTTGGCCACCTGTTCCTTGAACAGTTTGAGCCAAGAACGTCCCGACCAGTCCCAGCCTCACTCTCAGCCCCGGTGGTGGAAGGCCTCCTGAGGGGACAGATGGGCTATAATGGCGTGGTCATCACTGATGATCTGGATATGGGTGCCATACGCAATCAGTTCACACAGGATGAAACCATCATCCGCGCCGTCAGGGCGGGTGTGGATGTGCTGATTCTGTCAAACTCGGCGAGGCCGGATGTCAATTTGCCGGACCGTGTGATCCAGCTTCTCGCAGGAGCCGCTGCTCAGGACCCGACAATCAGACGCAATATTGAGCGCTCATACTGGCGTATCGTGAGACTGAAGCAACGCCTCAACTAGGCGTTGCAAGGCTGTTATTGGGCAGCTTCAGCGCGCAGCATGTCCATGGTTTCAGCAGCTGCAAGCGCGGCACCAGCCAGTTGCTCCTGCGTGTGATCGGACTGCAGGAAGAAGCGCAGTCGAGCCTTCCGCTCTTCAACAGCCGGAGTGATGATCGGCAGGGAATAATAACCGCGCTCCAGAAGTGCCTGGGAACTCTTGAGAGCTACGAGGGATGAGCCGGTGATGGCGGCCACAACGGCGTGACCTTCGGAGAACCCAGTGTCGACACCATGGCGGCGCAATTCATCGGTGAAGAAGCGGCCATTGGCCTGAAGCCGCTCTACGCGCTCCGGCTCGTTTTGCATGGCACGAAGAGCCGCCAGATTGGCCGCAGCCAAAACCGGGCTCAGACCCACAGAGAATACGAAGCCAGGCAGTGACAGCTTGAGATATTCAATCAGGGTTTCGCAGCCAGCAAGATAACCACCCGCCCCGCAGAGAGTCTTGGAAAGCGTGCCCATCCAGATATCGACCAGTTTGGGATCGACATTCTGCGCTTCGAAGGATCCTCGACCGGTCTTGCCCAAAACGCCCAGACCGTGGGCCTCGTCAACCATCAGAAGTGTGCGGTGCCGACGCTTGATCTCAGTGAGTTTCTCCAGAGGCGCGCAGTCGCCATCCATGGAGTACAGGCCTTCAACCACCACGATACACTTGTCGAATTGACCGCGCACCTGATGGAGCAGTTCGTCCAGCGCGTTCATATCGTTGTGAGGGAACGTCCGGCGGGCGGCTGACGAGCGCTGACCACCAACATAGATCGAGTTGTGCGCCAGAGAGTCCATCACGATCAGGTCTTTTGGACCGAACAGGTGGGTCAGGACGTTGACGTTGGTCGCATGGCCGGAAACCAGCACCATGGCTGCTTCCTGGCCGTAATTTTCAGCCAGAGCCGCTTCGAGCTCGCCGTGAACGGTTCTTTCGCCGGAGACCAGTCGCGACGCGTTGGCACTCGTTCCATAGTGGTCAACGGCGGCATGGGCGGACCCGATGACATCGGGATGCTGGCCAACAGAGATATAGTCGTATGAGCAGAAATTGACGGTTGGGCGCCCCTCAACCTCAATCACCGCTGCGCCGCTGTTCGTGGTATGGCGCATATATGGATTGCCCACGCCAACGCTTTGAGCGACTTTCTTCTGAAGCGCGGCCTTTTTGATTTCCGGCAGAGCGGCCCAGTCGAACGATGAGGTTTTGGCAGGGCTGGCTGTCGAGCCGACACTTTTCTTGGCCATCATCTTCGCAACAAGTGCGGCGCGTTCCTCGCGGCTCATCTTCTGGCCAGCAGTCCGTGGCGAAGATTTGTCTTGGCCAGGTTTGGAATCGGTCATGTTCAGCCCTGTCGTCTTGCTGCGACGGCTTACGGAAAAGGCCGTTGCCGCCGATCTGTTTCTAGGACGCTCGGTACAATGCCAACCCGACGCCATTGGGTCTTTTACGCTTACCAAACGTCGTTTTCAACGCAACTGCGCGAGCAACCTGTCTTATGGCAAATATCAGGACCAAACACCCTGAAGTGACAAAGACGCGCCCGAGCAGGCCAAATTGCGGCGGCACAGGAACGTCTGATTAACCGCATCGCCTAAAATTGTAGCCAAATGGAGAATTTGGAAACGCCAGACTAGCAGCTCAATGATATAGGTCGGAGTTGGAAGAGACGCGGGTGTTGCAATCGAGCCACGAATTGGACATCAGCGGCTGCCTCCACCACTGGCATCTTGTCAGGACAGTGTCATAGGCTACAAGACCGCTGCAGGGCGGCGGCAGAAGAGCGCATGCTCGCCATAAGGGGTTCGAGATTTGTTGCTGATGCGTCCGACTGAATTGATGCAGCTTGCAGCTTTGTTCGCAGGCGGAGTACTGCTTGCAGGATGTACGGCTCTTCCGAGCGCCGGACCCAGCGCCATCGACATCGCCATGTACTCCTCGACGGAGGTGGCTCCTCAATCTGATGTTACAAAACCCAAGCTTCAGTTCGAAGTGGTGGATGTGACCGAGAACGTGCTGGCGGCACTCAACTCTCGCATAGACAACAGCTTCTCGGGCACATTTGGCAGTCAGGGTTCGGCGGGTAAAATCGTTGTTGGTCGCGGTGATCAGGTCGTCGTGACCATATGGGAAGCGGCGTCGGGCGGGCTGTTCGCAGGGCCCGATGGCGCCAGTGCATCACAATTGCCGCCGCAGCCAGTGGCATCGGACGGCACGATTGTGGTGCCTTATGCTGGCCGAATCCGCGCCGCAGGCCGTACAACATTTGAGATCAAACGCACCATTGAGACCGCTCTTCAGGGTAAGGCGATCGATCCCCAGGTGCTGGTGTCCGTGACACAACCCGTTTTCAACACGGTCACCGTTACCGGCGAAGCATCCCGCGGTGGTCGCGTGCCATTGTCCGGTCGGGGAGACCGTCTGCTGGATGTGATTGCCAGCGTTGGCGGGCCAACGGCGCCGGTGAAAGAAGTTTCGATCCAGCTGACACGGGGCAACAAGACGCGCCGCGTATCCATGGACCGCGTTATCAAGCGGCCTAGCGAGAATGTTTTTGTACGCGCCGGTGATGTGGTCACACTGCTACGCGACGCGCGCACCCTGACGGTGTTTGGCGCTACCGCTCGCAACATTGAAGTGCCCGTCACACCTGGCGAAACTGTGCTCAGCGAAGCGATAGCACGGGCGGGCGGATTGAATACAACGCTTGCCGATCCAAGGGCTGTCTTCATCTATCGCGTCGAAGATGCCGACCTAGTGCGCGGCCTGGTCCCGCAAAGCCAACTGGCCCAGAACAACAGCCTTGTGCCCGTCATCTACCGCGTCAATCTGAAGGACCCATCGGGCTTCTTCATCGCGCGGGGTTTCAAGATGCGTGACAAGGATGTGCTCTATGCCGCCGACTCGCCTTCCGTACAGTTCGGCAAGTTCACGACCATTCTGACCCAGGCGATCTCGCCAGTTGCCCAAGGGGTGGGTATCGCTTCCGGCATCAAAACGCTGAACAACTAGCAGTCAGATCGTTACATCCAAACGCAAAGGCCCCGAACGCTGCCGTTCGGGGCCTTTTCTTTGTCTGGAAAGTTTTGTTCTAGGCGGTTCTTCGCCACGAAAAACGCTCACCAGATGTCTCCTTGACCGAAGACGTACCGGCAATCTGGGTGTGCAGCGTCGTTTCATGGCCCGCTTCAGCAAGCCGGGTACGCGTGACCGGATGGGTCGCTTCCAACACATCGAAACCCACCCGCAGCATCAGAGCCACCTGATCCGGCAGTACATCGCCGACAGCGATGAGCTCGCCTTGATAGGCGTGCTCCGACCGAAGCAATTGAGCTTTTGAATAGCTTCGACCGTCCGCAAATGACGGGAAATCGAGCGCAATGGCAGCGAGGGAAGACAAGTCACCCTCAACCGCATCGATCAAGACGTCGACACCCTCGCCTGCCAGCAGTTTTGGGACAGCGCTGGCCGGTCTGCCCGACGTGACATAGTCGTCCACTGGCACAAGGTCGAAATCGCGCTCGACAAATTTACCGGCCTTCCAAACAGTCATTGCCTGCGCATCACTCATATCAGGCGACCTCTTTGGGGGCGCCATAAAGCGCGTGTTTAAAGGGCTGGGCACCAACGCGGCGATAGGTGTCGAGAAATGTCTCTGCGCGCTCGGTACGAAGTTCCAGATAGGTATCAATGACCGTTTCGATGGCATCGATCAGCTGATCATATTCGAAGCCACGCCCCACGATCTCACCGATCGATGTGTGCTCGTCGGCTGATCCACCCAAAGTGATCTGAAAGAGCTCTGTGCCTTTCTTCTCCACGCCGAGGATGCCGATATGGCCGACATGGTGATGGCCACATGCGTTGATGCAGCCGGAAATCTTCAGCTTGACCGGCCCAATTTCTTCTGCGCGAGCCGGGTCAGCGAAACGACGGGCAATGTCCTGCGCCACCGGAATGGAGCGGGCATTGGCCAGCGCGCAATAATCCAGGCCCGGACAAGCGATGATGTCACTGATCAAGCCGACATTCGCCGTCGCAAGACCGCATTCAACCAGTCCATCGAACACGGATTTCAGATCGCCTTTGGCCACGTGCGGCAGGGCGATATTCTGCTCATGGCTGATGCGCAGTTCATCATGGCCAAACCGTTCGGCAATGGCGGCCACGGCGTCCATCTGTTCAGCACTCGCGTCACCGGGAGCATCGCCGATCCCCTTGAGCGAGATGGTGACGCACGAATAATCGGGGTGACGATGGGCCGACGTGTTCTGCCGCACCCAAGCGGCAAACGCTGCATCGGCATCCATTTGCGCGAGCAGCGCAATTGCCTCTTCACTACGATCGGGCAGATCAGGCGCTTGGAAATAGGCGTGGATCGCCTCAACGTCATCGGCTGGAAGGGTGAGGTCGCCGCCGCGCAGGCGTTCGAACTCAGCTTCAATCTGCCCCCGCAACGCGTCAATACCCGTCTCGTGAACCAGAATTTTGATACGCGCCTTATACTTGTTGTCCCGGCGGCCATTGAGGTTGTACGCGCGCAGAATCGCTGTTGTGTAGGCCAGAAGGTCCTCTGCGGGCAGGAATTCGCGCACGCATTTGCCGATCATGGGGGTTCGGCCCAAGCCGCCACCCACGAACACTTCGAAACCGAGCCGCCCATTTTGCTGGCGCATCTGAAGACCGATGTCGTGGACGCGCACGGCGGCCCGGTCATGGGCTGCACCGGAAACTGCGATCTTGAACTTGCGAGGCAGATAGGTGAACTCCGGATGGATGGAGGACCACTGCCGCAGGATCTCGCACCATGGCCGGGGATCGGTCAGCTCATCGGCAGCCGCCCCCGCAAAGTGATCGCTCGTCACGTTCCGAATGCAATTGCCCGAGGTTTGCAGGGCATGCATTTCCACCTCGGCCAGTTCCTTGAGGATCTGCGGAGTGTCAGTCAGAGCCGGCCAGTTAAACTGAATGTTCTGCCGCGTCGTGAAATGGCCATAGCCCTTGTCATAGGTTCTGGCTATGTGCGCGAGCTTGCGCATCTGTCGGCTGTCGAGCGTGCCGTAGGGAATCGCCACGCGCAGCATGTATGCGTGTAGCTGCAGGTAGACACCGTTCATCAGCCGCAGGGGCTTGAACTGGTCTTCTGTGATGTGGCCGGCCATGCGGCGCTCCACCTGCTCACTGTATTCTTCGACCCTCGCCTGCACAAAGGCATGATCAAATTCATCATAGCGGTACATATGGTTCTCCGACCCGTGTCCGGCGGGGATGTGTTTTGAAATCTGGCCTAGAGTTACGCGGCCCGAGCGTGCTGAATATGCTCAGCTTGCTTGCCAAGATCGGGGCGAACAGTTGGCCCAGCGGCCACGATGCGCTCGCGAAGGCGAGAAGGCATCAGAGAAGCGCCTTCAGAAACAACGTCAATCAAGCGTTCCGATACAATCTGATCCTGCTGCGCCTGTTGGATGCCCCAAGCCTCCAGTTCTGCGGCGTCCGCGGCATTGAGGGCACTCGCCGAAGACCAGTTTTCCGTCCAATGGAAGCTGTCACCGACCTTGACGGCCCAGACGGCTATTCCGTCCGACAGGCGGTTGGCTGCAAGGGCTTTCAAAGAGCTGTTGGCCATAGGTTCACTCCGGGGTTGTTCTTGTTCCAGACTATTGGGAACCACCTTTGGCGGGCAGGCGCGTCATTGCGCCGAAAGACGGCCAGGAGAAAATTCTTCCCGCAGATTGCCGATTGGCTAGGCGCAGCGAGCTTCACCGCCGGATTTCGGCCATTTCTCAAACAGGAAGAATGGTCTATGGAAACCCCGTGTCCCCGTAGCTCAGCCGGATAGAGCACAGGATTCCTAATCCTGGGGTCGCGCGTTCGAATCGCGCCGGGGACACCAACTTTTCCTGCCAGGTCGATCCTAAGCCCCTCCCCAAACCCTTGGCGGCAATGGCGGCCAGAGTGCATGGTGCGCAGGTGATGATTTTTGCTCGCAAACTGGTTGCAGTCTGCCTCGCCCTATCGGCGGGGACGCAGTTTGGCTCTGCGCAGGACGTTGTTTGCTATGAGCAGTTTGCCGGCGCGCCCGTAGAAGTGACTAGGGTCGTGGACAGCCTTACTGTGGAGATGTCCGACGGGCGGATGGTGCGGCCAGCGGGGTTTTACATACCAACCTGGCCAACCTGGCCAACCCGGTTGGATGGGGACGACTTGGCTGAGGCAGAGTCTTACCTTCGTTCAGCGCTGGTGGGGCGGACGGTGCAACTGTTTCAGTTGGATACAAAGACAGACCGGCACAGTCGTGTGCCTGCATTTGTCGCGTTTCCGGACGGACGATCAGTCGCCGCTGACCTGCTGACTTCCGGAAAAGCGCTGCTGCTACCCCATAAAGACCTGCCCTGCATGGACACTTTGCGGATTGCCGAGAGATTTGGCCGGCGCGGAAAGCGCGGGTTCTGGTCCGAAGGGGTGGCCCTGAAGGCCTCGGATGCCACGCTGCTGCGCTTGATCGACCACTATGTGACCGTCCGAGGTCGCGTTCTGAGCGTTGGCATTCGACAGAACCGCCATTACCTTAATTTCGGCGTGAAGTGGAACGAAGACTTCACGGTGGAATTGGCCCCTCGAACGACAAAGCGCCTGTTCTTAAGGCCCGAAGCGTTGCAACAACTTGAAGGACAATGGGTGACAGTGCGCGGCAGGCTGCGCAAAAAGGGCGGACCCATGATCGTGCTCGAGCAGGAAGGCCAGATCGATATCCCGGACAACAGGCAGTAGCGGTTCTTGGTCGCCGCCCGCGCGTATGAGCGCGCGCCGTAACTGGCTCGCCCACCTCGGCTTCCTGCTGGCCGGGGGGCTGCTGGTGAGTGCGTGCAACGGAACCGTTCTGTCGACCGAGGGCCTTGGCCTGGGTAGAACCACAGCCGACGGCCGGTCAGCAGCGCAGGGACCAAAAGTCTCGGTTGAGAGCGTTCAGGCGCGCGACCCTCAATCTCGGGTTGGAGCACGGGAGCACCCACGGATCCTGAGCCTTTATGGAGGGGTCTATCGCAACTCCGATGTGGAGCGGCTGGTGGCGCTGATCGTGAGCCGGTTGGTGGAACAGACAAGCGAAACGGACCGCGCTTATCAGATCACGATCCTGGACTCCCCGTCGGTGAATGCCTTCGCGCTTCCGGGTGGCTTCATTTATGTCACGCGCGGCCTTGTGGCCCTGGCCAATGATTCGTCGGAACTGGCAGCGGTGATAGCCCATGAGATGGGCCACGTGGCTGCCTCCCACGGGATCAAGCGCAACGAAAGAGCGCGTACCGCAGCCGTCCGGGGCCGGGTGGTTCGAGATCTCCTGTCCGGTGGAGACCCGACCCGCGAGACGCTGGACAAGCTCAGCCTGGCCCGATTCTCACGCAATCAGGAGCTGGAAGCCGACAGGCTGGGGGTCGAACTGGCCGGCAAAGGGGGCTTCGATCCCTATGCTCAAGCGCGCTACCTGAGGAGCATGCAGGTCTTTTCCAGCTGGAAAGCTGGTGGTGGCCGCAGGCCGGACGGGCTGGACTTTCTGTCCACCCATCCCAGCGCGCCCCGGCGCGAAGAGCTGGCACGCGCCGAAGCGGCCAAGGTTGGGCCTCCCGGAATAGGCGATCGGGATCGCGACAGATATCTACAGGGCATTGACGGGCTGACCTTCGGGGACAAGCCCGAAGAGGGGTTTGTGCGCGGGCGCACATATTCTCACCCCGGGCTCGCCATCACATTCACCGTTCCCGAGGGTTTTCGACTCGACAACAGGGCAGAAGCGATTGTGGCATCGGGTCCCGGCGACAAAGCCATCCGGGTGGATGCAGCCCCCCTCCCCAAGGGTCGCTCGCTGAATGACTATCTGAACTCAGGCTGGATTGGCGGACTGTCTGACCAGCCACCGGTTCAAACCCAGATCAATGGTCTGGACGCGTTGCGGGCCAAGGCATCATCTGAAGGCTGGGTGTTCGACATCACGCTGATGAAGTCAGGCGAACGTGTCTACCGCTTGATCACGGCGGCACCGAAAGCGACATCGGGTGAAGCTGTGACCCGTGTCGGAGAGCAGGTTGCCCAGTCGTTCCGTGGCATGTCCCGAGAGGAAGTGGCGGCGCTTCGACCTCTGCAGATCGAGATCGCAAGAATGCGTTCCGGCCAAACGATTGAAGCACTCGCCCGCAGCCGCATGTCCTGGACGGATGATGGCGCCGGCCTGATCAGGGCGCTCAATGGTCTCTCACCGGGCGCTCAGCCCAGTCCTGGCACGCGGCTCAAACTGGTCGTGGAACGCTGACCACACTGTCTGTTGAGAATCAGTCTGTTGGGATCGTGATCAGAGCACGTCCGCCACAAAATCATCCTTGTGGGGGTGGCTCACAAGCAAAGCATCGCGCAGCTTTTCCAGAGCGCGGTTCTCAATCTGACGAACGCGTTCTTTTGATATACCAAGCTTGTTGCCGAGGGATTCCAACGTGGCGCCTTCCTCTTGAAGTCGGCGTTCGGAAACGATTTTCAGTTCGCGCTCGTTGAGCACCGAAAGCGCATCCTGCAACCAGCCCGACCGCCTCTCCTTGTCGATGCTCTCGCTGACAATTGCATCAGGAAGCGGTGCGTCCGATACCAGAAAGTCCTGACGCTCGGCTGTTCCGTCTTCATCGCCCACTGGACTGTTGAGAGATCCGTCATAGCCCGAGAGGCGGGAATCCATGACAGCAACGTCTTTTTCGGACACGCCAATGGCAGCGGCGATCTCTTTGTACATGTCATGGCTGCCCAGCGGCTCCTGCCCCTGACTCAGCTTGGCGCGCAGTCGGCGCAGATTGAAGAAAAGCGCCTTCTGGGCCGACGAGGTTCCACCGCGAACGATGGACCAGTTACGCAGGATATGGTCCTGGATTGATGCTCTAATCCACCATGTTGCGTAGGTTGAGAACCGGACTTCGCGCTCTGGTTCAAATCTGGCTGCGGCTTCCAACAGGCCGACATGGCCTTCCTGGATGAGGTCGTTCATCGAAAGGCCAAAATAGCGGAACTTGGCGGCGATCGAGATAACAAGACGCATATGCGCTTGTGTGATCTTGTGCAGAGCTTCCTGATCGTCATGCTCTTTCCATCGAACCGCGAGTTCATGCTCCTCGTCGCGCTCGAGATAGGGTGCACTCATGGCCGCTTTGACCATGGACCGGCGGGTTGCGAGATCGTTCATCGGCCCTACTCCGTTTACCTACTGTAAAGGCTTATACGGTGGCTGGGCTGCAATGGTTCAGTACTATCGCCAAAAAAGAAAAGCCCGGGATCGACCCGGGCTCTTCGAACAGCTGATGCTCTTTATGGAATTGCTGCTTAAGCGGCAGCACCTTTCGCGTCTTCGCCGCCATCTTCAGTGGCTTCTTCTTCCGTCTTGGCCGTGCGCCGCGGACCTTTGGCCAGATTGGCCTCAATCAACTGCACAGCTTCCGTGCCGGACAGTTTGCGAACGGCGGCCAGCTCACGCGCCATACGATCCAAAGCCGCCTCATAAAGCTGACGCTCGGAGTAAGACTGCTCAGGCTGGTTCTCGGCGCGGAACAGATCTCGCACAACCTCAGCGATGTAGATTAGATCGCCGGAGTTGATCTTCGCATCATATTCCTGAGCGCGGCGGCTCCACATTGTGCGCTTCACGCGGGCGCGACCGCGGACCGTTTTTAGAGCGCGCTCGACCAGATCGTCGTCGGACAGCTTGCGCATGCCAACGCTCTCAACCTTGGCGACGGGAACCTTCAGGCGCATTTTGTCTTTGGCAAAGTCCACCACGAAGAGCTCCAGCTTGTAGCCGGCGACTTCCTGCTCTTCGATATTGGTGATCTGACCAACGCCATGGGCCGGATAGACGATGTTCTCGCCGACTTTGAAACCACCGCGTGACGTTGCTTTTTTTGCTGCTGCCAATTGTTTAGACGGGGCCGCAACCCCGCTCCCTGTTTGTCATCATTCACCGGCGCGAAGGCGAAGGGAGCCGAAAAGAGCCCAACCGTGCGGCAAAGCCCAGACACAAAAAGGACCGTCGGCGGCCTCCAGAGAGATCAGAGGCCAACGAACTGGTCACGACACAATCTTCAGAAAAGAGGATGCGGAGCCGTTTTTGTTAAGATTTTCAGCAAGGTTTTCTGGAACGCCTTCATCGCTATGAACAGAGCTATAGCACAAAAAGGTGCAAAAAACAATAACTTGCCCCCGCCACAACCGGGTCACGGCGAAATAGATCCTAACAGATGGTTACCGTGAATGGTTAACGGAGGGTGGCTTGGCAAGCATAAACCGGGACTTGCAGGCGCGACGCCTGATCAATCACCCTCGCCCGGCTGTGGTGAGAAGTACTTCTCCAGCTTACCTTCCACCCCATCCATCTGCTGAGCTTCAGGAAGCTCGTCTTTCTTCTGTGTAATCACAGGCCACTTGGCAGAGTATTCAGTGTTGAGCTCCAACCACTTTTCCAGACCCGGCTCTGTGTCAGGCTTGATGGCTTCAGCCGGGCATTCCGGCTCACAGACGCCGCAATCGATGCACTCATCAGGATTGATGACGAGCATGTTCTCGCCCTCGTAGAAACAGTCGACGGGACACACTTCCACGCAGTCAGTATATTTGCACTTTATGCAGTTGTCGGTGACGATATAGGTCATGGCTACTCGGATTGTCTGAATGACGTGCGACGGAGGCTCTGGAGCCTGTAGCACTCTCGTTCCAGTCGGTAGCGATAGACGGTTTGCCGCCGCGACGAAAGCCCATTTGGTGACGCGGGTCGATCTGTTTCAGCACGCTTTGCCAAATCACAGCGTGGCTCTGGACGATTATTCCTCAATCCCGCCCGAACGCTTCAAACCTTCCAACGCAGCACGGTCTCTTCGGCTCGGTCGTTTCTCCGGCTTGGGGGCTGCCACTCTTCTTGGGTCCACATGGTCAGAGCGCTTTGGCTTTGGGGGCGACAGGTCCTTGTACAGCAATTGAGCCTCTGATGCGGGACCTCTTCGCTCCCCCGGCAGAAGAACCTCCAGCACCCTGATGTCGCGCTCCAAGGTGATGGTCAGAACATGGCCCGGGCGAACCGTCTTGTGAGCCGCTTCCGCACGGACCGTATCGATCCGGACCCGACCGTCAGCGATCATTCGCTGCGCCAGGCCCCGGGATTTGTAAACGCGCGCATACCATAGCCATTTGTCGAGGCGCTGACCTTCAACGCTCTCGACCGGGGCGGCGGCAGGGGGCTTACCCCTTCTTGCCAAGGTCGCCCTTCAAGGCAGCCAGTTTGGCGAAAGGTGAATCCGGATCCATCGGTTTGGGCCCACGACCGGCGGGCTTGCCGCCACCGCTGTGATCGCCGCCCTTCTCGCGAGCGCCTCCACGATCGTTCTTGGATTTGAAGCCGGCAGACGTCTTGCTCTGCCCCTTGCCCCGTCCATTGCTGTGACCACGGGAGCCCCGACCGCGCTGTTCGCTTCGGTCACCGCGCTGAGGCCGCCAGACGGTGACTGTCTCTTCTTCACTCGAACCGGCTTCAGCCTCCGGTGCAGCCTCGCTGCCAGCTTCCCCGGCCTCGGCCTCCGCCTTGGCTGCGACGATGGCGGCACGCTCTTCGGCCTCCACCTTCATCTGCGGGAAAAGACCCCAAAGCACTTCTTGGGCTTCCGCTGCGGGCTTCACGTCGGCGCGGTAGCCCAGAGACTTCAACACAGCATCCATATCGTCTCTCGTGGCACCGAGAATAGAGAGCATGGCTGGCGTCACCACGAAGCCGCGCCCATCATAGGCGCCTTCTGGGACACTCACTGTTGCAGAACGAGCGGCTGGAGTTGGGGCAGCAACTGGCGTTTCCGCACTGGCTTCCCCGGTTTCTGCTGCTTTCTGGACCGTCTCTGGTTCAGCTGACTGGGAAACGGGCTTTGTGTCGGCAACGGGTCTGTTCTGATCGCCAGGACGAAACGCCAGGGCAGGTCTAATAAGGTCTGCCAGTCGCTCCAGAATATCGACACGCACGGCGCGGCTGCCCAGCACGCGGAAGCCGGCGAGGCGGTAAACTCGCGGATCATAGGCTTGGTCAACCACAACAGACGTCCGCCCGGATGCAGACAATTGCGGAATCTCACTGAGACCGGAAATGGATGTATCACCTTCTTTCAAAGCCCAAAGCAGGCAGATCAGCGACGAAGGACCCGGCTTCAAAAGGGCGGGAACAAAAATGTGGTGCGCCCCAAAACGAACGCCGTTCTTGCGCAGCTGGGCGCGCGCATCCTGATCGAGGTTGCGGACGTCGTTGGAGATCTGACGCCTCTCGACAACACCCAGATCTTCCACAATGCGATAGGCAACGCCTCGCGCTATGCCATCCAACCCCTCTGCCAGACGCAGATCGAACAGGGGCTTGAGAGCTGTCTCAATATGCTCTTTGGCGAAGCGTATCAGCCGGGCTTCCACCACGTCGCGGGGCGGGCCAGACAGATGCTCATCGGCCAGAACCATGACGCGCGGCACCAAAACATCTTCGCTGGATGTCAGACGCCCGACCGGCGAACCGATCCATCGGATCGTGCCGTCATCGGCGAGGGCGAAATCGGACTGGGGTGCGGCAACCAGCCGTGTGGCACGGCGGTCGATCTCGCTGGCCAGCGCCTTGGCGGCAGCGGCCGAAATGGCTTTCGCGTCCGGCCCTTCGCCGGACCGATCCGGCGTGAACCGAAATCCGATCAGCTGTCCAACGTGGTGGCCTTCCACCGTCACATCACCATTATCGGCAATCTCCGCCTCGAGCATGGCGTTTTCCCGCAATCGCTTCATTAGAGCGCTTGTCCTGCGGTCTACAAACCGTTTCGTCAACCGCTCATGCAAGGCGTCAGAGAGCGCGTTTTCGATCTCGCGGGTGCGCTCCTTCCAATAGTCGCCATTTTCAAGCCAACCAGCCTTGTTGGCGAGGAAGGTCCAGGTGCGCACATGGGCCACCCGGCTGGACAAAGTGTCGATCTCTCCGTCGGTCCGGTCCGAGCGCTGAACCTGCTGGGCAAACCAGTCTTCTTCAATGCACCCCTTGGTCGCCAGATGCAGATAGAGCTGACCCAGAAGGTAGGCATGATCGGCGGGCGCTATGCGCCGATAGTCTGGCACCTGGCAGACTTCCCACAGCAGTTCAGTGCGTGCGCGGCTGGTTGTAACGTCCCGCACATCTGTCTCGCGCATCAAGTTTTCCAGAGCCCGATGGTCCGTTGCCATCTGAGCTTTGGTCAGCCCTTGCGCGTCACTGCGGTCTGTCGGCGGACGGTCCAGGCTCGCCAGAAGCGCCATCGGATCCGACAGATCCAGTTCCCGGCTCCGCCAGTTGAGGCGTTTCAGAGGAGCGAACTGATGGGTCTCCAACTGCTCCACCAGCTCATCGGAAAACGGCAGAACCCGAGACGTGACGCCGAACGTTCCGTCCCGCGTGTGCCGCCCGGCACGCCCGGCAATCTGACCCACTTCAACCGGCGTGAGCGGTCGGTGCATCACGCCATCAAACTTCTGATCCTGCGCGAAAGCCACGTGATCGACGTCAAGATTGAGACCCATGCCGATGGCGTCGGTGGCGATCAGATAATCCACATCGCCATTCTGGTAGAGCTCGACCTGCTTGTTGCGGGTACGAGGGCTCAAAGCGCCCAAGACAACCGCCGCTCCGCCCCGCTGACGCCTCACCAGCTCGGCGATGGCATAGACCTCATCAGCCGAGAAGGCGACGATAGCCGAGCGGCGCGGCAGGCGCGAAATTTTCTTGGACCCCGCATAAGTGAGCATGGACATGCGCTCGCGGGACGTGATGGTGATACCGGGCAGGAGTGTGCGCAGGACACCAGCCATCGTACCTGCACCCAGAAAGAGCGTCTCGTGGGCACCACGCAGGTGCAGAATGCGGTCTGTGAACACGTGCCCGCGCTCCACATCGCCCGCCAGCTGAACTTCGTCGATCGCGACAAAGGAGGCGCGGGTAGCGCGCGGCATCGCCTCCACCGTGCAAACCGTGTAGCGCGCATCTGGCGGCGAGATTTTCTCTTCCCCGGTTACCAGTGCAACGTGGCGCTCGCCCACTCGCTGACAGAGGCGCGTGTAGACTTCCCGCGCCAGGAGCCGAAGTGGCAGACCGATCACACCATTTGGATGCGCCACCATGCGTTCCAGCGCATAGTGGGTTTTGCCCGTATTGGTGGGGCCCAGAATGGCCGTCACACCCGAACCCGGGAAGGAACGGTCACGCAACTGGGCCGACGTGGGTCGGACTGGCATGTTTTCAGCGCTGGGCATGGGAGTGAGGGAAATCTGGCTGGTGAGGTCTGCAAAGATATGGTGAGCAACCGGCTTCAAGCAAACAGCAAACACTGCCCTTGAACCTTCATCAACGGCTGATTTCGAGCCATGTGTTTTGAAATGGTGAATGGAAAG
This sequence comes from Pseudomonadota bacterium, assembly GCA_039816825.1. Classification (GTDB taxonomy): domain Bacteria; phylum Pseudomonadota; class Alphaproteobacteria; order Rhizobiales; family Rhizobiaceae; genus JBCBXA01. The sequence goes on along the minus strand of JBCBXA010000017.1, from coordinate 520 downwards.
AGCGAAGGAGGCGCACTGGCATCCATAAACAGAACACCGGCAGAACGAATCGCGTCCGAATCAGCTTTGCAGCCGCGTTCTCATTCGGTTCACGCTATCTTTGGTGGTGGATACGACAGGGGCACACGATATCTGGATGGCACCGGGTGACCGCCAGGTTTCGGCCAGGCGCTCTGTTAGGGGTCATGTTTCAATGTGGGACTATCTTTGCGGGGGGCGCCCAAAGGGCTGTGCGAACTGTTAAGAGAATCCACCCGTTAGCGGGCTGAAATCCGCAGGCAACTTAACAACCGGGATGAACCGTGAACGCTTCATGTCCGAATCGCTGACCTGCGGTCGTTCCAACTTCGTTCACGCCATATCTGGGCTTTTGGCTCGGGGTCTCACCTGCATGTAGATCATGCGATGCCGCCGTCGATGGCGTTTGCGCGCCTGGGTTAAGCAAACCGTGCCAAAGCGGCACGATTGCTCTCCTGAACACTCATTGAGCGGCCACTACCAGCGTACCGAAACGGGTGCG
>JBCBXA010000179.1:0-609 GCA_039816825.1 Pseudomonadota bacterium | reverse complement strand
CGGCCTTTGGTCCATCTGAACGATGGTTTGCGGCGCAGGTGGGCGGTAGCCCAAAGCACTGTTGGGTCGTTTCGTGTTGTAGTGTTTCCTCCATTCTTCGATCAGGATTTGAGCCTCGCGCAGGCTGTAGAAGATCTCGCCGTTCAAGAATTCATCGCGGAACCTGGCATTGAAGCTTTCACAATATCCGTTCTCCCATGGACTGCCCGGTTCGATGTAAGCCGTCTTTGCACCGACCATTGCCCGGCAGGCGATTGCAAAGCAATCTGCCGAGAGGGCGCTTTGATCCAATCCTGCACGGCCTGGGCAACGAACTCGGGGCCGTTATCGGAGCGAATGAACGACGGGATGCCACGCAAGATGAACAGGTCGCTCAAGACATCAATGACGGTGCCCGAGTTCAGCTTCCTGTCGACACGGATCCCTAAGCATTCGCGGCTGTATTCGTCGATGATGTTGAGCGTGCGGAACGTCTTTCCATCGTCCGTCCGGCCATGCACGAAGTCGTAGCTCCAAACATGATCGCGATGTTCAGGCCGAAGCCGGACATATGATCCGTCGTTCAGCCAGAGCCGTCCTTTCTTTGGTTGTTTCATTGGCACTTTCGGC
>JBCBXA010000178.1:0-626 GCA_039816825.1 Pseudomonadota bacterium | reverse complement strand
CCCTCAAGGGCTACGCCGTCGAAGTTGACCTGTGAGCCAAAGGCGATGGAGGCCAAAAGCGCAAGCTTATGACCGGCATCAATGCCACCCACGTCGAGCTGTGGGTCCGCTTCTAGGTATCCCAGCGCGTCGGCTTCTTTAAAGACCTCGTCATATGGCAAGCCCGCGTCTTGCATGCGGGTGAGGATGTAGTTGCAGGTGCCGTTCATCACGCCCATGACGCGGGAGACGGCGTTGCCCGCTAAACCTTCGGTGAGGGATTTTACAACCGGAATGCCACCTGCGACGGCAGCCTCGAAGCGCAGAACGGCAGAGTTGGCTTCAGCGAGTGTGGCCAAGGCTTGGCCATGGATGGCAAGCATGGCTTTGTTGGCTGTCACCACGTCTTTGCCTGCTGCGAGCGCGGCCTCTGTTGCGGCTTTCGCGGGGCCGTCCGTGCCGCCCATGAGCTCGACGAATATGTCGACATCGTCGCGCGTTGCGAGCGCTACGGGATCGTCTTCCCAAGCATAGCCTGACAGATCAACGCCGCGGTCTTTGTTACGGGTGCGCGCCGAAACCGCAGTGATTTCAATCGCGTGACCCGTGCGCAGGCTCAAGAGCTGCGCGTGGGTTTGAATGATGCG
>JBCBXA010000177.1:0-635 GCA_039816825.1 Pseudomonadota bacterium | reverse complement strand
CTCCCCAATCGATCTGCATCCATGATCAGCTTCTCGAACCCGGTGCAGAGCCCACCTTCCATCCATCCTGCCGCGTGCAACACAAAATTCGCGCCCGCCAGCATCGTAGAATGCATTGCGTCCGCGCTTTCATAAGCGGCTTGAGCATCCTCTATTTTGCTGGCCGTTAAGGACCCTCCACAGCGCAGAGGCAGGCCCGCCCGCCGCGCCAGTTGTCCAATCGCATAGTTGGAAACGACCGGCTCTGGCATGCCGAATGTCGGTGCACCGCTCTTGAGGCTCATCGATGACAGGAAGTTGCCCAACACAAATGGCGCACCGGGTCGCACCAGTTGCGAAAACGCACATACCATCATTGCCTCTGCCATGGCCTGCGCAACGGAGGCCGCCGTGCTCACCGGTCCCATAGCGCCAGACAGGATGAAAGGCACAACGATGATCCCTTGCCCGCGCCCGCAATACACGCGGATGGCTTCTGTAACGACTTTGTCGACCAGCAAGGGAGAATTGGTATTCACGTTGCCCATAATTACGCAGTGGTCGTCCAGCACCTCTGTGCCATGCAAGATCTCGGCCATATCCACGCTGTCCTGAGCGCGGCTCATTTCTGTAATCGCGCCCAGATGCGGTTTGTC
>JBCBXA010000176.1:306-668 GCA_039816825.1 Pseudomonadota bacterium | reverse complement strand
GGGTTAAGTCCGATGACGCGACATCGCATGGTGATGGAGCTTGGGATCGGAACCGACATCAAGGGGCAGAATTACACCAAGGCTGCCTGCCGTGCGTTGCAGAACGCGCTGCGGCAGAACTCGCTGACCGTGGCAGACGCTTTTGGCGTCCCGCGTGATCAGATGATCGTCACGATCCGGATCGGTGTGCAGAAACCCGATGCGGTCGATCGAGATACCGTGGCCGCGCTACTGCCTTATGGGGAACGAACCGTCGAGGTCGAGTTTGGCGGGATGGACGGCGCCAAAGCAGATGGATCGCCGGGCCCGATACTTGCCAACGCCGTCGTGCTGGTCGATCTTGAACTTGACGAAGCGACCTG
>JBCBXA010000176.1:0-296 GCA_039816825.1 Pseudomonadota bacterium | reverse complement strand
GACCTGGCCGGTGAGGTCCGCGTGATGACAGCGGAGACGACACTCAAACGCGTTATCTTCGAGATGGGGACCGGGAACGATCTCTACGGGCGCGATTATACCAAGGCGGCGTGCCGGGCCGTGCAGGACGCCATCCATCACTCGTCGTTGACCTTCTTTCGCACCCTCCAACTGGAGCCAAGTGCAATGCAGATCGAGTTGACCGTCGCTGCGCAGCAACCTGATGCGGTGGATTGTGTGCGGGTCAGTGAAGAGCTGCCGTATGGCGAAGTTGTCGTGAAAGCCGTGCCGGGTGG
>JBCBXA010000175.1:0-731 GCA_039816825.1 Pseudomonadota bacterium | reverse complement strand
CATCTCCCGGCGGTTACGGAACAGGATCGCCGGTACCACGGCTGCGATGAGAAACCCAACAAGGGGCGCAATCAGCTGCAGGAAAGCATAGACGCCCACAATGCGCCGGTTGCCGCCAGACGCCAGCGCGACTGCCTCCGTCGTTACGGTCGGCAGGCGACCGGCGCCAATCAGCAGCGTCGGCAGATATTGGGCAATGGAGACGGAAAACCCCACTGCAGCGGCGGTAAGCACCGCCCGCAGAAGCAATGGAAGACGCACCCGCCACAGATAAGCATTGGGACTTTGGCCCATGCCGGCGGCCACCTGGGCGAAGCGAGGATCCACGCTTCGCCACGGGTCGGACAGAGATAGAAAAACGTAGGGCAGCACAAAGACCAGATGAACCAGAACAACCGCCATCAGGCTCGTGTCAATGCCGAGGCCCAGGGCGAACATCTGCAGGCCAAAAACAAAGGCTATCTGGGGCACCAGCAAGGGAACATAAAGCAGGAGCAGCGCCCGTTGACCGCCGTCGCGCCCAGAACGGTGTTCGCGTTCAAGGCAGCCCACAGCCAGAAAAGTCGCGACAAGGACAGCCAGGCCGCCAATGACAAATGTGTTGGTCAGAACACGCATGGCCTGGCCCGATTGCGTCGCCCAGCTTTTCAATGTGATGTCCTGGGGCAAAGCATCAGGGAAGCGCCAGAAGCCGGCCACCGACCAAAGAGCCAGAACGAGAATGCCGAGAA
>JBCBXA010000174.1:0-742 GCA_039816825.1 Pseudomonadota bacterium | reverse complement strand
AGGCGGTGATCTCGCGCAGCTTTGCGATGGCGGTGTCGAGGTCATGGGCGATCCGCCCCTCGCTCCAGTCGTGGATGTAATGCGACACACAGCGGTCGACGGGATTGCGGATCATGTAGATCAGGCGCGGATCGGGCACGGCGGCTTGCAGTCTTGCGACCGTATCGGGCCAGGTGGGCCGCTTGGTGTAATGTGTGCTGGCCTCGCCTTTGAGGTCGCCTGGCGCGGCGGCGTCATAGAGCGTGCCGTACCAGTCCAGCCCCTTGGCATAGATCGGGTCATCGGAGAAGAAATTGGGCTCTTTCGGCGTGGTCATGAAGATGCCCGGCTGGGCTGCCAGTTGCGCCTGCAGGGTCGAGGTGCCGCATTTCATGGCACCGATGATCAGGAAATCAGGGCCTGCCATGGTCTTCTCCGGGGCCCCCGCGCGGACCGAGGGGGTTGGCGAAGTTGGTCCAGATATCGCGGGCCTCATGGGCGGCCATCGGGACCGGTGCGCGCCCGGCAAGCCGGCGCAGCTGTGCGATCCCGCGCCCCAGATGCCAGCACAGATTGGCCGCCAGCAGCCCGGTCCGTCCGTATTGCTGGTGGAAAAAGCGGCTTCGGGCGCAATAGTAATAGCGCGGCAGGCGTTTCTTGGCTTTTTGCAGGGCTTTGACCGGCCCGCTGCCGCCCCGGTAATGGATGACGCGCGCCGCAGGCACAAAGGCGCAGCCCCAGCCCGCACGACGCCCCCGCAAGG
>JBCBXA010000173.1:0-2196 GCA_039816825.1 Pseudomonadota bacterium | reverse complement strand
CTTGCTCACCGACCGCAGGAACTGGGGGTCCGCGCATTCCAAAACCAGGGGCCGGAACAGAACCGCCAGCGTCAGCAAAGACAGGGTCGTGAAGACACACAAAAGCGCCAGCGCAGCATCGTCCAAAGCCAATACGGTTCCGAAAAGAACATGCATCAAGTCAACGTTGCCGCCGCGGGTCGAAACGATGGCCACCCCGGCGGCCAAGGAAATCAGGTAGAAGGATGCAAGCGAAGCGTCTTCGCGCAGGGCGGTGGCTCGGGCCACAAAGCCGGCAGCCAACGCCACCACGAGGCCCGCAACGATGCCGCCCGCCGTCATGGCGCCCAGAGACAGGCCGGCGAACAGATAGCCAATCGCGGCGCCCGGAAGGATGGCGTGCGCCATGGCGTCGCCCATCAGGCTCATCCGTCGAAGCATGAGGAAGACGCCCACAGGTGTCGCCCCCAGCGAGATGGCCAGGCTGCCCACGAGCGCGCGGCGCATGAATGAGAATTCTACAAACGGACCGATGACGGCATCATAGATCATGGAAAACATGAGCCTGTCCCGCTACGCCACGCTGCGGTCGCAGACTTCGGGATGCTCCAGCTCGCGGCGGCCGATTTCAGTCAGCCCGCGGGCTCTGGCCCGGTTCTCAAGCGTCATGACCTGCGCAGTCGGCCCATGGGCCACAAGCTCGCGCGCCAGCATGAGTGTATGTTCGAAGTGCTCTGTCACCATGTCATAGTCGTGCAGCACAGCGAGCACGGTACGGCCTTCTGCGTGCCAGTCAGCAACGAGCTTGATCAGATCGTCGCTGGTCTTGCTGTCCACTGCGGCAAACGGCTCGTCGAGAATGATGATGTCCGCGTCCTGCAGGATTAGACGGGCGAAGAGAACGCGCTGCATCTCACCACCGGACAGGGCAGAGATCGAGCGCTTGGCAAAGCTTGGCAGGCCGACCATTTGCAGCGCCTGAGTAACGCGGGCCTTCGCATGAGCATCAAGCCCGCCAAATGCTCCGATCTCGCGCCAGAGGCCCAAAGCCACAAAATCGGCCACCCGCATTGGGAAAGAGCGATCCACATCCGACTGCTGGGGCAGGTAAGCAAAAGTCGTATTGGGCGCTTGTTGAATCTGGCCCTCCATGGGCGGCAACACACCGACAATGCTCTTGAGCAGGGTCGACTTGCCAGCACCATTCGGGCCGACAATCGCCGTCATGGACCCACGCTTAATGGCCGCATCCAGATGGTGGACGGCGGGATGCCGGTCGTAGCCCAAGGTCAGATTTTGGAAGGTGAGAGCAGCGGTCATCGTCAGAGCGTGGCCCACAGATAGGCCAGCCAAAGGCAGGCGATGATGCACCCGGTGCCCACAAGGCGGGAGCCTATGCCAGAGAGCAAAAGGCGGTATCCGCCATTGGAGAAGTCCATCACTCGGCCTTTCCTGCACACTCACCACATGTGCCATGCACTTCGATGACGTGCCGTTTGGCCTGAAAGCCGTTGCTTCCGGCGACATCAGCCACACGGTCGATGATGGCCGTGTCGACCTGTTCTTCCACCCCGCCGCAATCATCGCAGATGGCCAAAACCGCACCATCGCCATGGCCTTCGTGGCAGCAGGGCAGATAAGCGTTGATGGATTCCACGCGGTGGGCGCGGCCATCGCCCGTCAGGGCCGCAAGCGCCCGGTAGATAGTTGGGGCGGCAAGGCGTGCATTGGCTTCGCGCATTTCATTCAGGATCTCATAGGCCGTCATGGGCTTTCCGTGCCTTTCCAGCACGGCCAGCACTTCAGCCTGAGTCTCAACGCCCTGTTTGCGCATGATGCCTTTCACACCTCCCAGCGGAGTCCCATACCTATGTTATAAGGTAACAAACGGCAATGCTAAACTGGTCGGAACTGCGCCAGATCGACTTCCAGGCTGGGTGCGATGGACAGGGTCAGCACCGTTTCGGCATTGGGAATATCGTTCTGCAGGGCGCGTTGCCGCGCTGCTTCAACTAGCAGGCCGTGATCCACCCACCGTTGGATCAACCGCTCCTTGAGGACGTCCATTCCCGGATTGAGAAATATCGAATGAGTCCAGTGGCGGTGCAACTGGGCCCAGGGATCTGATTGGAGCAGCAGATAGTTGCCCTCGACAATCAGAACACCTCCCGAGGATGGGACGTCCTCAAGGAGCGGTTGATCCAACGGTGGGTGGAT
>JBCBXA010000172.1:0-2312 GCA_039816825.1 Pseudomonadota bacterium | reverse complement strand
CGCTTTTTGAAAGCGATAACCTTGCGGCTGCGGCCCTGGTCCAGAACCTCAGCGGTTACGATAGCGCCGTCAACGGTTGGCGAACCAATCGTTGCGTCGGCCCCTTCGCCCACCATCAGGACTTCGGAGAATTCCACCAGCGTGCCGGGCTCAGCGTCCAGCTTCTCGACTTTGATCACATCTTCTGCGGCGACACGGTATTGCTTGCCGCCGGTTTTGATGACTGCGAACATTGTTCTTTCCTTATGTTCAAATCCGGTCTGCCGCTTGCCCTGAGTTGGGGGCGGTGCCGGTCTTTTTGTCAGTCTTTGCTTTGTTGTCCGGCGGGCGCAGCTATGGCGTCGCGTCGGTCAGAGGCCATAAGCGGGAAACACGCCGTAAAGTCAAGCGAAATGGCGCTGGCCTGACCATCGTTGGGCTTGAACCCGCCGCTTGGCTGATCTAAACGCTGACGCTGTTCGCGCACCACAGGTCTCGACCACCTGCCTAGAGTTCGTGAACTTGCGGAGAGGTGCCGGAGTGGTCGAACGGGGCGGTCTCGAAAACCGTTGTGCTGGTAACAGTACCTAGGGTTCGAATCCCTATCTCTCCGCCACTCATTCTTATGATTGTTAAGTCATTGATGCTGCTTGCATCTTGATTTCCGAGCTTCGCGGACTGTATCCGATTTCTGTGAAAAGTGTATCCGAACTGCACCGACCCACTACGTAGCGGGTTTCACGTTGGAGTGCTTGGGTCCAGTTGAGGGACGGAGGCATAACAACGTGTTGTGAACGGGCAAAGAATGATAAATCCTAGACGCCTTGGCAGGGCGCTAGTGCGTTCCGTGACCTGGGATTGAGGTTGGTGGGCGAATGGAATTGGTGAGGGCTAGCGACGCTGACTATCGTGACCTCCTAAAGGCAACATCTGTGCCGGTTCTTTCAATGCTTAGAGTATTGCAATCGAAGAACGGCGTGCACCGCGAAGAGGTGGAGTACGCAAACTCGATCCTTCCAAATGCCGGTACGTATCTGAGCTGTGGTCCGGGTCTGGGGCACTTCATACGCGCCGAGCCAGGGGCGCAATTCACCAGTAGCGATGTATCGGCGGAAAGAGAACTCCTCGTTCGGCTGTCAAAACTGTTGCCGGAAATACTTCGTGTCTTGAGGTGTACCGATGCTGACCGGGCAGGAATCGTGCTTGATATCGTCCATGATGCCTGTCGAGAGTTTAGCTCTATAAAAGACAATGGCCGGTCCAGCGCCAATCGGAAACGTATGTCAGCCAAGCTGAACAGGGTAGGGTCGGTGGCTGGCGATCTGTTGCGGCTTGTTGGAGACATTGAGCTGGGTCTGCCCGACTATGTACAACGACCTTATCGGAGGTATCGCCGCAAAGTGCACGGAGAAGAGCGGTCAGCCACTGCAACCTGGTTGCTGGACGATCAACTAAGGTTCCTTGCAGCTTACACAGAACTAGAAGCACACCGAACTGCGACAGGCCAGGGGGGCATGTATGTTCCCGGCGATCAAGCGAAGACTCACCTTGTGAGTGAGGCCTACAGTCTAGCTCGATACAACCTATCTCCACGTTACGTAACAACGCCAGGGTCTGACTTCAGTTTCCTTTGCAGCCTCCTCTACGAGGTCAGCACAGGTGTACGCGACGAGAGCCTCGCGGGAGCAATCAATCGGTTTGCCACAAGTGACGAGAGAGCGGAAATCGACGAGCACGAAGCGGCGTTCTCCGAGGAACGTGACTGGCAACGCGAAGAAGACAACTTTTTGCAAGTTCGCGAGTCTATTGAGCGGGACACCCGGCGGTTGGAAGGCCTGAAGACGGAGCTTCGGACGGCTGATCTCTCCCGCGAAGCGAGAGAGCTGGTTCTAATCGAGCTTGAGGAGTGCGAAGAAAAAATCGATGAGCACCACCGACTGCATGGACCATTTTTAGTCTGGGCAAGTCAGATGAAGATCGACTGGGCCTCTGAAGCTGCCTTGCTGCGAGAGACAGCAGCACTCAGAGCAAAAACGGATATAGCCCTTGGCAAGAGACGAAGAGCCTCCGAAAGTTAACATAACTTGGGTCGACGTCCCGAACTTACGTCAACTGAACGCCCGTCAATCCGTCCATGTTCTGGGTGTGCTGAAGTTCAACGGATGAACGTCTCGCTTCCTACTCAAGTCCTCATGGACCTTGAGGGTGAGAAAGTTGCAGGTTCGAGTCCTGCCGCCGCCTCCCTTGCGCTTGCGAGATTGTTCTACATATGTTCTCGCCATGAGTCGCCGAAGCGCACCCCGAAGCAAAACCGATGACACCGCGTTCCCTAT
>JBCBXA010000171.1:0-2425 GCA_039816825.1 Pseudomonadota bacterium | reverse complement strand
CCTTCTTTTCGAGCAGGCCACCCATGCGGGAGCAGCGGTGCTGGCAGTGACGCACGATCATGAGTTGTTGCCACGGTTCGAGCGGGTGGTGGACTTCTCGAAAAGAAGGTCCAGAATCCTGGCCTTGCTGTCCGGATCAAGGTTCCCAGTGGCTTCATCGGACAAAATGAGCTTGGGCTGGGTGACGAGCGCGCGGCATATGGCAACGCGCTGCTGCTCGCCCTGACTGAGGGCCGACGGATGACGGTTGAGTTTGTCCTCGATCCCACAGGCCGCCGCCAAGGCGCGCGCCCGTTCGCGCGCCGCTCCATCCAGCACCAGACCCGGGCAGACGCGGTACGGATAGAGAATGTTCTGCATCGCGTTGAGATAGTCGAGAAGCGCGAAGTCCTGGAAAACGAAGCCGATGTGGGTGGCGCGAAACTGCCGCCTCTCCGCATCCGTGAAGTCGGTGACTTTCAAACCTGCAACCTCAATACGCCCCGAGTCGGGCGAAAGGATACCTGCAACTAGGTTCAGAAGCGTTGTCTTCCCACTGCCGCTCGGCCCCACAATGGCCAGCCTCTCATCCACACCCAGATGAAAGGACGGGACGCGCAGGCGAAAGCCGCTGGATCCATAGCGAAACGCCAGATCGTCAATATCGATCATGAGTCATCCTGCGGGGCCGGAAATGTCTCTCCAGCCGCATCGCGGCTGACGTCGAGAAGCTCAAAATCGGTGATACGCCAAGCCCCATCGATGGGCGCGACAGTCAGATCAGCGCTGTAAGTGTTGCCTCTGACATGCATATGCTCCGCATGACCGACGGTGCCGATCACTTGCCAGGATGCATCAAACACAAGCGACTGATCCTGCCTGGTAACGGTTGTGTTGAGCAACTTGATCTCATGTATGGTCTGGTCGGATTCTTCGAGGCCGCCACCGGCCATGGCCCCCACACGCTCCAGATAAAGATATTCGAGCGCGTCGCCATGGGTGACACGCGCCAGAGTATCGTAAATCCCATCCTCCTGCGTCTCGGAGAAAGCCTCATAAACCACCAGAAGAAGGGCCGGCGTCAGCCTCCAGAATTCCCGCTGGGCGTCAGCAATCGTCAAAGCTTCACCGTCCGGGGAGGCATAGGCTTCACTATCCAAAGCTGCTGGCCGCGCCGCGAGCAGCACCATGGCCAACAGGCCAGCCAGACCAAGAAGCCCCAGGCTAACGATTTTCGTTCTGCGGCTCATCTAAACTTCCGACGGATGCTGACCTATAGCCCGACAACTTTGGTCGAGTTCCAGCGCCACCGCAACCGCAACCACAGCCGAAGACCAGCACAAGACACACAAACCAGCCAACTTGCCGCAAGCCCAATAGTGTCCTTCCCCCCTAGAACTGGGCCATTACATTGGCGGCGAGAGGGGGATTTGGCATGGCTAGGAAGCGACACAGAGTTTCACATTAAGCTGCGTCGGGAGTTCTCAGAACGTGACGCTCGCGTCGAATGTCTGAACTTCAAATTCGAAGATTCACCAGAGGGGAGGTTTATCGAAACGATTATCGCCGCTCAGGGGCAGCTCGAACGCGAGCAAAATAGTCGGCAGGTTGTTCAGAAGATGAAGGCCCGACTGGAGAAGGGCTACTACGTCTTCCACCCTCCGGTCGGATATCGATACGCCACTGACAAGGCCCACGGCAAACTGCTTGTCCGCGACGAACCAATTGCGAGCATCATAGCCGAAGCCCTTGAGCGTTACGCCAGCGGACAGCTCGCATCCCAAGCTGAGGTGAAGAGGTTTTTTGAGTCTCGGCCAGAATTCCCCCGCACGGCCCACAACGAAGTGAGGCTGACGAAGGTGCGGGAAATTCTAGAACGTCCGACCTACGCAGGTTACGTCGAAGCGCCAAACTGGGGCGTGAGTCTGCGCAGAGGCAATCATGAGCCTTTGATCTCTGTTGAAACTCACGAGCTTGTCTTAAAGCGGCTTGATAGCACTGCATTTGCGCCTGCTCGCAAAGACATTCGGGAAGACTTCCCCATGCGAGGCTTCATTGCCTGTGACGATTGTGGGGAGCCGATGACCTCATGTTGGTCGAAGGGGCGCAACAAGCACTACCCCTACTACATCTGCGATACCCCAGGATGCCCATCGAAACGCAGGTCCATTGCCCGCGATACAATTGAGGACAATGCAGAGGCAATTCTAAGATCGCTCCAACCGGAGCGCCCATTTGTACAACTCGTCCGCGAGATGTTCCTAGATGTTTGGGAAATGCAGCTTGAGCGCTCGAAGGGCGATGCAGCTTCATACAGATCGCAGATCAAAGAAATCGAGGAGCAAATCGAATCTCTGCTCGACAGAATTTTGAGCTGTGAGAGCAAAACACTGCTAGCCGCTTACGAGGCCAAGGTGGAAAAACTCGAACTTGAGAAGCAAAAAAC
>JBCBXA010000170.1:0-2633 GCA_039816825.1 Pseudomonadota bacterium | reverse complement strand
GTCGGCCCCGGCAACGCAGCTTTTGAGCAGGAAGTCTTTGGCCCGGTTCTCTCAGTAGACACTTTTGAAGAATTTGAGGACGGCATAGCCAAAGCCAATCATCCAGAATACGGCTTGGCCACGGCCCTACATACAAGAAACTTAGATCGGGCGATCATGGCGGCGCGCAAGATTGAAAGCGGAACTGTTTGGATCAATCATTGGGGTCGTGGCGATGACATGACGAGCCCATTTGGTGGGGTAAAGCGCTCTGGCATCGGAAAAGACCTTGGACGGGCGGGATATCAAAAATACCTGAAATCAAAGTCTGTCTGGGTCGAGCTAGGCCAACATTCATAGTCCGAGCTGCGCGCGTAGGAACTCTCTGACGAAATCGAAATGGACACACCGAAACTGCAACCCTGCGCGTTAAACCACACGTTACTCGGGCGCCCGACGGCTCTACAACGGGCTATCGACTGACGAAACACGGTCAACTCGTGCTTCTTTTCGCCACTACAAGCGACTTCTACTGAATTTGAAAGAACGGCTCCCTTAGGCGGCAGGGGTTCAGTTCTTGGGCGCTGGAAAGGTGGCCAGGGGGTCGGGGGTCGTGCTTAAGGAGGAGACGGCCGAGCGAAGGAGAATTTCGGGTTTGCGGACTAACCGGACCAGTGCATCCGCAGCATGCAGGGCCGCCCGGATCACTGTCCGTCAACCGTCTCGCCGCTGCAGTGCAGCTCGGTTTCCAAAAAGCGGTCGTTCGAACACGGCCGGATGGCGCAGATTGGAACCGGTCGTTCGCCGCGCGGCAGCTCTATGTCTCACATGCGGACTTTCCCGACCTTCGGCCGAAGTGGCTCAACAGCCACTTCCGGCCGATTCTGTGGAAAAACAACGAGTTGAGAGCAGTTTGATTGCGCGACTTGATGGAACGCAAGCCGTTCTGTTGTCAGGCTTTTCGCGGATGCTGCGGTGCAGGAAAGAGCTTGGCTAATTTGCGGAGGTTCTGGGCGGTGGCGGCGAGGAGGAATTCGTCGTTGGCTCCGCATGGACCACGTAGTCGGAGCCGGCCAAGCCCAAGAATGCGTTTAAGGTGGGCGAAGAGCATCTCGACTTTCTTCCGGAGCTTCATCGAGATGTCATATTGGCGGGTCTTGGCGATGTCGCGCGCGACCTGGCGGGCGTCTTCATGTTCCTCGCGGGTGATCTTGCGCGCGTCGGCGTTCGGACAGCACTTGGCTTTTGACGGACAGGCCTCGCAGATCTCTTTCAACGCCCGGTATCTAGCAGTGCCCTTGCCGGTCGGCCCTCGGTTCGGGTCTGAGTAGTTGCGGCGGAACTGTTTGAGTTCATGCCCCTCGGGGCAGATGTATTGATCGTTCTCTGCGTCCCATTCGAAGTCTGCACGAGACCATGTGCCATCAGATCGGCCCGCCTTATCAAAGACTGGAATGTGCGGCGCGATCTTGCGGTCCACTAACCAGCCAAGCAACGGCCCTGTGCCGTAAGCGGTATCCGCAATCAGACGTTCGGGATGGAGATCGAACCGGTCCTTCACGCGGTTCAGCATGGTCTTGGTCGATCCAACCTCGGCCTGCCTGATTGATCGCGTGGCTTCGACATCCACAATGACACCGTGGTCCGTGTCGATCAGGTAATTGTCCGAATAACTAAAGAACGCAGGGCCTTTGCGCGCCGCTGTCCATTGGCTCGCCGGATCAGAATGGGAGGTGAACTTGGGTTGCACTTCACTGGCCGCACCAAAGGCTGCCTCGTCCAACGTGTCGAGATACTCGCGCACCGCGCGGGGTGCATCGGTCGGATCGATGCTTGCCGCGCCCCACTCGTCCCTCGGTGTCGAGTTCTGCTTGTTGGCATCCGCTTCGATCAGGCTGGCATCGATGGCCATGCGCTGGCCGCTGACCAGACCTTCCTCAATGCAACGGGCAACGGTCGTCTCAAACAGATGACGCAGCAGCTCACTCTCGCGAAAGCGCCCATGCCGGTTCTTCGAGAATGTGGAATGATCCGGCACGCGGTCGGTCAGATCTAGGCGGCAGAACCAGCGATAAGCGAGGTTCAGATGCACCTCTTCACACAGCCGCCGCTCAGACCGGATGCCGAAACAATAGCCAACCAACAGCATTCGGATCAGCAGTTCTGGATCGACCGATGGACGACCTGTGTGGCTGTAGAAGTCTGCAAGATATTTGCGAATACCGCCGAGATCGACAAACCGATCAATGGAACGCAGCAGGTGATCGTGGGGAACATGGTCCTCCAGCGAGAACTCGTAGAACAGCGCCGCTTGTGCTGTCTGCCTTGATCCCATCATCGCCAATCCCTCCCGACAGGACGAATTGAATCAGCGACCTAAGCTTCGATCAACCAAGAGTCTTTCAACGAAATACGCCGCTTTCCAACTATCGATTGGACTTCACTGCGACGGAAAGCATTGCTGTGCACACGCCCGATCCTCCGGGCGCTCTCCGGTACAGGCGGGCTGATCCGCCGACAATCGGAGAGAAGACATGGCTACAAACACGAAATCCGAACCTGAACACGACAAGGCCGGTAGTAAAACCACGCCTCGTCCGGCCCCGAAGGCCACCTGTCAACGCTCGAAAACAAGCAAGACGAAGCGGAAGGAT
>JBCBXA010000016.1:0-44836 GCA_039816825.1 Pseudomonadota bacterium | reverse complement strand
GCTAAGAGGCTATGTTGTGTCTCAACCTGCCTGCCCTTTTGTCATTGCCCTCACCGCAGATGGCGTGACGTCAAAGCAGCTCTTGAAAGCAGACGAAAAGTGAGCTGCGTCAGAAAAGCCGGTGGCGAGAGCGATGTCCGTGACTGACGCATCAGAGCGCCGTAGCAGACTGTGGGCCGTGTCCAGGCGCAGCTTGCGATAGAAGGCTGCAGGGCTCACTCCGACCTCCAAGTTAAAAAGCCTGGAGAGCTGCCTGACAGACTTTCCACTCAATTTTGCCAGAGCTTCGATCGACAGTGTGTCGGCCAAATGGCTTTCCATCAACTGGACGGACTGGGCAACTGCGGCATTGGCGATGCCATATCGGGTGATGATGTCCGCCTGCTGTGGTCCGTGGCCGGGCCTCGCTTCGGTGTGCACAAACCATTCGCTGACCTTTCTTGCGCAGCCCGCGCCAAAACGCGACGCAATGAAGGTGTGCATCATGTCGATTGCCGCCGTTCCACCCGCGCAGGTCATGCGGTCGCGGTCGATGACGTAGAGGCTGCGCTGGACAATCGCACCTGTTGCCAACCTGCCCAACGCTTCGTTGTGCTCCCAGTGCACCGTCATCCGCCGGTTTGTGAGAAGACCGGCTCGTGCCAGAAGCAGCGGCCCTCCGGAAACACCTCCGACCCCAACGCCATCTGCGGCGGCTTTTCTCAGGCGGCGAAACAGGCCGCGGTCAGCGTAGGTCTCCGGGTTTCCGCCCGCCACCAGGAAAATCCAGTCCAGCGAAGACGCCTGCTCCCAACTTAGCGTCGGGGCGACCGGCAGGCCGCCCGAACTCTCGGGTCGATGTGACATCGCGTCGATGCTTTGCACATCCGATGCTTCCGGATCGAGCACCTGAACATCGAAAAGCTTCTGTCCAGTGACAAGATTGGCCGCGCGCATCGGTTCGATCAGACTTGCATAAGACAGAAGCGCGAAGCCGCCGACGGGCACTACGCCCACGCTTACCGTGTCTGTCTCTGTCGCTTGGCTTAACATGGCCAGAAATTACAATTTTCTGGCTAAAAAATGCAATTCTGAACTTGTGTTTAGCGCGCACGTTTTCAGCCGTCAGGACCAGCTTTCTGGTCAGCGAGATAGTTGTCCAAGTTCAATGCCCATCAATCCAAACAAGCTCCGTCCACGCCAACGTTTTTCGGCGCTCGCAATCGCCTCCAAGGCTTTGGCGCGTCAGCCGTCCTGGAAACCACATTGGCGGGATCCGGAGCCCAAGGAGCGTTATGACGTCGTGATCGTAGGCGGTGGCGGGCATGGGCTCGCGACAGCCCACTACCTCGCCAAGGAACACGGCATCACGAACGTGGCTGTGCTTGAGAAAGGCTGGATTGGGGGCGGGAATGTGGGGCGCAACACCACCATTATCCGCTCCAACTACCTGCTGGCTGGAAACCAGCCCTTCTACGAGCTCTCCCTGAAGCTTTGGGAAGGTCTGGAGCAGGACCTCAATTACAACGCCATGGTATCCCAACGCGGCGTGCTCAACCTGTTTCACAACGATCCGCAGCGCGATGCTTATGTTCGGCGAGGCAACGCCATGCTTCTATCTGGAGCGGACGCCGAGTTGCTCGACATGGACGGTGTACGCCAATTCTATCCCTTTCTGAATTTCGAAAATGCACGATTCCCGATCCAGGGTGGCCTGCTTCAGAGGCGTGGCGGCAGCGTCCGGCACGACGCCGTGGCCTGGGGCTATGCACGGGCAGCCGACACAAGAGGCGTTGATGTCATACAGAACTGCGAGGTCACCGGCTTCATTCAAAACGGTGGCCGGTGCGAAGGCGTTGAAACGAGCCGCGGCACCATTCGTGCTGACAAGGTGGCCGTCTGTGTTGCGGGTTCATCGTCGAGGGTCATGGAGAAGGCGGGCCTGCAATTGCCCATAGAAAGCCATGTCCTTCAGGCGTTCGTGTCAGAGGGGCTCAAGCCGGTCATTCCCGGCGTCATCACCTATGGCGCAGGTCACTTCTACATCTCTCAGTCCGACAAGGGTGGGCTGGTGTTTGGAGGGGATATTGACGGCTACAATTCCTATGCGCAGCGCGGAAACCTGCCGGTCGTTGAAGATGTGTGCGAGGGCGGAATGGCTTTGATGTCGGCCATTGGGCGCGCACGACTTCTGCGGATGTGGGGCGGCATCATGGATATGTCGATGGACGGATCACCCTTCATCGACAAGACCGGGATCGACGGCCTCTACTTCAATGGAGGGTGGTGCTATGGCGGCTTCAAAGCCACACCTGCCTCCGGCTTCTGCTTCGCACATTTGATCGCCCAGGATCGCCCTCACCCGGTCGCCACCGACTACCGTCTGGACCGGTTTGTGCGCGGCGCACCCATCAATGAAAAGGGCCAGGCGGCCCAACCCAATCTGCATTGAGGGTCAGAACGTGAAGATACCACATCCGCTTCTTGGCCTTCGGGACGCATCAGAATTCGTCTATCTAGGCGACGCGTCCATGCTTCAGCGACCCGACCCGACCGCGCCGACGGCACCCGAGAAATTCCATGAGTATCTGCATGTCCGCACAAACCCGGCTGGCACCCACCGGGAATTGTGGTTCCACGAGTATGGTGATCGGTCTTGGCTGATTGTCACGCGCAACACCGTCACCCACGACATCCTCAATGCCGAACTCGTGACTGCAACAGGAGTTCGTGATGCGGGTTGAAGGCGGCCTGATCGACCGGGCACGGCCGCTGAACTTCACGTTCAACGGCAAAGGCTACACCGGCTATCACGGCGACACGCTGGCGTCTGCCCTGCTGGCAAACGGCGTTCGCCTGGTTGGAAGGTCTTTCAAATATCACCGCCCGCGCGGCATCTTTTCCGCCGGATCGGAAGAGCCGAACGCACTGGTGCAAATCGGTGAGGGTGCTTGGCAGGAACCGAACACCAAAACTACGACAGTACCGCTCTTTGACGGACTGACGGCCTCTTCACAGAACCATCTGGGAAGCCTCGAAAACGATCTCATGGCGTTCAATGATCGCCTTTCGCGCTTTCTGACAGCCGGGTTCTACTACAAGACTTTCATGTGGCCGCGGTCCTTTTGGGAACGGTTTTATGAGCCTCTGATCCGCCGTGCTGCAGGCCTTGGCGCCCTTTCCGGCGCCGATGACCCGTCGCGTTACGAACGCGGACATCTGCACTGTGATGTGCTTGTGGTGGGCGGCGGCCCAACCGGACTGTCAGCTGCCCGGGAGGCGGCTGCACTTGGCGCGAGGGTCATTCTTGCCGACGAGGATTCACTGTTTGGAGGGCGGCTCAACAGCGAACGCGAGAATGTCGAAGGCCAAGCCGGATACCAATGGGCCCGTCAAACCACATCAACCCTCGCCAGCGCGGAAAATGTAAGGTTGATGCCACGGACAACAGTTTTCGGGGCCTATGATCACGGTGTTTACGGAGCCCTTGAGGTTCTGACTGACGATCCGAAGATCGGCACAGAGATGCCGCGGCAGATCTATTGGAGGATCAACGCACGTCGCGTGATCCTCTGCTCGGGCGCAACAGAGCGATCCATCGCTTTTGCAAACAATGATCGACCGGGCATCATGCTTGCCGGTGGTGCTAGGACTTACGCCAACCGTTTCGCCGTTCTGCCGGGGCGGCGCGTGGCAATTCTTGGAGCTGATAATGAGGCAGCTCAGACGGCAGAGGATCTTAAGGCGGCGGGCGCTGAAATTGTAGCGACACTGACATCGGCCGCCGAAAGCACGGTGGCCGACACTCAGGGACGTCGTTGCCTTTCAGCCATCAAACTCGCCGATGGCCGAAAAGTGGAATGCGACACGCTGGCCGTGTGCGGCGGCTGGAACCCGAACATCCAGCTCACGAGCCACCATCGGAGCAAACCTGTCTGGAATGACGAAATAGACGGCTTTGTGCCCGGTGAAGACCTGCCGCCAGGCATGATCGTTGCCGGGGCTGCGCGGGGTGTATTCGACAGTCAGGACTGCCTGGCCGATGGAGCAGCGGCGGCGGCGCTCAGCCTGTCCGACATCGCGCAGAATGCGCCTGTCGAGGCGCAACGCCCTCGCCCGTCTGTCAAACCCGTGCAGATCAAAACACCAGCAGCCCTTGCCGGAAGCGGCCGGGCATGGGTCGATCTTCAAAACGACGTCACCGCCAAGGATCTGTTTCAAGCACAGGCGGAGGGCTTCAAGTCCGTCGAGCACATGAAGCGCTACACCACGCTGGGCATGGCCACGGACCAAGGCCGGACTTCGAACAGTTTGGCCCTTCGGGTGCTTGGGCAAGCGTATGGAGTCAGCCCCGGCGATCTGGGAACGACGCTCGCCCGTCCGCCCTACAATCCGGTCGCGATTGGCGCCTTTGCCGGCCCGTCACGGGGCCAGCACTGCAGACCAACACGTCGGACGCCAAGCCATGCGTTTGCAGAAGGCGCAGTTGCAACCTTTGTCGAGACCGGCGCGTGGCTGAGGGCGCAATGGTACGCGCAGGATGGAGAAACTCATTGGCGGCAGAGCGTCGACCGAGAGGTCAATGCCACGCGCAACGGGGTCGGCATTTGCGATGTGACCACCCTCGGCAAGATCGAGGTCACTGGAGCTGACGCAGCGGCGTTCCTGGATTTCGTCTACGCGAATACGATGTCCACGCTGAAGATTGGCCGGACACGCTATGGCCTGATGTTGCGGGAAGACGGTTTCGTGATGGACGATGGCACCTGCGCCCGACTTGCCGACGAACATTATGTGGTGACGACGACCACTGCGAATGCCGTTTCAGTCTTCCGGCATCTTGAGTTTGTGCGCCAGTGTTTGCGACCGCACTTCGACGTCCACCTGATCAGTTCGACCGAGCAATGGGCACAGTTTGCGGTGGCTGGCCCCAGGTCACGCGACCTCCTGCAGCGTCTGGTCAACACGGACTTGTCCAATGAGGCCTTCCCCTTCATGGCCTGTGGCCCCGTGGACGTTCTCGGTGTGCCGGGTCGGCTGTTCCGCATCTCCTTCTCAGGCGAACTGGCTTACGAGATCGCCGTTCCGACGCGATATGGAAACGCGCTTTTTGCCAAGCTGCTCGAGCTCGGCGCAGACCTTGATGCAACGCCCTATGGAACGGAAGCGCTTGGCGTGATGCGCATTGAGAAGGGGCACGCGGCGGGCAATGAGCTGAACGGCACAACCACTGCCCTCAATCTTGGGCTCGGACGCATGGTCTCCAGCAAGAAAGACTGCATCGGTTCCGTATTGTCAAAGCGTCCGGAGATGGTTCGCGAGGACGGTTTACGGCTTGTCGGCTTCATCCCCACCGACCGTGAGCGGCAGTTGACAGCAGGAGCGCATTTCCTGGAACCGGGTGCACAGGCAACGATGGAGAACGACCTGGGCTGGATGAGTTCGGTCGCCTACTCCCCAACACTCGGTCAGTCCATTGGACTGGGCTTCTTGATGGCGGGCACTGACAGACTGGGTGAACGATTGACTGCCTGGGACGAGCTGCGTGGAACGACGCAGGAAGTGGAAGTGACGTCGCCCCACTTCGTGGACCCCGATGGGACGAGGCTGAAATCATGACCGACCTCTCGCATTTGCAACTGGATATGAGTTCGGCCGACCTGCTGTGTGACACGCCCGGGCTGCGGGTATCATTAGAGACAGCCGACTGTCTCTGGGCCTGTCCGCTCATAGGAATGGAGCAGTCCGATCCCAATCTTCCCGCTGTTGGACACACGAAGGAACGCAACGGGAGCCACATGCTTCGGCTTCAGCGGGACACGCTCTATGTTGTTGGAGACACCACAAATGTACCCGAAGTGAGCAGCAACGCGCACGATCAGTCCCACGCGTGGAACAGTGTGAACATCAGCGGTGAGATGACACCGGCTCTGATGGAGCGGCTCTGCATGCTTGATGTGACCGGACCAGGCTTTCCGCCGGGCCGGATTTCGCGGACGCTTATGGACCATACCGGCGTGATCGCGTGGCATATCAACAACGCCGAGTTCAAACTCTTTGTCGCCACGTCCTATACATCGAGCTTGGTGGAACGTGTGCGGCAATGCGCAAAGGACTTGCTGGCGCTGCACGACTTCCACGAGCGAGCCTCCAGCACCCATTGATGATGGTTCAGGCAGTTTAGCGGCAGAAAGCGATCTGTTGAGATCAGCGCGCCGTACTGAGGAACCTCAACCTTTTTGGGATTGTCACCGCCCCGTAAAGGCTAGGCACGTTCCGGAGATGACCTAGCCTCACGAAACGGCGGCCATTCACGTCCCACAGAACGTCCGTGTCACCCGTTCGGCTTCGCTGGGAGCTTTGGTATACAGCTCATATTCTGGTTGGTCCTGATACGGCGCTGCCAGGGCGGCCTTGAGACGTTCGAATGGGCCGTAGTCACTCTCGAAAGCCGCAGCGGATATGGCTTCTTCAACCCGGTGATTGCGCGGGATGCGCGCTGGGTTGGCCGACTTCATTCGGCTCTGCGCCTCTGCCATCGGCACACCCGCTGCCGCAAGTTGAGCCGACCATTGAGAATGCCATAGGTCGAGCGCAGGTGGCTGCTCGCCGTTTGCCAGACCACGAAACGTGTTGGTGAAATCAAGCGCATGCTCTTCCAAGAGGTCGAGCAGGCGCTCACCCAGAGCGAGGCCTTCATCGTCAAGGGTTGCAAAGCCCAGCTTCCGGCCAAACTCGCGGCACCAGGCGTCTTCATAAATGCCGGTGAAGCTGTTTATGGCAGTTTGGGCCAGTTCCTGGGCGGCGTTTTCGTCATCAGCCAACACCGGCAGCAGAGTTCCAGCGAACTGCGCCAGGTTCCAGTGAGCAATCCTGGGCTGGTTTGCGTAGGCATAGCGGCCCTGACGGTCGATGGATGAGAACACCCGGCCCCTGGCAAACTCATCCATGAAGGCGCATGGGCCGTAATCGATGGTCTCTCCCGAAATCGCTACATTGTCGGTGTTCATCACGCCGTGAATGAAGCCAAGCGCCATCCATTTGGCCACCAACAAGGCTTGCGCCTCGATGACCGCTTTGAGAAGCGCCAGCGCCTTGTTCTCGGCATCTAGCAAGTGAGGATAAACGCGCACGAGGCTCTGCTCCACAAGGATGTTCAAGGCTTTGTCGTCACCCCGTATGGCGAAATAGACAAAGGTTCCCACTCTTATGTGGGATCGAGCCGTGCGCGTGATGATGGCTCCAGGCAGAGGTTGCTCCCGCCAGACGTCTGCACCCGTTGCCACGGCTGCCAGAGCACGGGTGGTCGGGACACCAAGCGCGTGCATGGCTTCACTCATCACATATTCTCGGATGACCGGACCCAGCCATGCCCGACCGTCGCCTCCACGGGAGAAAGGAGTCGGCCCGGATCCCTTGAGCTGAATATCGACGGCTCGATTGGCGCCGTCGACCCGCTCACCCAGCAAGACCGCCCTGCCGTCTCCAAGCTGTGGCACGAGCCCGCCGAACTGATGACCAGCATAGGCAGCGGCTATGGGAACAGCATCCTCCGGCAGCGCATTTCCCGAACTCAGAGCGAGTTTTTGGTCCTCGCTGAGATCTTGCAGGGCGAGTTCCTCCGCCAATGGTGCGTTCCAAGCAATTAGAGTCGGGGACGGAGACGGCTCCGGACTGACACGCGCACCAAAGCGCTGGGGCAAATCGGCATATGCATGGTCCAACAGACCGGGAGGCAGAAGCGTATCCATACGACCCTATATGGGCTGGGCTGGCCCCGCGCCCAAGATGGTTTCGCCCGTCCTGCGGACAAAACACCGCACCTTCAAAATGTCACCATTCGTCACGAGCGCGTGAGACGCAGTTCCAATAGCGCTTTGGCTGCGTACTGTAGGTTCAACGGAGTAATCGCCATGAAGACCGATATGCAGAAAAGCGCAAAATTCATTGGGGGCGAAACAGCATTGCCGCGACGGGCCATGCTGCTCAGTCTATTGGCGGGCGCTGCCATCGTGGCAGTTCCCGTGAAAGCGCGCGCGATGGGTGCAGAAGAGCGGTGCATGAAGGTCATCGAAAGCCAGCTCAAGGCGTTCATGTCCAGCGACTACGATGTCGCCTACTCCTACGCAGCTCCTGTGATCCAGCGCATGTATCCCGACTCGGGATCTTTCGCAGAGATGGTATCGCGGGGCTATGCCGCCATTTTCAAACCGACCAGTTACGCCTTCGGTCGTGCGATGGAGCGCGACGGCCAGCGCGTGCAAGAGGTCTTCATCACAGATCAGGCGGGTGCCGACTGGGTTGCCCTTTACAGCCTTGCTGAATTTGCTGGCGAGTTCCGCATCACAGGCGTTTTCCTGCAGCGTGGTGGTCGCTCGACCTAACTCATGAGCGCGGGATATCCCCCCTCTCCCAGTCTTCTTTGACCTGCGCTTTGAAGTTGAAGAAGCGGCCTTCCTCAATGGCGGTGCGCATGCCCGCCATGAGCTCCTGATAGTAGGCCAGATTGTGCCAACTCAATAGCATTGCACCCAGCGCCTCATTGGCGCGCAAAAGGTGATGAATATACGCCCGACTATAGTCTCTGGTTGCCGGACAATGGCTCTCTTCATCGATGGGACGATGATCTTCGGCATGGCGGGCGTTCTTCAGATTGACCCTTCCGCGGCGGGTGAATGCCAACCCGTGTCGGCCGCTGCGG
The DNA here is from genome assembly GCA_039816825.1 of Pseudomonadota bacterium. Classification (GTDB taxonomy): domain Bacteria; phylum Pseudomonadota; class Alphaproteobacteria; order Rhizobiales; family Rhizobiaceae; genus JBCBXA01. The sequence goes on along the minus strand of JBCBXA010000016.1, from coordinate 36,156 downwards.
GTCGGCATTACGCAATCAAACATGTCGACGCCGCGTGAAACCGATTCCAGCAGATCATCCGGCGTCCCGACGCCCATCAGATAGCGCGGCTTTCTTGCTGGCAGAATGGGTGTGACCACTTCCAGCATCGCAAGCATCACGTCTTGAGGCTCACCCACCGCAAGGCCGCCGATGGAATAGCCTTTGAGGTCTAGATCAACGAGCCCGGCAACGGACTCGCGGCGCAATTGGGGCTGATCGCCACCCTGAACGATCCCAAACATCGCTCGCCCAGGCTGCTCGCCAAAAGCGGTGCGGCAGCGCTCCGCCCACCGCAGTGACAGTTCCATAGCTTCGCGCTGCCTTGCCGGCTCTGCAGGCAAAGCCACGCATTCGTCCAATTGCATCTGAATGTCCGAGCCCAGAAGTCTCTGAATTTCGATGGAGCGCTCCGGTGTCATCTCATGACGCGTGCCATCAATGTGGCTCTTGAACACAACGCCCTTCTCGCTCATTTCGCGCAGGCCTGACAGGCTCATCACCTGGAATCCGCCGGAATCGGTCAGGATCGGTCTCTTCCAACGGATGAACCTATGCAGACCACCCAAACGATCCACGCGTTCGGCAGTCGGGCGCAGCATGAGATGATAAGTGTTGCCCAGAATAACATCCGCGCCGAGCTCATCGACCTGATCGAGGTACATGGCTTTCACGGTTCCAACGGTGCCAACGGGCATGAAAGCAGGCGTGCGTATCGTGCCGCGCGGTGTGACGACTGAGCCCCTGCGAGCCTCACCATCCTGTCCATGCAAATGGAAGGCCCACTCATCACTTGTGTGATTCCGATCAAAGGTTTCCATCGGCATCCTCAAGTGGTTTGCGATGCAGGAAACACGCATCGCCATAGGAGTAGAAGCGATAGTTGGCCGCTATGGCATGGTCATAAGCGCGGCGCATCTCGCGGAGACCGGCAAACGCACTGACGAGCATAAAGAGAGTGGAGCGCGGCAGGTGGAAATTCGTCAAAAGACCGTCCACGGCGCGGAACCGGTATCCAGGCGTGATGAAAATATCGGTCGCACCAGTGAAGGGCTGGACGATACCATCGTTCGATGTCGCACTTTCCAGCAGACGCAGGCTTGTGGTGCCAATCGCGATGATGCGGCCACCATTCTGGCGCGCCTGGTTCAAGGCCGACGCGGTAGCTTCACTCAATTGGCCAATTTCAGCGTGCATCTTGTGATCAACAGTGTCTTCGGCCTTCACGGGCAGAAACGTCCCTGCTCCAACATGCAGCGTGAGGAAGTGAAGGCTGGCGCCTGCCACCCGGAGTTGATCAAGCAGCTCCGCGGTAAAATGCAGACCGGCGGTCGGAGCAGCCACTGCTCCCTCGTGTTTGGCATAGCTGGTTTGATAGTCGGTCTGATCCTGTGCGTCCTGCGCCCGCTTTGACGCGATGTAGGGAGGCAACGGCATTTCACCGACGTCGCCGATGGCGGCCATGAGCGCATCGCCGGACTTGTTGAACCGCAACAGGACTTCGCCACCATCGGACTTTTGCTCCACTTTGGCAGAGAGGCCGGCGTCGAAGTCGATCTGCTCGCCAGAGCTCACCTTTTTGGCTGGTCGCACAAAGCAGTGCCAGCCGTCCGTACCGTCCATCATGTGAAGCGTCACGCTGATGCGCGCTTTCACGGTCTCGCCAGTCAGTTTGTCCAGTCGGGCGCGAGTGCCATTCAGTTGAGCAGGAATGACTTTGGTGTCGTTGAAGACCAGCGCATCGCCCGGCCGCACCAGGGATGGCAGGTCCCGTATCGTCCGATCGTGACGTTCTACCCCCTCCACTTCAAGCATCCGCGCAGACAGGCGATCGTCGAGCGGGCGAACGGCGATCCGCTCCTCGGGAAGCTCAAAGTCAAACTCGTCCACGCGCATTGCGAAGGCCCGTCTTTTGTACGGTCGAAGTTGATGGGGGGAATGCAGAAAAAAGGGGCGCAGCGCGCCCCTTGCAATAGGTTTTCTAGCCGCAATCTAGGCGTCGGCGGCCACTTTCATGGAGTTGATCGCGTCTGGATTGCGCGGCGGCTCACCCTTTGCGAGAGCGTCCACGGCATCCATGCCGTCGATCACCTGGCCCCACACCGTGTATTGCCGGTCCAGGAACTCCTGCTTGTCAAAACAGATGAACCACTGAGAGTTGGCCGAGTTCGGATCGCTGGTGCGCGCCATGGAGCAGGTGCCGCGCTCATGCGGCGTGGCATTGAATTCCTGATCCAGATCTGGATGGTCCGAACCACCGGTGCCACGACCCTGCGGGCAACCGGTTTGAGCCATGAAGCCATCAATCACGCGGTGGAAGACGATGCCGTCGTAGAAGCCTTCCCGCGCCAGTGTCTTCAGTCGGTCGACGTGATTGGGCGCCACTTCAGGCAGCAGCTGAATTGTGATGGGGCCCTTGGTCGTGTCGAGCACAAGGGTGTTTTCGGGATCTTTGATATCAGCCACGAGGGCTCCTTCCATTGAACTTCTACTGGGCGTCTGCTGCGACCTGCACCTTCAGCATCTTGTCGGGGTCTTGGACCACACCATTGGCAGCTGAGTCACCCTTTTTAATCGCATCCACAAAATTCATGCCGTTCACGACCTGCCCAACGACCGTATAGTCGCCATTGAGGAAAGAACCCTCATCGAACATGATGAAGAACTGACTGTTTGCACTGTTAGGGTCACGGGCGCGCGCCATTCCCACAGTGCCGCGCTCAAACGGCACGTCGGAAAACTCCTGCTCGAGATCGGGCTTGTCAGAGCCGCCCATACCCGTTCCCGTCGGATCTCCGGTCTGGGCCATGAACCCATCAATGACGCGATGGAAAACCACGCCATCGTAAAACCCCTCGCGGGCGAGCTCTTTCAGGCGCATCGCGTGTTGCGGTGCAACGTCGGTGTTGAGAGCAATTTCAACTGTCCCACCCTTCAACTCGATCAGAAGTGTGTTCTCAGGATCAGCTGCTTGAGCCGTTCCAGCCACTGCCAATGAAAGGCCAATGGCGAGGGCCGTGCGGCGGGTTATGTTTGAAAGCATGGGTCTGCCTTTCGAGGGTTGTTCGGCGTTTCTGACGACACCTAGTTTGGTTTGGCAAAACGCTTTTCAAGCGCTTCAGCAACAGACGCGCTAACGAATGGCTCTATATTGCCACGCATAGACGCGATCTGACGGACGAGTGTTCCGGTAATGAATCTCGTTTCAGGAGATGCGGGCAAAAATACGGTCTGCAAACCGGGCGCCAGCGTTCCGTTCATGCCCGCCATCTGCATCTCATAGGGAAGGTCGTTGGCATCACGCAGACCCCGCACCAGAACGCTTGCCTGGGCCTCCTGAGCCGCATCCACAACCAGACCGCGAAAGGGTTCGACATCTATGCGGTCCGGGTCCAGTTCGAACTCTGCCACCGTTGATCGCACGAGGTTGGCACGGTCTTCAAAATCGAACAGCGGTGTTTTGCCCGCATGCACACCAATGCCGACGACCACGCGATCAGCGAGGTTGAGTGATTGTGCCAGGAGGTCGAGATGTCCGAGTGTGAACGGGTCAAAGGAACCCGAAAAGTAGGCGATGCGATGTGTCATGAAGCGGTATCCGCTGGTCTCGTGCTCAGTTTCTTACGCCTTTTGCCATCGCCAACCAAACCCCACCACCAATCAGCGCCGTGCCGCTGGCTCGCTCGACAAGCCTCACTCGTCGGCGAGACAGGAGCGACCCAGCCCGGCTCGCGAACAGCGCATAGGCACTGTCAAAGATCGTCGCATAGAGCATGAAAAGCCCGCCAAATATCAGGGTCTGAACCACAGTGTTGCCTGATGGATCAACGAATTGCGGGATGAAGGCACCAAAGAACACCAGGAGTTTCGGGTTCGACAGGATCACAAGGAAGCCCTGCCAGAAATAGGCACTGTCAGGCTTTGGAGGGGCCGCATCCGCTTCGCCCAGCGAACCATCGGATCGCCACAGCTTGATGCCAAGCCAGACAAGATAGGCCGCGCCAATCCACCGCAAAACCTCGAAAAAATATCCGGCTTCGCGCACTATGAAGTCCAGGCCAAAAGCCAGCACAACCACCATGATGGCCACGCCAAGCTGCGTTCCCGCGATGTTCCAAAGGCCCGGACGGGGCCCGTAGCGCAGAGAGTTGGCGATGATGACAGTGACGGTTGGTCCCGGAACGATGATGAGCGCGATGGACGCTGCTGAGTAAGCAAGGAAAGTCGACAACTCGATCATGGCGCGCCTCTACTCCGTCGCTTCCGAATCCGAGGGCGCGTCAGCAGCTTCAACTCCGCCATCCTCCGCATCCTCATCGTCTGATACATCGGAGATGCGCTCGACGGACACCACCTCCTCGTCGGAAGCGGTGGAGAAGACGGTTACCCCCTGCGTTGCGCGACCGGCGATCCGAATGCCGTCAACCGGAACACGGATCAGCTTGCCTCCATTGGACACGAGCATGATTTCATCGTCCGCATTGACCGGGAAACTGCCCACGAGGTCGCCATTGCGCTCATTTACCGCCATGGCTGTGATGCCTTTGCCGCCACGGCCTGAGCGTCGGTACTCGAACGTTGAGGACCGTTTGCCATATCCGTTTCGCGAAAGGCTCAAAAGGAACTGCTCTGCATCCGCCATTTGCTGATAACGCTCTTCGCCACCAACAATGGAGAAGTCGGGCGGACCGCCTTCTCCTTCTTCCTCGTCACGCAGCTGGCGCGAGATCTTGATATAGGCATCCCGCTCTTCAGTTGTGGCGTCGAAGCCGTCGAGAATACACATGGAAATCACGCGGTCGCCCTGCCCCAGGTTGATGCCGCGGACGCCAGTGGAGTTGCGGCTTGCGAAGACGCGCAGGTCCGCCACCGGGAACCGGATGGCCTGCCCAAGCGCAGTGGTCAGAAGCACATCCTGATCCGACCGGGCGATATCGACGCCGATGATCGCATCATCTTCATCATCCAGTTTCATGGCGATTTTGCCGTTGCGATTGACCTGCACAAAGTCAGCCAGCGAATTGCGCCGAATGGTGCCTTTGCGCGTGGCGAACATGATTTCCAGTTCGCCTGCCGCGCTCTCATCCTCTGGCAGCGGCATGATAGTTGTGATCCGCTCGCCCTGCTCAAGCGGCAATATATTCACCAGCGCCTTGCCGCGTGATTGCGGCTGAGCAAGCGGCAACCGCCAGACCTTGAGCTTGTAGACGATACCGCGCGACGAAAAGAACAGAACCGGCGTGTGGGTGTTGAGCACAAACAGGCGGCTGACAAAATCTTCGTCACGCGTCGCCATGCCAGACCGGCCTTTGCCCCCGCGCCTCTGAGCACGATAGGTGGAGAGCGGCACGCGCTTGATGTAACCGCCATGGCTGACCGTCACCACCATGTCTTCGCGCGCAATCAAGTCTTCATCGTCCATATCCGGGCCGCCATCGGCAAGCTCCGTGCGGCGCGGCGTGGCATATTCGTCCCGCAGTTCAATCAGCTCGTTTTTGACGATCTCAAGGATGCGAACGCGGCTCGCGAGAATATCGAGATACTCCTTGATCTCCGCACCAATGGTGTTGAGCTCGTCCGCGATCTCGTCGCGCCCCAAGGCCGTCAGTCGCTGCAAACGCAGGTCCAGGATCGCACGAGCCTGTGTTTCTGACAGATTGTAGGTCTGGTCTTCGTTCAAGCCGTGCCGAGGATCCGAGATCAATTCGACCAGAGCGGCAACATCGCCAGCGGGCCAGCGACGCTCCATCAACTGGCTTCTTGCCGTCGCAGGGTCGGGCGCATTGCGAATGAGCGCGATCACTTCATCGATATTGGCGACGGCAATGGCGAGGCCAACCAAAACGTGGGCGCGGTCCCGCGCCTTACGAAGCAGGAATTTCGTACGCTTCTGCACCACTTCTTCGCGGAAGGCGGTGAAGGCAGACAGAAGGTCGATGAGGTTCAGTTGCTTAGGCTTGCCGCCATTGAGAGCCACCATATTGGCGCCAAACGAAGTCTGCAGCTGCGTGAACCGATAAAGCTGATTGAGAATGACGTCCGCATTGGCGTCCTTTTTCAGTTCGATCACCACACGATAACCGTCACGATCGCTTTCGTCTCGAATGTCGGAGATGCCCTCGACACGCTTTTCACGCACCAGTTCGGCAATCTTCTCAATCAGGCTCGACTTGTTGACTTGATAAGGAATCTCGGTGGCGACGATGGCTTCCCGGTCGCCACGGGTTTTTTCGGTGTGCACTTTGGCGCGCATCATGATCGATCCACGACCCGTGGCGTAGGCGGATGCGATCCCACGACCCAAAATAATCCCACCCGTGGGGAAATCGGGCCCGGGAATGATTTCGCTCAACTCCGGCAGCGTAATGTCTGGCTTGTCGATCAGCGCGACACAGCCATTGATGACTTCTCCCAGATTGTGCGGCGGAATGTTCGTCGCCATGCCGACGGCAATACCGCCCGATCCGTTGACCAGCAGATTGGGGAACCGGGCGGGCAGAACGCTCGGCTCACGCTCGCGACCGTCATAATTGTCTTCGAAATCGACGGTTTCCTTATCAATGTCCTCAACCAGAGTGTGGCTGATCTTTTCGAGGCGGCATTCCGTGTAGCGCATGGCAGCCGGCGGGTCGCCGTCAATGGAACCGAAATTGCCCTGCCCATCGATCAGCGGAACGCGGAGGGACCAGTCCTGCGCCATGCGGACGAGAGAATCGTAAATCGCAGCGTCACCGTGGGGGTGATATTTACCCATCACCTCACCCACGACACCGGCCGATTTCCGGTAGCCCTTGTTCCACTCGAGCTTCATGTCGTGCATGGCATACAGGATGCGCCGATGGACAGGCTTCATGCCATCGCGCGCATCAGGCAGCGCCCGACTTACGATCACGCTCATGGCGTAATCGAGATAGCTGCGCTGCATCTCATCGACGATCGAGATGCCCTCGACGCCCTCCGGCAACGGAGCTGCTACACCAGCCGATCCTCCATCGGAACTGCCAAATCCACCGCCTTCCGCAGTGGTGTCTGTGTCGGCATCTTCGGGTGTGTCAGGACTATCTTCGATCACGTATGATTCTCGCTATAATTGCCTAAGAAATATAGCGAATTGGCGAGCCACACGCCAACTTTGAGCACATCAATCAAGCTCGTCCACCGCATTCGCCTCGCACCAGAAGGAAATGCTTGCGGCGCCGTTCTCAGACCGTCATTTCAAGAGCAGGACCATGGAGAAAAAGCACGATGGACACCGCCCTGCTTGTGAGCGCGCTCGCGACGCTTCTTGTCACCATTGATCCGCCTGGCCTGGCTCCGATTTTTCTCAGTCTGACAAGTGGAATGGACAGGAACCAGAGGCGTCAGGTCGGCCTGCGGGCGACCATCACGGGCATAGCCGTCCTGCTGGTTTTTGCGTTTTTTGGCGCCGGCCTCCTCGATGCATTGGGAATCAGCCTCAATTCATTTCGCATTGCCGGCGGCCTTCTTCTGTTCGCCATCGCATTTGAAATGATCTTCGAAAAGCGCCAGCAAAGACAGGAAAGCACCGCGAACACCGCCGTGACCCAAGACGACATCCGAAACATCGCCGCCTTTCCGCTTGCGACGCCGTTGATAGCCGGGCCCGGTGCAATCTCGGCAACCGTGCTGCTGAGCGGTGAGTTCAGCGGCGCGGTGGGCATGGCTGCCTTATGCGCGATGCTGGTGGCATGTGGCCTGATCCTCGCCGCCGTGTTTCTGGCGGCGGAAAGCCTTGACCGGTTTCTGGGAGTCACGGGCCGTGCGCTGCTTACAAGACTGTTGGGCGTGCTTCTGGCGGCTTTGTCGGTCCAGTACGTGGTGGACGGCATTAGAGGCGCAATGGCGGCCACGGTCTCATAACGGTGGAACAGTCTCATAGCGCCGGATTGGTTGTGCTTTGAACTGCCGACTTGAGATGGTTACCCAGTCAGCCGTCCCTCGCCCATAATCGCGACTTATCGACCGGGCAGTGTCACCGTCATGGTTTTGCCCGTCCGGTCATGAACATTGTCGACGGCCCCCACGATCACCTTCGACAGACCCGCCGGCACCTGAACGCTGTTCAGGGACCGTGTGAACGGCTGCTCATTGACGTGCGGGTGAGCCAGCACACGCGTTCCGAGCACGGCCCCGCTTTCATCGACAATTTCAAAGGCGTTGGCATAATGGTCCCAGCCTTCATCGGCATGAGACACCGTTACCTCAAACAGGAACGAGCCGTCGGACCGCTCTCGAACGTTCACGTCCACAACGTCTGCTCCGCCCGCAAGTGCAATCTGGGCACCGGCAAACTGTAGAAGAACGATTCCTATCAGCGCTATCCGCATCGCGCTTTCCCCTCAAACCTGCAATGGCCAGTCATGACGACTGATGATTGTGGGTAAGCTATTCAAAACATTCCGTAACGACAACATGTTCTCGATCAGAACAGCCTGATCAAAACCGCTCAATCAGAACGGGATGTCGTCGTCGATGCCGCCTCCGAAGCTGCCACCGCCGGACTGACCGCCATATCCGCCACCGCTCGAGCCGCCGCCAGACGGTCCGTCATAGCCCATTTGGCCACCGCCTCCGCCACCCATCTGGCCTCCGACGTCACCCGCATTGCGGCCTCCCAACATGGTCAGCACGCCGGTATAGGGCTGCAGCACGACTTCGGTCGTGTATTTGTCCTGGCCGTTCTGATCCTGCCATTTGCGCGTTTGAAGGTTGCCCTCGAGATAGACCGTGGTGCCTTTCTTCACATACTGCTCGATCACCTTGTTCAGGCCATCGTTAAAGCAGACCACGCGGTGCCACTCGGTTTTCTCACGGCGCTCACCAGTGTTGCGGTCGCGCCAGCTCTCCGAAGTGGCAACCGACATGTTGGCAATCGCCTTGCCATCCTGCGTCCGGCGAATTTCAGGGTCGGCACCCAGATTGCCCACCAAAATCACTTTGTTCACACTTCCGGCCATTTCACTCTCCGACACTGCCGCCAACTCAGGCTTCTTTCACGCAACCTACAGACTGCAGCCAAGACGCCCAATACCGCTCGAGGAAACGAATGCGTTGCACACACATTCTCACAGGATTGCCTCGTTAGCCGACCCTTTATGTTCTTGTATTGTTCTATTACCTTCAACATCAAGAATCAAGACCGGCCCGAATGTCAGTATGTTTCCACAGACGAGCAGAAGCCACTCGACATCATCATGGCGGGTCTTATCTAGATCGAGGAACATTTCATGGTTCTGCGGAACCACGGATGTCCAAAACACTCATTGATGCGAGATGGTTGAGCGCTTCCAGATGGTAGATCACAAGCACATTTCGGTGCGCGGTGCGCGCGAACACAATCTGAAGAACGTTGACCTCGATATACCGCGCGACAAGCTCGTCGTGATGACCGGCCTGTCTGGCTCGGGCAAGTCGTCCCTCGCATTCGACACCATCTATGCAGAAGGCCAGCGGCGTTATGTCGAAAGCCTGTCGGCCTATGCCCGCCAGTTCCTCGAGATGATGCAGAAGCCCGACGTCGACTCTATTGAAGGTCTGTCGCCAGCAATCTCCATTGAGCAGAAGACCACATCCAAAAACCCCCGTTCCACCGTGGGAACTGTCACCGAGATTTACGACTACATGCGTCTTCTGTGGGCGCGGGTTGGTATTCCCTATTCACCGGCCACCGGCCTGCCCATCGAAAGCCAGACCGTCAGTCAGATGGTGGACCGCGTTCTCGCCATGGAAGAAGGCACGCGCTTATATCTCCTGGCGCCCATCGTTCAGGGCCGGAAGGGCGAATATCGGAAGGAACTGGCTGAGCTTCAGAAGAAGGGCTTCCAGCGCGTCAAGATTGACGGTGCCTTTCACGAAATTGCCGATGCACCGGCTCTCGACAAAAAATACAAACACGACATCGATGTGGTGGTCGATCGTATCGTGGTGCGTGAGGACATGGCGTCCCGCCTTGCCGATTCCATGGAGACGGCCCTGCGTCTGTCGGACGGCTTGGCGATTGCCGAACTGGCGGACAAGCCCTTGTCTGATGAGGCGATGCAGGGGGTCAACAAGAACAAGAACGAAACCCATGAGCGCGTGATCTTCTCAGAGAAGTTCGCCTGCCCCGTCTCCGGCTTCACCATCCCTGAGATTGAGCCCCGCCTTTTCTCGTTCAACAACCCGTTCGGCGCATGCCCTTCGTGCGATGGGCTGGGCACCGAGAGAGCGCTGGATGTCGGGCTGGTCGTACCTGATGACAGCCTGACGTTACGCGGCGGCGCCATTGCGCCCTGGTCCAAGAGCTCAACGCCCTCACCCTACTACGCACAGACACTGGAAGCGCTCGGCAAGCATTACGGCTTCACCATGTCGGATCGCTGGCGTGATCTGTCTGACGAGGCCAAGAACGTCATTTTGCGCGGCACCGGGTCGACCAGCATCCAGTTTGAATATGATGACGGGCTGCGTACCTACAAAACCAAGAAGAGCTTTGAAGGTGTCATTCCCAATCTCGAGCGGCGCTGGCGCGAAACGGATTCCAGTTGGGTGCGCGAAGATATTGAGAAGTTCATGGCGACCACGCCGTGCCACGCCTGTGGAGGCGCCCGGCTGAAGCCGGAAGCACTGGCGGTGAAAATCGACGGTCAGCACATCAGTCAGGTGTCTGAACTGTCCATTCGGAATGCGCTCGCCTGGGTGGAGGCCCTGCCGGACAAGCTTTCGGACAAGCAGAATGAGATCGCCCATCGGATTCTCAAGGAGATCCGCGAGCGGCTGACCTTCCTCAACAATGTCGGCCTCGACTATCTGGGCATGTCTCGGAACTCCGGCACCCTGTCGGGCGGCGAGAGCCAGCGCATCCGGCTGGCCAGCCAGATCGGTTCAGGACTGACGGGCGTGCTTTACGTTCTGGACGAGCCGTCCATCGGGCTGCACCAGCGCGATAATGCCCGCCTTCTAGAGAGCCTGCGCGGCTTGCGGGACCTCGGCAATACGGTGGTTGTGGTCGAACATGACGAGGATGCGATACTCACAGCGGATCATGTCGTCGATATTGGCCCCAATGCCGGTGTGCATGGTGGCAATATCATCGCCCACGGCACGCCGAACGATATTATGGCGACGCCGGAGAGCATCACCGGCAAATATCTGTCCGGTGAGTACTTCATTGAAGTTCCAGCCAAGCGGCGCAAAGCACAGCGCAATCGGAAGCTCACGGTCAAAGGCGCGACAGGCAACAATCTGCAGAACGTCACGGCGTCGATCCCGTTGGGGACCTTCACGGCGGTCACAGGCGTATCCGGCGGCGGCAAATCGACCTTTCTGATCGAGACCCTTTTCAAGGCTGCCGCGCGGCGCATAAACGGCGCCCGGGCTCTGCCCGCGCCGCACAAAGGCATCGATGGTTTTGAGCATCTGGATAAGGTGATCGACATAGATCAGTCGCCTATCGGCCGCACGCCGCGGTCTAACCCGGCAACCTATACCGGCGCGTTCACGCCCATCCGCGAGTGGTTTGCTTCACTTCCAGAGGCCAAGACCCGTGGCTATCAGCCTGGCCGCTTCTCCTTCAACGTTAAGGGTGGGCGCTGCGAAGCTTGCCAGGGTGACGGCGTCATCAAGATTGAGATGCACTTCCTGCCGGATGTCTACGTCACCTGCGATGTGTGCGAAGGCAAACGCTACAACCGCGAAACGCTGGAAGTTGAGTTCAAAGGCAAGAGCATTGCCGATGTGCTCGACATGACGGTGGATGAAGGTGTCGAGTTCTTTGCCGCCGTGCCATCGGTCCGGGATAAGCTAGCCATGCTCAAAGAGGTGGGCTTGGGATACATCAAAGTCGGACAACAGGCGACAACGCTGTCCGGCGGTGAAGCGCAAAGGGTGAAGCTGGCGAAGGAATTGGCCAAACGAGCCACTGGCCGCACCCTTTACATATTGGACGAACCCACAACCGGTCTGCACTTCCACGATGTGGCCAAACTGCTCGACGTGCTGCATCAGCTGGTCGATGCCGGAAACTCAGTGGTGGTGATTGAGCACAATCTCGAGGTCATCAAGACAGCGGATTGGGTGATCGATATCGGACCGGAAGGCGGTGATGGTGGAGGCCAGATTGTGGCTGAAGGAACGCCGGAAGATGTGGCGAAGGTCGAAGAATCCTATACCGGCCAGTTCCTGGCGGAGTTGCTGAAACGGAAGCCAGGCAAGCCGATCGAGCTGCATGACGAAGCAGCGCGGGCGATGCCGCCGGAAGCCGCTGAATAGGCAAGCCCTGCGCAGAGCGCATGGCTGCCATGCTGGGAAACCGCTAACCGGACGCCGCCCGTTCACCTATATCTTTGTCACAAGGCGCGGTCAGCCGCGCGTCAGCTTCGGCTGAAAGTCGTATTCAGTGCCTCTCCTCCCATTTAGGCACTGGGTCAGTGGCCCGCCCTCCTCCTCCCAAACTGGACGGGCCCAATAATGCGAACGCTCGACAGTACCTCCTCCCACTGTCGGGCGTTTTCTTTTTGTGTCATCCAAGTCGCGTTGCCGCATCGCCGGAGCATCGCTACAAGGCGTGCATGACATCAAAGCCCATTCACATTATCGGCGGAGGCCTCGCAGGTTCTGAAGCCGCCTGGCAAATCGCACGATCCGGTCACTCGGTCGTACTTCACGAGATGCGCCCCCACCGCATGACAGAGGCGCACGTCACGGAGGGGCTGGCAGAACTTGTCTGCTCCAACTCTTTTCGCTCGGATGATGCGCTCAACAACGCCGTCGGTTTGATCCACGCTGAGATGCGCATGGCGGGATCGCTGATCATGCGCTGTGCCGATGAAACGCAAGTCCCGGCGGGCAGCGCTCTTGCCGTTGATCGTGAGGCCTTCTCGCAGAAGGTGACAGCCGCCCTGGAAGCGGAACCGAATATCGAGATCTGCCGCGAAGAAATTACCGGTTTTCCGCCTGAGGAGTGGGGTCAAACCATCATTGCGTCCGGGCCACTAACGGGTTCGAGCCTAGCGGAAGGAATCGCGCAGCGCACCGGTCAGGACGCCCTCGCCTTTTTCGACGCCATCGCGCCCATCGTCCACTTCGATTCAATCAATATGGACGTTGCCTGGTTCCAATCTCGCTACGACAAGGTCGGACCCGGCGGCACAGGTGCTGACTACATCAACTGCCCACTCGACCGGGATCAGTATGAGGCGTTTGTTGACTCGCTTCTCGACGGACCAAAAACAGAGTTCAAGGAATGGGAGGGCACGCCCTATTTTGAAGGTTGCATGCCCGTTGAAGTGATGGCGGAACGGGGACGCGAAACCATGCGTTACGGTCCGCTCAAGCCCATGGGGCTTACCAATCGCCACAAACCAGACGAAAAGCCCTACGCTGTGGTGCAGTTGCGGCAGGACAATGCCCTCGGCACGCTCTACAACATGGTCGGCTTCCAAACGAAACTGCGATACGGCGCTCAAGCCGAGATTTTCCGAACCATTCCTGGCCTCGAAGATGCTGAGTTTGCGCGGCTCGGCGGCCTTCATCGCAACACCTATCTGGATTCGCCCAATCTGTTGTCTCCGTCACTGCAACTGAAAAGCGAAACACGCATCCGGTTCGCGGGCCAGATGACGGGATGTGAAGGCTATGTGGAGTCAGCCGCTATCGGTCTGCTCGCAGGTCGCTTCACCGTTGAAGAGCGCGATGGCCAGGCGGCAAATCTGCCGCCTGCGACAACTGCAATGGGTGCGCTGCTCGCACACATCACCGGCGGTCATATTTCATCGTCCGATGAGAAGAAGCGCTCGTTTCAGCCCATGAATGTGAATTTCGGCCTGTTCCCCCCCGTGGATGCGCCCAACAAGCATCCCGATGGAAAGCGATTGCGCGGAAAAGAAAAAACGGTTGCTCGCAAACAGGCTCTCGCGCGCCGAGCTTTGACCGACGCTTCGCGCTGGCTCAATGTGCCTGCCCCTGACCTGTCAGAGGACGCAGCCCATAAGGCCGCTTAGCCTGGCAAGCTGGGAATGCGCCCTCGGGCACTTCGCCAGATAGTCCAGACCGATGTCAAAGGGCTGATGCTTCCAGCTCGCATGGCGGCGACCCGCGGCGCGAGGTCGAGATAAGGCATGCGCTCATGGGGCTTCAACGCGCTCCAATTCCTGAACACTTCGAAATGATGACTCTTCGCCTCCGCCATAACCCACCCCTCGATCCTCTCACGGGTCGTGCTGTCGAACCTTGACGGGTCCAATGGACTTTGCGGATCGACGCCAAACTCGGCGAGGATGTCACCCGGTATGAAGGAGCGTTTCAGGGCACTGGTGCCTGAAAGGCTTGCCATACCGTCAAGCCAGTAACTCAAGACGCCGGCATGCCCCGAACGGTCGTAAAAATCTGCTGCCCGAGGGCCGTGCAGAATTTGGCATGCCAACTGATAAATGACGGACCGGGTTTCGCCCGCATGGCCTTCTGCATCCCCAAGGGTTGCGGGCGGGTCGGCGTACAAATCTGATATGCGTGCATCCAGCAGCGCGTCGAAGGTGGATATGGACAGCGCATGCTCATCAATCGTTGCCACAAGCGCAGCGGCCAGCGGCATAGACCGGTCGCCCAGCCTGATGGCGTCTCTCCACCATTGAAGGCGCAGCTCACCGGCCATTGGCTCCTGGACGAGGTTCGGGATTCGAGCGATCTCGATTTCAAACGCGAAAAGCGCGCACAAGGCCGGCCGAAGCTCTTGTGCCGCATAAACCAGCGATATGTAGCGGGGCCGGTTCTCAGACCGGACGAGATAGACGCAAATATCAAAGGCGGCGGACTGCTCCACAGCGATCAACCCACCGGCAGAAGAGCTGCCCCCACCAGCCTTCCCTCGGCCAGCAGAACATTGAAGGTGCGGATGGCGGCGCCGGTTGCCATCACTTCGGTCCGGATCGTGTGTTCTTCGAGATGGCTGCGAACACTGGCTTGCAGCGGAACGAGATCGGTTCCCGTTCCGACAAAAAGAAGTTCCAGCGCGTCGCCTTCACCGGTGGCGCGATCAAACAGCTTGCGGTCAGATAGATCATCGGGATTTTCAGCCGCCCAACCATAAATGCCGCTGGGCAGACACATGATGGCGCCGCGATGGGACATGCCGGCAAAGCGAAATCCCCCGTCGCCATAGGCATCCACCGGTGCACGATCAGGAAAGTGCGCTTCGCGCATCACCGTTGCCTGCCCTCGGCCAGCAGCGCCAGGGCGCTCAGCGATATCGTCAGACATTCAGATCAGCTGATGTGTTCGCTGTCGCCCTCTTTTCCGCGTCCACATCATCATTGCTCAATGCGCCTGGTCGAAGATTGAACAAGATCAGCAGCGGAGCAGCCATGAAGATCGATGAGTAGGTGCCGATGATCACACCGAAGATCATGGCAAAGGTGAAGGACGCCAGGACCTCGCCACCCAATGTGTAGAGCGCCAGAAGTGCCAGCAAAGTGGTGACCGACGTCAGGATCGTCCGTGGCAGCATCTGATTGATGGACATATCCAGCAGCTCCGGAATCTCCATCTTCTTGTAGCGGCGCAGATTTTCGCGAACGCGGTCATACACCACCACGGTGTCGTTTAGCGAGTAGCCGACGATTGTTAAGATAGCGGCGATACTCGCAAGGCCAAACTCAATGCCCACCAGAGAGAACATGCCGATCGTCAGAATGACATCGTGTGTCGTGGCCGCGATGGCGCCGAGAGCAAACTGCCATTCGAACCGGAGCCAGATGTAAACCAGGATCGCCAGTAGAGCGACAACGACCGCAATGGTTCCGGCCCGTGCCAGCTCACCAGACACGGTCGGGCCAACAGC
The DNA here is from genome assembly GCA_039816825.1 of Pseudomonadota bacterium. Classification (GTDB taxonomy): domain Bacteria; phylum Pseudomonadota; class Alphaproteobacteria; order Rhizobiales; family Rhizobiaceae; genus JBCBXA01. The sequence goes on along the minus strand of JBCBXA010000016.1, from coordinate 20,303 downwards.
CTCCTGTCGGCGTATCTCATAGTCTTCGCCCAGCACGTTGGTGACCAGAGCAACAACGCTCTGCTCGCCATTGGAGCCTGCTTCCTGAGGCTCGACGCGGATCAGAACGTCACGGGGCGTTCCAAACTCCTGAACCTGCACATCGCCCAGATTGAGCTCGTTCATGCGGTCTCGTACGTCGGCCAGGTCTGCAACTGCGGCGCGGGACTGCACTTCAAAGAGCGTTCCACCTTTGAAGTCGATGCCAAGATTGAGGCCAACGGTGACGAACATGACAGCAGACAGAAGAACGGTCACCGCAGACGCCGGGAAGGCAATCTTGCGCCACGGCATGAAGGGGATGTGCGTGTCGTCCTTGACCAGCGAGATCCAACGCTTCGGCAGCTCCTTCGGACGGGTTTTTTGCACCCAGACCGCAATCATAAGGCGCGTCAGGGTGAAGGCGGTGAACACGGTCGTGACGATACCGATGGCCAGTGTAACTGCGAAGCCGCGGATCGGGCCTGAACCCAGATAGAAGAGGATGACCGCAGCCAGCAGCGTGGTCAGGCTGGCATCGATGATGGTGACGAGCGCCCGGCGGAAACCGGCATCAATGGCCTGGATGACATTCCGGCCATTGCGCCGCTCTTCACGTATGCGCTCGTAGATCAGAACGTTAGAGTCCACAGCCATGCCGACGGTCAACACGATGCCCGCAATACCCGGTAGCGTGAGGGTCGCGCCCAACACACTCAGAAGAGCCAGAATCATCACGATGTTCGCCGTCAGCGCGATGTTAGCGATGATGCCCAGCTTGCCGTAAGCGAGGAACATGAAGGTAAGGACCAACACCGCCCCCACGATGCCGGCCAGTTCGCCGGCGACGATGGAGTCGGCTCCAAGACTCGGCCCTACCGTGCGTTCTTCGAGGTAGGTCAAACGTGCTGGCAACGCACCAGAAGAGATCTGGATCGCAAGCGCGTTCGCGCTTTCAGCCGTGAAGTTGCCGGAAATCTGACCTGCCCCACCCAGAATAGGCTCGTTGATAACCGGTGCGGTGAGCACTGTTCCGTCGAGCACGATGGCGAAGGGTCGGCCCACATTTCGCTGGGTGATGTCGGCAAATATTTGTCCGCCGCGGCTGTTGAAAGTAAAGTTCACAACCGGCTGGTTGGTTCGGCTGTCAAAGCCAGGTGTCGCCCCTGCAAGATCTTCACCGGTGAGAAGCTCCCGGGTCTGAATGAGAACGGGCAGCGGTGGATCGTCATTGGTGTTGAGCACTTCCGTGCCACGCGGCGGGCGCTGCCCCTGAAGGACGGCGGCAGGGTCCGCCTCTTCAGACACTAAATGGAAGCTCATGCGAGCCGGTTCACCAATGGTATCCTTCAATTCTTGAGCATCTTCAGCGCCCGGCGCCTGAATAACGATGCGGCCAACGCCCTGGCGCTGGATCTGCGGCTCGCTGACACCAAGAGCGTCAATACGGCGGCGAATGACTTCGATGGCCTTCTCAACTGCGTCATTCAAACGCTTATCAAGGCCCTGGCGGGTCAGATTGTAGGTGATGAAGCCAGACTCTTCGATGAGCTCGATCTCTTCGATCGGGGCCTGGCCAAACACGCCGGTCTGAAGTGGCAGCAGCAACTCTTCAGTCGCTGCCTTCAACTGATTGCGCTTCTCGTCGTCAGACAGCCGTATCCGCACACCGGTGTCGGTGTAGGTCATGGCAGAACAGCCCGTACGGGTCTCCCGCAGGGGTGGGCAGAGCTCTTCGCGCAAGTTCTCCAACCGCGAGTCGGTCAGTTCGGCTTCGTCAATCTCCGCAAGAAGATAGACGCCGCCCTGCAGATCGAGGCCCAGGTTCAGGCGGGACTGATCCAGCGGCGAAGGCAACGACGACGCGGTCTGTTCGTTCAGAACATTGGGAAATGCGAAGGCAAAAGCCGCCAGGACGGTGCCAAGGATGGCGATCATCTTCCAGCGTTCAAAATAGAGCATGTCAGTCCCGCTGGCCGATCAGGCCGGTTGGTTGTCCGTAAGGTCGGCTGGCGCGTGGAGAGCCTATTTCGCCGCCTTCTTCGCGTTTGTCTTGGTCGAGTTATCGTTCACCGGCTCGCCCTTGGCGCGTACCGTTGAGATGTAGGTGCGCACCACACGAACACGCACGTCTTTCGTCAGTTCCATCTCGACTTCGTTGTCATCGATAACCTTGGTGACGCGTCCTGTCAGGCCGCCAGCCGTCACGATCGTGTCACCGCGACGAATGTTGGAGAGCATCTCTTCGCGCTGTTTCATTTGCTGGCGCTGAGGGCGGATCAGGAAGAAATAGAAGATCGGCAGGATCAGCAGCAACGGCATGAGAAAACTGGTGAAGATGTCTGCGCCGCCGCCTGCGGCCTGCGCATATGCCGGTGTGATGAACATGCTGAAACTCCTTAATGGGCGGGCGGACTATACTCACGCCTCCCCCTATTGCAATCAGGCTGAGCCCTGTTGCAACAGCTGGGTTGAATGGGCGATGTGTGCAAGATGTTGCCCTCCAGAATAGGCAGGATTTCCAATCCATGAGCAAGATTGATCCCGACGCCGGCCTTGTTGCCGCACTTTCTGCAAAACTGGATCATCTGATCACTGTGGCGGAGCGCATAGCGCCTCCCAAAGCCAACCCGGCGGATTTGACCTCGGCCAGCGCGTTCGTTTGGAACGCCTCCTTGATGGAGCTACAGCCGGTGGCCAGCGTCAATCGGGTCGATATCTCGCTCCTCAAAGGCATCGACAGATCGCGCAACCTTCTGGTCGAGAACACACGGCGCTTTGCAAAAGGTCTCCCCGCGAACAACGTTCTGCTGTGGGGTGCGCGGGGTATGGGTAAATCCTCTCTGGTCAAGGCAGCCCATCATGCCGTGACGAACGATACCAACTCCGATCTCAAACTCGTTGAAATCCACAGGGAAGACATCAGCACCCTGCCAGTGCTGCTCGGTCTGCTGAAGGAAGCCGGACTACCCGCTCTTCTGTTCTGCGATGACCTGTCTTTCGACCATGACGATACAGATTATAAAGCGCTGAAAGCTGCTCTGGACGGTGGGATCGAAGGGCGCCCCGAGAACGTGCTGCTCTACGCTACGTCCAACCGAAGGCATTTGCTGCCCCGCGACATGATTGACAACGAGCGCTCAACCGCGATCAACCCGTCCGAAGCGGTCCACGAGAAGGTCTCATTGTCAGACCGGTTTGGGCTTTGGCTCGGCTTCCACAATTGCAGCCAGGACGACTATCTATCGATGGTCGAGGGTTATGCCGAGGCTCTCAAGCTGCCACTTGAGAAGGACGATCTCCGCCAGCGTGCGTTGACCTGGGCAACCGGACGCGGAGGACGATCCGGGCGCGTTGCGTGGCAGTTCACACAGGATCTGGCGGGCGAACTGGGCGTTTCAGCCCAGGACGCATCAGGCTAACCGCCAAGATAAGTAAGCGGATTGACCGGCGTGGAGTTCTTGCGGACTTCGAAATGCACCTTGGAGGTTGACGCATCGCCGGTTCGGCCGGCCCGCGCAATCGTCTGGCCGCGGGCGACGCTTTGCCCCCGCTTCACTTGAAGCGAAGCATTGTGGGCATAGGCCGTCACAAGACCGCCCTCGTGCTTGATGAGGACGAGGTTGCCAAAACCGGCTAGCTCATTGCCGGAATACAGGACGACCCCGTTCTCGGCCGCTTTCACTGATGTGCCTTCGGGAACGGCAATGTCGATACCGTCATTGCGCTTTCCATCCACCATCTGTCCAAAGTTGGCCAACACGCGTCCACGCACCGGCCAGCGCAGATTTGAAATGCCGGAGGCTTCTGGTGAGGTTGCCTGAGTGGAGCCAGTGATGATGGGATCGACACCTTGAGACGGTGTGGAGCCGGTCACAATATCTGCGCTGCCGCCTTTGGGTTCACGCGGTGCGAGCGCGGTTTGAACGGGGCGAACAGGCTTCGGCGCACCGGCCAGAACTGCCGTTCCGCCCGTTGGTATGGAGAGTGTCTGACCGACGCGAATGTTCGGATTGGACATGCCGTTGTGAGCCATGAGTGCCTTTGCAGAAACGCCATGGCGACGGGCTATCGCGGAGACTGTATCTCCAGAGGCAACCTTGTAGGATGCGCCACTCGCGGTCGGAGCAACGGCCTTTGGCCGTGTATAGGGCTGTGGCGCCGCAATCCGAGTGCTCGTTGCTGGCTTTGGCGGCAATGGCTGGACCGTGCTTGCTTGCGCCGGGACGAGCGTCCGAGGCGCAGCTACGGACGCAACCACCATGCGGTCCGGCGCGCGGCGCGGCGGAGCGACCTGCTGCGGTAGTTTATTCTTCCAACCAAGCGCGCTGGAGGACGCCTGGACATTGGAGTTCGCGTCCGGCGCAGAGACGCCCGCCTGTCGATTGAACTGATATGTCGGGATAACGACCCGCTGACCCGCCTGCAGCCCACCAGAACCAAGATTGTTGACGCCAATGATGGCGTTGGCAGGCACGCCGTAGCGGCGTGAGAGATTGTAAACGGTCTCGCCTTGACGGGCCGTGATGGCCGTACCACCAGCAGCTGACCAGCCCTGCCAGCTACGAGGCGCGGCGCCCGTCGGAGTGCCAGTGACTGTCGTGTCTATGCCCGTGCCAGGCTGAGCCGCCGGCAAAGCTGGTGGCAATGTTTGCGGCACGGCTGCAACCTGTTGAGGCGCTTGTGGAAACGGCTGAACAGGTGCCTGTGATGGCGCAAGGCGGGCACCAGTTTTTACAGTAGGAGCGGGCTGAACTGGCTGCCGCTGCAGCACCGATGAGCCAGCAGAACGAATTCGGTTCGCGCCGTTCCCAAGTGCAACCCGGGCCGATCGGAGCGGATTGATCGGTGCACGTGATACGGCAGGCGCAGGTTGAACGGACGCTGTTGCAAGCGGGTCAACCGGCGCAGGGGCGGCGGTTGCAGGGAATCGTGCGGGCAACGCGGGGGATGGCGCTGTTGTTGCGCCTTCATAAATATCGTTCGTCTGTGCCAGCGTAGCGGCGGCGGCCGGAGCAGCCGAAGGCAGCAACTGGCGCGCCCCCACACCGCGCTGAGGCCGCAGAGCGCCCGCCGTTGCCGGCGAAGGGGCCAAGGTGCGGGCCGATAGAGGTTGCCGAACAACCGAGGCGGTTGTCGTGCCATCGACACTGGGCGGCAATGCATACGGATTGGGTTGAGCCACAGCCATCTGCTGAACGGCCTGCTGCTGCGGATAGGTTGCGACCTGATTAGGCTGCACCTGAACCGGCATCGGCTGGGTTGTGGACTGGGCGTTCGTTCCCAACAAGGTCGCTTCGTCAAACCGCGCCATGCCGTTGCTGCATGCGGCCAAAGTGCTTGCCAGAACTACAAGGGTGGCTGACCGCAGCAGCAAGTTGCGCCGCGCACGAACGGTGATCTTAGAGGACTGACACCCATCCCACCGGCCAAACTCGAGGTCACCCGAAGAAACTGAACGCTCACTCATGAACACAACTCACGCAATACAAACTGCGTGAATTAGACCGTGTTAAACTTACCGCGCGGTTAAATCCGGCGAGAAGAGGGCAATTTTTGCCGATCCGCACAGCGTCAGAGTGCGCGCGCGACTCCCGTCATGTGAAGGCCAAAGCTCACCTCGAACAGTGATCTGGCTTCGAAACGCGAGCCGATCTTGTCGAAGCTTGTGAGCATCTGTCTACCACTGGCTCCGCCAATGGGAGCGATCAAACGTGCTCCGACACTCATCTGCTCCAGAAAACTGCGCGGCGGCTCTGCCAGTGCGAAATTCACAAGAATTCGATCATATGGTCCCAGCCGCGCAACGCCATCGCGTCCATCGGCCAGAACATGTTCGATGTTCACAAGGCTCATGCGCTCATGCTGCGCCTTGGCGCTGTCGAGAAGAGTCGCGAAACGTTCAACCGTAACGACCTGCCGCGCTAACTGAGACAAGATTGCCGTCTGATAACCTGAGCCCGTGCCCAGTTCCAAAACTCGGAACGCCGGATCGAAACCGAGAGCATGCACTGCCTGGGCCACCGTGACGGCTGAAGTCATGTCCTGACCGCAGGTGAGTGGAATGGAGCGGCCGGAATAGAGATCGCCGTGCCATTGCGGCGCCGCGAAATTCTCGCGCGCCGTCGCCTCGATGGCCTTGAACAGAGCCAGATCGGTTATTCCGAGTGCGCGCACCGTCATCAGGTGCCGCGCCCGCCGCTCGGCGGCGTCTTGCTGCCCGTTCAGAGCCATTCCGTCAGATCTTGCATGAGCTTGTGGTTCGTCCGGTCGATCTGCAGCGGCGTCACCGATATGAAGCCGTGCTCAATTGCGTGGCGATCTGTGCCGACCTTTGCACTCGCGGTCGCGTGGCCGAACACCAGCCAGAAATATCGCTGCCCACGACCATCAACCCGATCGGCAATGCTGTCCGCATATTGCGTGCGGCCCTGACTGGTGATGATCGCGCCCTTCACCTGCCCTGCGCCACAGTCCGGGAAATTCACGTTGAAGAATGTTCCAGGCGGCAACTCAAGCGAAGCGAGCTTTTGCACAAGCGCAGGCCCATGTTGCGAGGCAACATCCCAGGGAATGGACTTTGTACCGGCCTGCCATTTGTAGCTCTGGCTCAGTGCGATGCCCGGGACTCCGTTGAGGACCCCCTCCTCCACAGCACCAATGGTGCCGGAATAACCAACGTCATCTCCGGTGTTTTTGCCGGAGTTCACACCGGAGATCACCAGATCAGGACGCCCCGGAAGCAATTGGTGCAACCCCAGCGTTACGCAGTCCGCAGGTGTTCCGCTCACCGCAAAGCGCTGCTCACCAAGCTCTCGAACACGCATGGGCTCAGTGATCGTGATGGCGTGACCCCGCCCGGACTGATCCTGCAAGGGCGCGACAACCCAGACGTCGTCCGACATGGTCCGCGCGATGTCTTCCGCAACCTTCAAGCCGGGCGCATCGAAGCCATCATCATTGGTGACCAGAATACGCATCAAACGGCAATCTCGGTCGTTCCACCCATATAGGGCTGAAGCGCATCGGGCACCGCAATCGAACCGTCTTCGCGCTGATAGTTCTCTATCACGGCAATCAGCGCACGCCCCACGGCCACACCGGAGCCATTGAGCGTGTGTAGGAAGGTAGTGGCCTTCTCACCTTCCTTCCGGTAGCGGGCATTCATGCGCCGGGCCTGAAAGTCACCGCAATAGGAGCAGGACGAAATCTCGCGATAGGCGTCCTGGCCTGGTAGCCAGACCTCAATGTCGTAGGTCTTGCGTGCCCCGAACCCCATATCGCCTGTGCAAAGAGTCATGACGCGATAGTGCAGACCGAGTCCGGTCAGGATGGCCTCTGCGCAGCCAAGCATACGCTCCAGCTCAGCCTCGCCGCTTTCGGCATCAATCACGGAAACAAGCTCAACTTTCTCGAACTGATGCTGTCGCAACATGCCTCGTGTATCACGACCGGCAGACCCTGCTTCAGAGCGGAAACAAGGCGTAAGGGCCGTGTATCGACGAGGCAGATAGTCGTGAGAAACGATCTCGCCAGCAACCAGGTTTGTGAGCGGCACTTCCGCAGTCGGGATCAGATAGCGATCATCGGTTGTCTTGAAGAGATCTTCCTCAAACTTGGGCAGCTGACTGGTGCCGAACAGCGCATGATCGCGCACCAGAAGCGGCACATAGGTTTCCGTATAGCCGTGCTGCTCGGTATGGGTGTCGATCATGTATTGGCCAAGCGCCCGGGCTAGCCTGGCCAAGGGACCGTTCAGCAAGGAAAAGCGACTGCCAGCCAGCTTGGATGCAGCGTTAAAGTCCATCTGACCTGTGGCTTCACCAAGATCGAAGTGCTCTTTGGGCTCGAACCCAAACTCCGGCTTCTCGCCGACCGTTTTCAGAAGCGCGTTGTCGGCCTCATCTTCGCCTTCGGGAACGTCATCCAGAGGCAGGTTGGGCAGCACGCTGAGAGCATCGCGGAGCGCCGCGGTCAGTTCACGCTCTTTGTCTTCCCCGCCCTGAATGAAGGCCTTCACCTCCGCCACCTCAGCGATGGCGGCTTGCGCGGCCTCTTCATCACCCTTGGCTTTGGCCTGACCGATCAGCTTGGATGCCGCATTGCGCCTTTCCTGCGCGTCCTGAAGGGCCTGCAGATGGCTTCGGCGCGACTCATCCAGAGCTATCAAAGCATCGGCCTGTGGCTCAAGACCACGCTTCGCAATTCCCTCATCAAATGCTTGAGGGTTTTCTCGTATCCATTTGATATCAAACATATGCTCTGCCCCAATGGCGGTGCAGGCTAGGCGGTGGCGGCGTCTTGATCGTCCGCATCGTCATCTTCTGCATCGTCCCCGCGCTTCCGCTCGATCAGCCGCGCGCAATAGATGGAGATTTCGTAGAGAAGCAGCGTTGGCAGGGCAAGCCCGATCTGGCTCACAGGGTCCGGCGGCGTGAGAAAGGCGCCGGCTGCGAATATGGCGACGATTGCATATTTTCGCTTGTCGGCCAGTGTTTTCGAGGTCACGAGACCGGCCCGCGCCAGAAGCGAGATCACCACCGGCAGCTGAAACACGAGGCCAAACGCCAGGATGAGCATCATGATGAAGCTCAGATAGCGCTCAACGTCGGGCACAGTGACGATCCCAACACCCCCCTCTTCGCTGCCCGCCGAAAGGCCGGTCAGGAAGTCGACGGCAAGAGGCATGATCATGAAATAGATGAGCGCTGCGCCTGACACAAACAGCAGAGGCGCCGCAACAAGATAGGGCGCAAAAGCCGCCCTCTCCTGCTTGTAGAGCCCCGGAGCGATGAACCGATACAGATGGTAGGACAGGACCGGAAACGAGCAGAACACCGCAGCCCAGAGAGCGACTTTGATGTAGGTGATCAACAGGCCTTCCAGCCGGATTGACTGCAGCGGGGCAGCATCACCGTCGGTGCCCCACTCGTAGGGCTTGAGCAGGATCTGGTAAATAGGCTCGGCAAATATGAAGGCGATCACAAACAACGCGAAAATAGTGCCGACGCAGTAGAGAAGTCGGGTGCGGAGCTCCGTCAGATGCTCGATCAATGGAGCCGAAGACGCGTCCACCTCATCGGGCTCAACATCGATGATCGGCTCATCCGCCGCCAACTCTGATGGGGTAAGCGGCTTGTTCATGCCGTTTCACCGGCCGACTGAGGCTTTTTGGCTTTCGATGATGCGGCTCTGGTCTTTGTGGCTGCCGCCTTGGCGGCTGCCTTCTTGGCCGACGCCTTGGCAGCGGTAGCGGGCTTCTTTGCAGCAGGTTTTTTGGCTGCAGCCGGTTTCTTAGCTGCGGGCTTTTTGGCAGCAGCAGGTTTCCTGGCCGTTTTTGGCTTGGCTTTGGGAGCCGGCTTTGCCGCATCCTTGGCCATCGCTTCGTCCAAAGCCATACGCTTCTTCACTGCGGCTTCAGCGGATTTCTTGGGCCCTTCATCATCCATCCAACTGAGATCGAAATCCTCTTTCACGGATGCGATCTCGTTCTTGATGGCCTTTGCCGGGTTTGCGGCGGTGCGCAGAGCACCATCATCATCGATCTCGTCGATGGCATCGGAAAACTGCTTCTGGAAGTCACCCGCTACCGAACGAACACTCTTCACGGTTCGACCGATGCTGCGCAGCATTTTCGGCAAGTCTCTTGGCCCGACCACCAGAATGGCGATCGTAGCCAGAACAAGCATTTCTCCCCAGCCGAGACCGAGCATAGAGCGAGCCTTCCCTTATGGGGTCCTCAAGATGCGGAAAACCGTCGTCGGTTCCGCCAGCAACCCGACTATCAGGAGGCCTTGGTCGTGTCCTTCTGCGGCTCCACCGTTTCGGTGCGCGCATGGTCAATGGTTGTCGCCTGATCGTCGTCCTCTTCCTTCAAACCTTTCTTGAAGGAGGTGATGCCCTTGGCGACATCTCCCATGAGGCCGGAAATCTTGCCGCGTCCGAAAAGCAGAACGACGATGATGGCGACGAGTGCCAGTTGCCAAATGCTGGGTTGCATATCGGTCTCCGTTAAGTCGCGAGGCTATGCCTGCGCGTGTTTCGTGGCTCTGTGGTGCAGAGCAAAAGCGAATTCTCTATGACATTAGGCGTTCGAGGCGCAGTTTCAAAGGCCGTGGACTGCCGGAACTTTGGTCTTACTCCCAAAAGGCTTAATCAGGAGGCGTCCTCGTCCCGGTCTAGGGGGCTCAGCAGCCCGAAATCAGCCATATCCTGCTCATCAAGCGGATCTTCATCCTCGGTCAATTCTTCGCCATCGTTGGGAAGCGGCACGCGGAAATCGGTCGGAACCTGATTTTGAAGCAGACCAGCACCCTTCAATTCATCCAGTCCAGGAAGGTCTCCCAGCACTTCAAGGCCAAAGTGATCGAGGAACTCGGGTGTCGTTCCGTAGGTCACGGGACGACCGGGTGTCTTGCGCCGTCCGCGCAAGCGCAGCCAGCCTGCCTCCAGCAAGGTGTCGAGAGTACCCTTGGAAGTCGCCACACCGCGGATTTCTTCAATCTCAGCCCGCGTGACCGGCTGGTGATATGCAGTGATGGCCAGCACTTCGAGCGCAGCGCGCGACAGACGCTTAAGCTCAATCGCCTCCCGCTGGAGCAGGAACGAGAGATCTTCCGCGGTGCGAAAGGCCCAGGCCTTGTCCACGCGCACCAGATTGATACCGCGCGGGGCATAGACTTGCTGAAGATGGTCGAGAACGGCTGACATCTCGACGTCGCCGCCCACACGCTCCTGCAGCACCGTCTCCAGAACCGGCTCTGGAGACGCAAACAGAATGGCTTCCACCATGCGTGCCGCGCTTTCCAGGGCCGCAGCAGCCAAGGCATCGCGCGCGCTCTCGGCAGACGACAGATCGTAACCGTCCGAGCTATCGCCAGAAAACGACATGTCCTCGTTCAACGCCGCTTCTGCTCCCTCACCCATGTCCATATCGTCAGTCGTCATCACACTCTCTACGCTGCACTCTCCGCAGGGCCCTCGCCCATACTCCGCAGGTTGATAGGCGCATATGCGCCCTCCTGGCGCAATTCCAGATGCCCTTCACGCACAAGTTCCAGACTTGCCGCAAAGGCGCTGGCCAGAGCGGAGCGTCGAGACTTGGCGTCCGGCACATATTCCAGGATAAAGGCATCCAGCGGCGCCCAGTCGTGCAGCTTGCCGATCAGCCGTTCAAGGATCTCCCGGGCCTCCGACAAAGACCAGACCTGCCTCTTCTCCACCGCGTGAACCACGATGGCGGTGCGCTCACGCGCGCCAGCATATGCGGAGAGGAGTTCATACATGGTGGCCGAATACTCATTTCGACGGTCGATCACGATCGGCTCTGGGTCACCACGGCCAAACACGTCGCGACCGAGTCGATTTCGGTTCATCAATTGTGCGCCCCGTTCCCGCATGGCTTCCAGCCGCCTCAAACGGAATGCCAGCATCTGCGCCAGCTCTTCACCAGTTGGGCCATCGTCCTCGACTTCAGGTGGTGGCAGTAAGAGGCGCGACTTCAGGTAGGCGAGCCATGCAGCCATAACGAGATAGTCGGCTGCCAGCTCAAGGCGCAGGCGCTTAATATCCTCGATGAAGGCCAGATATTGCTCAACAAGCTGCAATATCGAGATGTTGGCGAGGTCCACTTTCTGGCTCCGGGCCAAAGCGAGCAAAAGATCCAGCGGGCCTTCATAGCCGTCCAGGTCGACGGTCAGTTGAGGATCACTGGATGTGCGGTCAGCACCGGCATCCCAAGCGTCTGCAACGCCAAGCGCCTGGTGATTATCTGGAGCGTTGTCCGAGGAGGTCGTCATGTTCACCTCCCCTTTCCGGCGGTGGCCTAGCGTCTTGTTCGGCTCACCAGAGCCTGAAATTCTTCGCGCAACGCTGCCTCGTCGTCATCGGCGGCTTCAGAGGCGACTATGTTCATCGCCGCCTTGGCCCTACGCGCGCCATCGTCATCGAGCGGGCGAAGGGCATTGGCTACCGCCGCCATCTCCGCCATCTCACCGTTGCAATGAAGCACGACGTCACAACCTGCGGCAAAGGCTCGCTCGGTTCGGGTGCCGAAATCCCCAGAAAGGGCGTGCATGGAAAGGTCGTCGGTCATCAGAAGACCATCAAAACCGATGAAGTCGCGAATCACTTCCTCGACAACCCGCTTTGAAAGAGTAGCCGGCGCATCGGGATCGACCGCCTCGTAGACGATGTGTGCCGTCATGCCCAAAGCATGATGATTGAGCCGCCTGAAGGGCTCAAAGTCTGTTCTATCAAGCTCATCCCGACTGGCTACCACGCGCGGCAATTCCAGATGACTGTCGACACCGGCCCGGCCATGCCCTGGAATGTGCTTGACGACTGGCAGGACACCTCCGGCCAGCAGCCCCTCACACGCCGCCGCGCCAAGTTCAGACACGCGATCAACGGTCATGCCATATGCACGGTCACCAATGATGGCGGACGCGCCTTCGATCGGCACATCCAGCAGTGGAAGACAATCCACATTGATGCCCACTGCGCTCAAATCAAAGGCGTGCAGTCGGCTCATCAGCCAGACCGCGCGCGCAGCGTCCTCAGGCGTTTCATCGTAGAGCGACGCCAAATCAGCCGCCTTGGGGTAGACTGGCCAGTGGGGCGGCCCCATGCGCTGGACACGCCCGCCCTCCTGATCGATGAGAACTGGTGCATTGCTGCGGCCGATGCAGGACCGAAGATCCTCAATGAGAGTCCGCAACTGATCAGGCGTATCCACGTTGCGGGCGAAAAGAATAAAGCCCCAAGGATCTGCGTCTGCAAAAAATGCGCGCTCGTCAGCAGTCAGCTGAGTGCCCGAGCACCCAAATATCGCAGCAGAAGACATGTATTTCCCCAAACGGGAGGCTGCCCTCCCTCCAAGTCAGTCAGCGTCGAACTAGGATCGCGACACGAAACAGGAGCCGCCGGCGGCCTTCAGACGTTCGCAAAGAGTGTTGGCATCTGATCGGCTGCCCACAGGGACGCGCACTCGGAAGAATGTGCCACGGTCCGGAACGTTCGCCTGGCGGATATCGGCACTGCGACCACCCAGAATGGAGCTGAACCGACGCTGCAGGTTTGCATAGCTTGCCCGGGCGGCATCAGCCGAGCGCTGCGATGAGACCTGGACAACGAAGCCGCCCGGGCTTGGGGCGCTCTGTTGAACGACCGGAGCCGCTGCTGCCGGGGCGGCCGTTGCAGGCCTCGACGGCGTCGCTAGTTGAAGCGGCGCATTCTCGGTCGCTGCTGGTTGCGCAGCGGGCGCTTGAGGACGGACAACGGGTTGCGTCTGCGCAGCAGGCCGTGCAGGAGCGGCAGCCGCGGGTGGAGTGAACTCCACTCGAGCCACTTGCGTCGGCTGATTGATTTGGACGCCCGCAGGCGCACTCCTCGGCAATGGAATGATGCCGGTTGACGGGGTTGCCCCCTCAATGACCGGGGTCGCCGGAGCTGCAGGCGCCACTGGAGTTGTGGCAGAAGTATTGGTGGAAGGCTGCACAGCGGCAATCTGCTGCTCGGCAGCGCTGGTGGGCTGCTCGACTTCAGGGCTGGCCTGCACGATGGTTCCATCGGGCTTTACGACCACCGTCTGTACGCGGCGGGGGGCCAAAAGGCTGTTTCCACCTGTTGCCTCGACTGGCGTGTCGGTGAGCCGGTCGTCAGCCTTTGGCGCAGACACTCGATCAATCGCGACCGGGTCTTCAGCACCTTCCAGAAGAGCCGTCTGTTGCGGCGCCTGAGACCCATCATTGCCATTCACGCGGTCGTAAACGGCCTTGTCCTGGTTTGGAATTTGCACACCGCCAGGATCATCGGGTTTCACCATGATGGGGTCGGCGTCCGCCGAAACGATGGCCGCATCATTGGCATCCGCAACAGCCGTGCTTTCGCTGCCATTGAACGCAAACACGGCAAGGGCACCGACCAGCAGCAAACCGCCAAAGCCGGCGGCCAATAGATATTTGTTGCGGCCGGACTCTTCTGCTTCAGGTTCAGCCGCCACGGATGCGGTTGCGACAGCTGCCGAAGGTGCAACGACGGACGGATCAACCTGATAGCTCTCGGCGATCTGGGGTGCTGCCGCTGGCTGATACTGCGAGTCATAAGATGCCGGAAACGCGCCAAGATCAGACGTTGCGGGTTCGTGTGCAGGCGGAGTCGCGGGCTGCACCGCGGTTTCTGGAGGAAGACCCGTCGCCGGCTGGCCATAGCCAGGATCAAAGGCAGGCTCCACAGGCGCAGCATACTGAGGCGGAGCAACCGGCTCAGGAGCGGCATCAGGCAGCGGCATAGCTTCGGCAGGCGCGCCCGCCATCTGTGCATCCAACTCGGCCTGGAATGCCGCATCAAAATCCATCTCGGCTGCAGCGCCGGGTGACACTTCGGCGGCCGGAGGCGCAGCAGGTGGAATCGGAGCAGCGGGCTCCGCAGCAAATTGCGCGTCGAACTCTTGCGCAAAACCTGCGCTCAGATCGGCTTCAAGAGCCGCAGTGTCCAGCTCGGGAGCCGCCATGATTTCAGCAGGCGCAGCCTCTGCAAAATTTTCCGTCGGTGGCTGCATCTCAGGATAGGCTTCCGATGCAGCAAGGTCTGGATAGAGCGCTGCAAAATCATCATCGCCGTAGGCCGTGTCCAGTGGTTCGCCACCGTGCAACTCGGCAAGAAGCTCCGCTTCGAGATCACCGGAAGCATCAGCATGATAGTGCTGAGACGCGGGCTCAAACTGGTTGCCGCCCGATACAATTCGAGCCAGCTCAACAAGCGGGTCTTCTGCTTCAATTTCCGGTTGCGGCGCCGAAGCGCGGGGATCGTTGGACATATATCGTTCCCAAACTCAGGGATCGGCCCAAACACAGCCGACCTTCAAGACAGTTGGCCCGTTTTATGCCCCTGCAATCGGGCATTGGAATGGCAAGGGCCTTACCGCATTTCGTCCGGTGCCGAGGCTCCCACGATGCCAAGACCGGCGGCGAGAACGTTCTGAACACCTTTCACAAGCGCAAGCCGCGCCATGCTTAACTCTCGCCTGTCAGCGTTAACAAAGCGTAATTCGGGGCTTTCCTTGCCCTTCGACCAATGGCTGTGGAGCAGGTTCGCCAGTTCATAGAGATAGAAAGCCACCCTATGCGGCTCTTGTGCACGCGCGGATGAGGCGACCAGACGTGGCCATTCACCAATTTTTCGGATGAGGTCGCGTTCTCCGTCATCCTTCAGAAGCGACAGATCGCAGATGGCCAGCGCGCTCGCGTCAAAACCAGGCAATTCCGTTGCTGCCTGGCGGAACAAGGATGCGCACCGCGCATGGCCGTACTGCACGTAGAAGACAGGATTGTCCTTCGACTGCTCAGTTACTCTGGCGAAGTCGAAGTCCAGAGGAGCGTCGTTGCGTCTGTAAAGCATCATGAAACGGACGGCGTCGGCACCGACTTCTTCGACCACATCACGAAGCGTGATGAATGTCCCTGCCCGCTTGGACATGGTGACCGGCTCGCCGTTGCGGAACAGTTTGACCAACTGGCAGAGCTTCACATTCATTTGGGTTTTGCCGCCAGAGACGGCTTTGGCAACGGCTTCAAGACGTTTCACATAACCGCCATGATCAGCTCCGAGCACGTAGACGGTCTCGTCGAAGCTGCGCGAGAACTTGTCCGCGAAATATGCGACGTCGGACGCGAAATAGGTGTAGCTGCCGTCGGACTTCATAAGCGGACGGTCAATATCATCGCCCACCTGGGTGGTGCGCATCAGCGTCTGCTCGCGGTCTTCCCAGTCTTCCGGTAGCTGGCCCTTCGGGGGCGGCAGCGTGCCTTCATAAACCAGATCACGCTCCCGTAGGTCATCGATGATCCGGGAAACGGGTGTTTCGTTGCCACCGTCAACCACTGGCTCATGCAGGGATTTTTCAGAGAAAAACACATCCTGCGTGATACCGAGTGTGCCGAGATCTTCGCGGATCATGGCCATCATGGCATCCATGGTCCGTTCTCGCACGATCGGCAGCCACTCCTGCTCTGGAGCATGCTCAAGGTCAGCACCGAACTCTTCGGCCAGCTTCTCTCCGACAGGTTTGAGGTAGGCCCCGGGATAAAGACCCTCTGGGATTTCTCCGATCTCACGCCCAAGCGCTTCGAGGTACCGCAGATGGGCGGAGCGCGCCAGCACGTCCACCTGAGCACCAGCATCATTGACGTAATACTCGGTCACCACCTGTTGGCCGCTGAACGCCAAAAGGTTTGCCAGCGCATCGCCATAAACCGCGCCTCTACAGTGACCTATGTGCAGCGGCCCCGTCGGATTGGCCGACACATATTCAACGTTCACACGATGACCGGATGTCCGGCCCGCCCCAAACTGTTCCCCCGCGGAGAGCGCACTGGAAACCACGCCTTGCCAGGCAGCAGCGACGAGCGAAAAATTGATGAAACCCGGACCAGCGATTTCTACGCTGGCCACCCGCTCATCCGCCTCCAGTTCCTTCGCAATTGCCGCTGCAATGTCCCGCGGCTTCTGGCCGAGAGGCTTGGCCAGCACCATGGCCGCATTTGTGGACATGTCACCATGGGTGGCATCGCGCGGGGGCTCCACGATGATGCGATCGATCAACTTGGCATCGAGACCATCAACACCTTCAAGGGTTTTGACGGTGTCTTGGACAAAGTGAGTCAGGTCTTCAAAAAGGTTCATCAATCAGCTCATGGGGAGAATGGGAGCGCTGAAACAGCTGGCGCGGCGCTACCCCAAACTCGGCTTATCGTCAAACAATCGCGCTGCTTCGCGTAAAGCGAAGTCGTCAGTCATTCCGGCGATATGATCACAAACGCGACGGTGCAAAGTGTTGGAGGAACGCCCCCCCTTCGGAGCTGGAATTTCGGTCGGGTCTTCCAGATAGCGATCAAACAACCTGCCGACCAGATCTTCAGCAGGACTCATCACCGCCATGACGCGTTCATGGCGATACATCCGTTCAAAAAGAAATGTGCGCAAACCATTGAGGTCGTCCGTGATGGATGATGAGAAGTCGATCAATTGCTGACCAGCACCCCGAGCATCCTCAACATCACCTATCCTCAAAGCCTGCAATCGGTCCTGACTGGTGAAGATGGCATCTTCCACCAGTTCGGTGATGACACGCCGTGTCACATATGCGCCCAGCCGCGTGGGGTCGCAGCTCCCGGCATCGCTGATAAGCCGAGATACGAACGGAACGTCTGACAGATCGGCCATGCTGAACAGGCCGGCTCGCAAACCATCATCAATATCGGCAGAATTGTAGGCTATGTCGTCAGAGATGGCCGCCGCCTGCGCCTCCAGAGAGGCAAAACTGTCGAGCTTCAAATCATGGTTGCCGTTGTACTGGGAGATGAAAGCCGGCACCGGATGGCCTTGCCTTGCATGGGGTCCGCTTAACGGGCCGTTGTGTTTGATAAGGCCTTCTAGCGTCTCCCAAGTCAGGTTCATGCCGTCAAAATCGGGGTAAGGTGTTTCGAGTTCCGTCACGATGCGCAGAGCCTGAGCGTTGTGCTCAAACCCGCCATGACCCCTCATTTTGGCTTCCAGAGCGCGCTCTCCGGCGTGGCCAAACGGCGTGTGACCAAAATCATGAACCAGCGCCAGCGCCTCTGCCAGATCTTCATCCAGCCGCAGAGACCGGGCGATGGACCGGGCGATCTGGCTCACTTCGATCGAATGTGTGAGCCGCGTTCTGTAATGGTCGCCCTCATGGCTCACAAAGACCTGGGTCTTGTGCTTCAGCCTTCGAAAGGCCGTTGAGTGAATGATCCGGTCCCGATCCCGCTGGAATGGTGTTCGCGTGCGGCTGGGCGGCTCATCAATCAGGCGCCCTTGTGACCGCCGGGCGTCGGTCGCCCAAAGGGCCAGATCTTCCCGCCAGTTCAGAAGTTCGACCAAAATTCCGTCCCGTCAGATGCCGCTATTGCCGATTGCGCTTTGCGAGCGCCCATCGAATGCTTATCTCTAGAACGAAGATACAATCAGCGCATCCGAATCTGGAGGCACATATGGCCACACACACAGATCTGAGCATCGAAGTCAGCGACGCAGCCGCAAAACGCATTGCGTCGATTCTTGCAAAGGAAGAAAGCAGTGACGCTCTGCGCGTGTCCGTGGAGGGCGGTGGCTGTTCGGGATTCTCTTACAAATACGACCTCACGGACACGCAGATCGATGGGGATCTCATCATCGAAAAGAGCGGTGCGAAGGTGCTGATCGACCCGATCTCGATACCCTACCTTGAGGGCTCTGTGATCGACTTTGTCGATGATCTGATGGGTCAGTCCTTTCAGATACGGAATCCGAATGCCACCGCAAGTTGCGGATGCGGAACGAGTTTTTCGATCTGATGACAAAGGCGGCCGAAGCGGAAGCACTGACGATTGCCACCTGGAACATCAACGGCATCAAAGCGCGCATTGATGTTTTGCTGGCATGGCTGGCTGAAGCGAAGCCCGACATTGTCTGTCTGCAGGAAATCAAGAGCGAAGACGCGCCCTTCCCCCGAGGGCCCATCGAAGACCTCGGTTACAATGTCGAGACGCACGGACAGAAGGGCTTTAACGGCGTCGCGCTTTTTTCGCGACTGCCATTTGACGAGGTAGAACGCGGCCTGCCCGGAGATGACGACGATGTGCAGGCTCGCTTTATCGATGGCTGGTTCAGTTGGGCTGGCGGCGCTCTCAATGTCGCCTCCCTATATCTGCCGAACGGCAACCCGGTCGATTCGCCCAAGCTGGACTACAAGCTGGGCTGGATGGATCGACTGACCCGGCACGCCAAAAACAAGCTATCGCTCGAAACTCCATTTGTTCTGGCCGGCGACTATAACATCATCCCCCAGGATGAAGACTGTTTCGATCCAGGAGTTTGGCAAGGCGACGCGCTGTTCCGGCCCGATACAAGGCAAAAGTTCTTCGAACTGTGCAATCTGGGGCTGACCGAAGCCGTGCGAGCCAGCGCTGACGCGGTGCCGGCCTATACGTTCTGGGACTATCAGGGTGGCGCCTGGCAGAAGAACCACGGCATTCGGATCGACCATCATCTGATGAGCCCAGAAGCAGCAAATATGCTGCAATCCACGCGCATCGACGATCATGTTCGGGCTTGGGAAAAGCCATCAGATCATGTTCCTGTTGTGGTGACGCTGGCCGCATAGACCGCACCACCCCGGCTTGATTTGACTTTTGGTGGAATGCGGTGTGCACTTTGCCCATGGATAGCATGAAGTCAGCAACCATCGCTTTCATGTCAGTGCTGATACTGACGACCTCATCCTATGCCGAGTTCAACGGCCAGCCCTGCCAGTGCCGTTCCAAGGAAGGCAAAGTGGACGAGGGCACGGTGATGTGCATGAGCACATCATCAGGCGAGAAGCTGATGCGCTGTGAGATGGTACTCAACAACACCGCCTGGGTGCCCATCGCCAACGGGTGCGCCGTGGGGCAGGCTCCCACCGGAACGCTCCTTGAGCCCACGGGCTAACACCCTAAACCCTATTGACCGAATTCCGACTGAGCCAAAGCGACGGCCCTGCGCCGCTGATCCTCATTGGCGAGGGAATAAGCGCGCTCTTGGGCGGTCTGGATGCTCTCCCGGTCAGCAGCGCCGGCGTGACGCAGCGCTACAGTGAGAAACTTCAGCCCCTGCACCACATCGCGGCGCAAATGATCGCCTTCTATGAGCATATTGCCCAATCGAGCAGCCGCTTTCGGGTGCCCCTTACGGGCAGCCGCTACCAAGACACGAATTGCCTGTCGTCGCTCGCCTCTGGACAGTTCCCCACCTTCAAAGTGAAAGCGCGCTAGCTGATATTGGGCGTCAGAATCATCAAAGTAATAGGCGGCGTGTTCGTACAGACTCTTCGCCTGCCTGCGGTCCACCGAGATCCCGGCTTCGCTTGAGCCCATTTCGTAGAAATGGCCCAGAGCTACAAAGCTGGACGCCACAAAGGCCGCGGTTGGCGACCCGGGACGTGCATCGGCATGCTGATCAGCAACAGCAGCAAACAGGCGGAATGCCTCCGCATGGTTCTGCGGCACGCCGTCACCCTGAGAATACATGCGGCCCAGCTTCCACTGGGAACCAGCATGACCCTTCTCTGCGGCATATTTGAGTGCCTCGACACCCTCTTCCCGGCGGCCGTCTTTGAAGGCTTTGAAGCCAAACTTGAAGATGTCCTCGCTGGCCGCGTCCGGCGCAAAGTTGGAGCGCACATCAAAGGCGTGCACCGGGGCGGCGGCGAGAGCGATCACCACTCCCGCGCCTGCAAAAAC
>JBCBXA010000169.1:0-2765 GCA_039816825.1 Pseudomonadota bacterium | reverse complement strand
CGCTATGTTGGTCAGGCCGTAGCCATCGTTGTTGCCGAGACCAAAGAACAGGCGCAGGCAGCCATGGAAGCAGTTGAGGTGGACTGGGAAGAAATGCCAGCCGTGCTCGACATGGAGCATGCCATCTCCGGCAACGCAGCTGAACTGCATCCTGAAGCGCCGAACAATGTCATCTTCGATTGGGAACTCGGCAATGGTGACGAAGTCGACGCCGCCCTCGCCTCTGCGGCGCACGTGGTTGAGCTCGACATCACGAACAACCGCCTCGTTCCCAACGCCATGGAGACCCGCGCTGCGGTTGCGACCTACAACAAAGCTGAAGACCACTACACGCTCTACACGACCAGCCAGAACCCGCATGTCGCGCGGCTGGTGCTGAGTGCATTCTATCAGGTCGCGCCTGAGCACAAGCTGCGGGTGGTTGCACCGGATGTGGGCGGCGGCTTCGGCTCCAAAATCTACATCTACCCCGAAGAGATCGCCTGCCTCTGGGCCTCCATGAAGGTGAAGCGGTCCGTGAAGTGGACCTCCACGCGGACGGAGGCGTTCCTGACGGACGCCCATGGTCGTGACCACATCACCAAAGCCAAAATGGCGTTTGATGCCGACCACAAGATCATCGGCTTTAAAGTGGATACGCTGGCCAATCTCGGGGCCTACATGTCGCTCTTCTCGAGCGCCACACCGACCTATCTCTACGCAACCTTGTTGTCCGGCCAATACAACATGCCAGCAATCCACGCGAATGTACGGGCGGTGTACACCAACACTGTGCCGGTGGATGCCTATCGCGGCGCAGGTCGCCCGGAGGCCACCTACCTGGTCGAGCGCATGATGGAGACGGCGGCCCGCGAAATGGGTGTCGACGCCACTGAACTGCGCCGCAAGAACTTCGTGCAGAGCTTCCCGCACGAAACGCCAGTCATCATGACCTATGATGCAGGCGATTTCGGAGCGACGCTAGACGCAGCTATGGAGCATGCCGACTGGAAGGGCTTTGCAGCCCGCAAGGCTGAAGCCGCAAGCCGCGGCAAGCTGCGTGGCATTGGCATGAGCTGCTACATCGAAGCCTGCGGTATCGCGCCGTCACAGGCCGTCGGCTCGCTCGGTGCAGGCGTTGGCCTGTGGGAGAGCGCCGAAGTGCGGGTGAACCCTGTGGGGACGTTCGAGATCCTCACCGGCTCGCACAGCCACGGCCAGGGCCATGAGACGACCTTTGCGCAACTGGTTGCAGATCGCTTCGGCGTGCCCATCGAGAATGTGGCTGTCATCCATGGCGACACTGACAAGGTTCAGTTTGGCATGGGCACCTACGGGTCTCGCTCCGGCGCCGTGGGCATGAGCGCCATCGCCCGCGCACTCGACAAGGTAGAAGCGAAAGCCAAGGCCATCGCAGCCCACCAGCTCGAAGCCAGTTTCGACGACATTGTCATTGAAGATGGAGCCGTGAAAGTGGAAGGCACAAACAAGCAGCTCCTCTGGCACGAGGTCTGTTTGGGCGCCTACACCGGCCACAACCTGCCCGAGGGCATGGAGCCGGGCCTCAAGGAGGGCTCGTTCTATGATCCGGTGAACTTCACCTTCCCCGCTGGCACATACATCTGCGAAGTCGAGATCGATCCGGCCACCGGCGTCACGGAAATCGTGTCCTTCACGGCTGCCGACGATTTCGGTCGTGTCATCAACCCGATGATCGTGGAAGGTCAGGTCCATGGCGGCCTCGCCCAAGGCATCGGCCAGGCGCTGCTGGAGGGCACCGCCTATGACGAAGCAGGCCAGCTGCTGAGCGCGTCCTTCATGGATTACACCATGCCCCGGGCCGACGATTTGCCGAGCTTTGCCATCTCGACCCACGAGACCATCTGCCCAAACAATCCGCTGGGCATGAAGGGCTGTGGCGAGGCAGGAGCGATAGGTTCGCCGCCTGCGGTGATCAACGCCATCACGGACGCCATTGGCGTGCGCGAGCTTTCCATGCCTGCAACGCCCGCCAAGGTGTGGGCGGCAATCCAAGCGGCCGGTGTGGCCGAAGCAGCCGAGTAGGAGAAAAGGCATGTATGAGACGAATTATCACCGCCCCACCTCCACCGCAGACGCTGTGGCCGCTCGAAACAGCAATGAGGAAGCCACATATCTGGCGGGTGGGCAGACGCTTATCCCGACTATGAAACAGCGTTTGGCTGCGCCGACAGATCTCGTGGATCTTCGCCATGTGGCCGATCTCAATGGTGTTTGCGAAGATGGTGATCTGATCATCATCGGCGCAACCACCACCCATGCAGACGTGCATGAGAACGATCTGGTGGGTCAGCATGTACCTGTTCTGGCTGACTTGGCTGGCAAGATTGGCGACCCGCACGTGCGGGCCATGGGAACCATTGGCGGCTCAGTGGCCAACAACGACCCGGCCGCCGACTATCCGGCGGCTATGCTGGCGCTGGGAGCGACCATTCGCACCGACAAACGCGAGATCAGCGCCGAGGACTTCTTTGAGGGCATGTTCAGCACTGCGCTCGACGAAGGCGAGGTCATCATCTCGCTGGCCGTTCCAAAAACGGCGGTCGCAGGCTGGTCGAAGTTCCGCAACCCAGCATCCCGCTATGCCATGGCGGGTGTGATGGTCGCGAAAACCGGAAACGGCGTTCGCGTGGCTGTGACCGGAGCTGGGGAAGATGGCGTCTTCCGCCACGCCGCCATGGAACAAGCGCTTGAGGGTAGCTTCTCGGCCGACGCCCTTGAGGGCGTGGACACACCTTCCGATGGCT
>JBCBXA010000168.1:0-2948 GCA_039816825.1 Pseudomonadota bacterium | reverse complement strand
CTGTTACGTTGGCCATACTAGCCCGCTCCAAATTCAAAGGCCTGATTGCCGACAATCCGCTTGCGCAAATAGGCGCTCAACTGATCGACACAGACGATGGTCACAAACAGAAGAAGAATAATGGCGAGGGTTTTGGCCTCATGGCCCCGGCTGATCGACAGGCGCAACGTCTCGCCAATACCACCGGCGCCCACGGCACCCAGAATTGTGGAGGCGCGCACATTGATCTCGAGGCGCAAAAGACCGTAGCTCAGGAAGTTCGGCATGACTTGAGGCACAATCCCGAACCAGACACGCTCGACCCAGTTGCCGCCTGCCGCCCGCAGGCCTTCATCGGGCTTCATATCGGCGTTCTCGACCACTTCGAAGAACATCTTGCCCAGCGCGCCGACCGTGTGGATCGACACGGCGATAATGGCTGGGATTGGCCCCAAGGAAAAAATGGCAAGGAAGAATCCGGCGATCACAATCTCGGGGAACGCGCGCAGGATCTCCATGAACCGCCGCACAAAGAAGCGCAGCCAGCGGGAGGTTGTCAGATTGCTGGCAGCCAGAAAGCACAGCAGAAAGCCGAAGGTGAAGCCGATGGCGGTCGAGAGCAGCGCGATGTTGAGCGTCTCGATCATCTTGTAGAAATATTCGGGAATATACAGGCCTTCGGTGAGGTATACGCGGCCTTCAGGATAATCGAACTTGAATGAGCCATCGAAATAGGGGCTCGGCAGATCGAACATGGCGCGCCAGATCTCCCACCCATCGCGGGGGATCAGATCGCCTATGAAGTCAAAGAAAAATGGCAGACGGTCAAAGAACTTGCCCGAATTGGTTTCGTTCGCAAACCATAGCGAGCCGAACAGCGCCACCAGCAGGATGCCGACACCAAGAGCTGTGTACATACGGCGCCGCGAGGTGAGTTCGCGATGATGGCGCTCAAGATCGTACTGGCCATCTGACGTTACATACGCATTTACGTCGTATATATCGCGCGCTCGATTGGGCGCTGTCGCGTCGGCTACGGCCATGGTCAAATTCCGAAGTCTGGGAGCAGAAAGAAGAACCGCTCCGGAACGTTAGGTTCCGGAGCGGTGGGGAGACTAGGTGCTAGGAGCCGATCTTGGCTTTGCGCGCTGCGACGATGGTCTCGTAGAAGGAGTGATCCACATCGGTGAAGCCTGCGAAGTCACCGCCCTGGATCGCCATGAAACAGTCGCGGTTGCTCTCTGGGAGAGCCTTCATGAACGCCACAAACTTGGCGCGGACGTCCTGATCGAGCTGGTTGGACACAACCACTGGGCCATTCGGGATGAGTGGCGAACGCCAGACTTCATTGACATCGTCCATGTCCAGAAGGCCTTTATCGACCATCTTGCGGATGTTGCCGGATGTGTAGCCATCTTCGAAGTCGCCAACGCCGGATGACCAGGTCACCTGAACGTCGAAATTGCCTTTCAGCATTTCGAGCACGCCATTCTCATGACCGCCACCAAAGCCGGTTTCAGAGAAGTACTCTTCGATGGGCATGCCGAGTTGAGCTGGCAGAGCCACGGATGGAACTAGGAAGCCGGATGTCGAGTCAGGATCAGCGAAGCCAAGCTTTTTGCCCTTGGCTTCTTCGATGTTGGTGATGCCGCTGTCTTTGCGGGCGAGCATGATCGAGTAGTAGCCGGTGGCACCGTCGGTCTGAACGGTTGTCAGAACTGGATCAACAGCGTCCGCATCTGTGAGGTGGACTTTCGCGTAGCCAGATGCACCGAGCTCTGCATAGTCGAGTGTTCCGCCGAGAAGGCCCTGGATCACGCCATCATAGTCGGCAGCAGGGAAGAGCTTGACTTCTTTGACGCCGATGGCGGCTGGAAGAGTGTCAACCAGGCACTGGAAGTTGCGCAGGCGGTCGGCTTCGTTTTCACCACCGAGGATACCAATACGGAACGTCTCAACTTTGGCGTCCATGGCGAAGGTGGCAACTGAGCTGGCAGCCAGTGTGGCAGCGGCAGCGGTGGCGAGCAGGATGTTCTTAAGCACAGGGTTTCTCCCAATGGGTACGGTTCTGCGGGTTGGTTCGGTCATCTCGGTTGCGGGCACATCCCGCCATGCCAGACCTCCGACCGGAGAGATCTGGCAATCTGGTGAGGCCTAGCCAGCGCGCTCTTTGGCACGTTCGGCGGCGCCGGCTGTGGAAGCCGCGAGGGGCTGAAGCTCTTCTGGCGACTGGCCCGTGGTCAGCACGCGTTTGGAAGCCGCCTTGGGCGCCTTAGGGACGGCAAGTGATGTGGAAGTCACCGCCTCGGAGAATGCATCCTCCAGACCCTCGGCCCCGTAGATGCGACGGGCAGCCGCCTCCGTAAGCTCATCTGGACCGCCGTCAAACACGACTTTACCACCCTGCATGCCGATGATGCGTTCACAAAATGAGCGCGCAGTGTCGAGGGTATGCAGATTGGTGATGACCGTGAGGCCATCACGCTCATTGATGTCCTTTAGAGACTGCATAACGATTTGCGCGTTGCGGGGGTCAAGCGAAGCGATTGGCTCATCGGCCAGGATGACCTTGGGCTCTTGCATCAGAGCCCGAGCAATGGCGACGCGCTGTTGCTGACCGCCCGATAGGGTGCCGGCCCGCTGCATGGCCGTCTTCTCAATACCCAGGCGCTGCAGGGCGGCAATCGCCATTGCGCGCTCCTCTTCAGAGAACATGTTCAGAAGGCTGGAGAGCGTAGAGCGATGGTTGAGCCGCCCCAGCATGACGTTGGTCAACACGTCAATCCGCGGAACGAGATTGAACTGCTGGAAGATCATTGCGCAATCGCGTTGCCAGTTGCGCAACTGCTGTCCTTCGAGACGAGACACGCTTGTGCCCTGATACACAATCTCTCCATCCGAGGTGCCGATCAGACGATTGATCATGCGCAGGAGTGTAGACTTACCGGCACCAGACGCGCCGATGATCC
>JBCBXA010000167.1:0-3026 GCA_039816825.1 Pseudomonadota bacterium | reverse complement strand
TCGGAACCTTCTCCCATTCGGCCGCGTCGTGGATTTCGTCGGTTGCTGCATAAGGGGTGGACCACTGAGTGACTGTCAGGCCACGGGCCGGGGCATTGAAGTAGGACACATCTTCTATTTCGGTACCAAATACTCTGAAGCCATGGGCGCGAAGGTGACGGGCCCGGACGGGCAGGAGCATGCAGTTCACATGGGCTCATACGGCATTGGCCCAAGCCGGGTTGCGGCAGCCGCTATTGAGGCGGGCCATGACTCCGATGGCATTATCTGGCCCCGCGCCATCGCCCCGTTTGACCTCGGCATCATTTCCATGAAGCCAGACGACAGTACGGTGGCTGAAGCGGCTGAGAAGATCTATCAGGCTGCGCTGACCGGCGGGTACGATCCGCTTCTGGATGATCGGGATCTCCGCGCCGGTCAGAAATTTGCGGGGATGGACCTTGTGGGTTTGCCTGAGCAAATCACGGTGGGGCCGCGTGGTCTCGAAAAAGGCGAAGTCGAGCTGAAGAAACGTGGTTCTGGCGAGAAGGACACTATCTCACTTGATGAGATGCTGAACCGACTGGCGGCAGGATCGCACTGACCCCTCTTTGGAGACCTGCATGACTGACATTTCAGCCGACGTGGCCGTTTTGAGTATGGATGAGGCGCCGACCCGCGGCCTGAATGTCGACTACAGCACGGCCCCCGGTCGCACCAAGCCGTTCTCTGCCTTCGAGCGCATGTTGGCCTTTCGCTATCTTCGCGCCCGCCGCAAGGAAGCGTTCATCTCGGTGATTGCCGGTTTTTCCTTTGCCGGGATCATGCTGGGCGTCGCAACGCTGATCGTTGTCATGGCCGTCATGAACGGATTTCGCGCGGACTTGTTTGATCGGATCATCGGCCTTAACGGACATCTGATCGTGCAGCCAGCTGACGGAGAACTGACGGACTTCCCCGATGTTGCGGCGCGGCTGGAAGGAATCGATGGCGTTAAATATGCGCTTCCATTGGTTGATGGTCAGGCGCTCGCATCTTCCGGGCCCAACGGAACCTACGCTTTTGTTCGTGGGTTGGACGAGGAAAGCGTCGGCAAGATCGACGCGATTTCTGACAACATCATCCAGGGCAGCCTTGTCGACTTTGACAATGAGAACAATGTCGGGATTGCGATCGGCCAAGGCTTGGCCGACAGGCTGGGTGTTCGGCTGGGAGAGACCGTGCGGCTGATTTCGCCCGATGGGGACTCAACGCCTCTTGGCATCACGCCCCGGGACAAGGCTTACCCGGTGAATGCCATATTCGAGATGGGCATGAGCGAATACGACTCGTCCATCGTGCTCATGCCGCTCGGCGAGGCGCAGCTTTACTTCAATCTCGAAAACACGGTCAGCGCCATCGAGGTGTTCCTGAACGATCCCGATGAGGTGGATTCCGTCAAAGATGACGTGTTTGCCTATGCCGAGCGGCCAATCTACGTCGCCGACTGGCGGCAACGGCATGTGAGCTTCTTTCAGGCGTTGGAAGTCGAGCGCAATGTCATGTTCATGATCCTGACGCTGATCGTGTTGGTCGCAGCTTTCAACGTCATTTCAGGTCTGATCATGCTGGTGAAGGATAAGGGGCGCGACATTGCGATCTTGCGCACCATGGGTGCGACGCGAAACGCCATTCTCCGTGTTTTTCTGATGACCGGCTTCTCCATCGGGCTCATCGGTACGCTGACGGGCTTTGCGCTGGGACTTCTGATCTGCTGGCAGATCGAGCCTATTCAGCAGTTCATCTCGTGGATAACGGGGCAGGAGCTTTGGGATCCAACGGTCCGCTTCCTTACGGAGATTCCAGTGCGTATTGATGTTGGCGAGACCCTCACCGTTCTGTTCATGTCGCTCAGTCTGTCGTTTCTGGCAACGATCTTCCCGGCCTGGCGCGCGGCGTCCCTCGATCCTGTTGAGGCCCTGCGCTATGAGTGACGCTGCGCTGGAACTGCGTGGGATCGAGCGCCATTACGACACCGCGCGCGGCAAGCTGGAAGTTCTGCGAGGAGCGGATCTGGTGCTACAGCCCGGCGAGATGGTCGGTCTCGTCGCGCCGTCGGGGGCGGGGAAGAGTACGCTTCTCCACACGACTGGTCTGCTGGAGCGCCCGGATGGTGGCGATGTTATCATCGGTGGTGAACGCTGCGGGGCGTTGGATGATCGTAAGCGCACGCGTATGCGGCGCAAGAGCATCGGCTTCATCTATCAGTTCCACCATCTGCTGCCCGAGTTCTCAGCGCGGGAGAACATTGTGATACCGCAGCTGTTCTTGGGCGTCGCGCAAGTCGATGCAGAGGCCCGGGCTGACGAACTTTTGTCGTTCCTCGGTATAGGCGAGAGGGGCGGCCACAGGCCTGCCGAATTGTCGGGCGGTGAACAGCAGCGCGTGGCCATCGCAAGATCCATTGCCAACGGGCCGCGCCTGCTTCTGGCCGACGAGCCCACCGGCAATCTCGATCCTGCCACATCTGACCGTGTGTTCAGCGCTTTACAGAGCCTGGTGAGAAGCAGTGGTGTGGCGGCATTCATCGCGACGCACAATCATGATCTGGCCAGAAGAATGGACCGTGTGGTGACGCTAAGTGACGGAAAAATAGAGACTTTCTAGTTGTTCTTATTTTGTTCTTGATTGATGAGAACATATGTGGAACAAATATGGCTGAGCTTGAAGGAGTTAGCCATGTCCATTTTTCTGCGCGAAGTCGCTTCCGCCGCCGCTATCGGTATCTTCATCGTTGGTTTGACCAGTTGGGCCCAGATCGCCACAACGCTTTAGAGCTTTGGGTAGGTGCTGTTGGGGTTTTCAGTGGGCAACTGAGATGTCGTTTAGCGACACACGTTCATGTCATCGGTTTCTCTGGCACAAGGGTTTTGTGACTGGCTGAAGGGAGTGGCAGATGCAGAACGAAGAACGATCCGCTCCTGCCTATGTGCACCTGCGCACGCACTCATCATATTCGCTTCAGGAGGGGGCGGTCCCTGTCGCCAGGCTTGTCGATTTGGCGATTG
>JBCBXA010000166.1:0-3544 GCA_039816825.1 Pseudomonadota bacterium | reverse complement strand
CAAAAAGCGCCGCCGCCAGAACTCACGCCGCACCCGCGGCCATCGCCAGAATTACACTGAAGTGCAGGTACTCGAAGTGCTGACCGGTGGAGCCAAGGCCAAGAAGAAAGCCTCTGGCGTTGCTCAGCCCAAGAACACCAACAATACCGGCCTGCCTCTGACGGCCAAGACGGGCGTTGCTGAAGCACCGGCCGCTGCACCAGCAAAGGCCGAAAAGCCAAAAGCTGAAAAGAAGGCTGCACCGAAGAAAGACGACGCTCCGGCTGAGAACGGTGTGGCAAAAGACGCACCTGAAGGACCGCTGTTTGCAGCGCCGGAGGGCGAGCCCGATCAGCTGACCAAAATCAAGGGCATCGGCAAAGTCGCCGAGCGCCAGCTCAACGAGCAGGGCATCACCACGTTCGCCCAGATTGCAGCGCTGACCGCCGATGAGATCCAGAAGGTGGACGATTACATGCCGTTCTCGACCGCCCAGATCGAAGACTGGCAGGCCCAGGCAAAAGAGATGATCTCTTAGGCTGAACCGATAAATGGCCAGTTGAGAAAGCTTCAACTGGTCAAACGAAACAAGAACCTGTATAGCGGCGTCACAATTGACGTCCTCGCTCCGGTCTCCGGAGCTATGGAGAGCTAAGATGGCACATAAAAAAGCAGGCGGCTCCTCGCGGAACGGACGCGACTCAGAGTCCAAACGCCTCGGCGTTAAAAAATTCGGCGGCGAAGCCGTCATTCCAGGCAACATTATCGTGCGTCAGCGCGGTACCCGTTGGCATGCCGGCGTGAATGTTGGCATGGGCAAAGACCACACCCTATTCGCAAAGTCCGAAGGTGCCGTGTCTTTCGCCAAGAAAGCCAACGGTCGCACCTACGTATCTGTGATGCCGAAAGCGGTAGCCGCAGAATAGCCGGAACACACAAAATGTGACCGGCGCCTCCAAAGCCCGGTCATGAAGGTCAAAATACCTTCACACAAATCGGGGAGAGGAAGCGCCGGTCGCTCCTCTCCCTTTTTTCATGGCCAATCAGAACTGGAAAAGACCATGGTTGCCGCTACGACCGGACATCCCTCCCTCCCCGCTCTTGAAGCGCAGGTTGGCAAGGCGATCGTGGCGCGCAACCTTGTGCTGCGAAAGCCGTTGATGAGCGACGCCGCGGCGCTGGCACAGCTGGCGAACGACCGCTCCGTGGCGGAGATGACAGCACGCATCCCCCATCCCTACACGCTGGATGACGCCAACGATTTCCTGGCGGACACGCTCGCCTCCGGCCAGCACGGACATCTGCGCTTTGCGATCACGGCCAAGCTGCCCAGCGGCCAAACCGATGAAGTTGCGAGCGGCGAGTTCATGGGCATGGTCGCCGTCGACCGTGTCGATGGCAATCTGGTGCTCGGCTACTGGCTCGGTCGTCCGTTTCGGCGGCGCGGCTACATGTCTGAAGCGGCAGAAGCGCTGGTGAATGCCCTGTTTGAGACCGGCGAGGTGCCGCACATCATATCGTCGGCCCGGATGATCAATGATGGCAGCCGCGCCATTCTGGAAGGCCTGGGGTTCCAGCGCACCGGTGTTGGTCTCATCCGCTCGACTTCGCTCAAGGGCTCCGTGCCAGTGACACATTACAAGCTGACGCCCGCCGACTTTGCACGGCGACCGCGCCAACTCTGACACACGCATACCCGTCACGGCCCGGCTGTGACGCAGCCGGGAGATTGCGTGACGAACCGGCCCGCCTGCGCTATCAGGCGGGCCAATGCGTTTGACACTGGCGCAAACCCTGAAAACCGAACGATGAAGTTCGCCCGATGAAATTTCTGGACCAAGCCAAGATCTACACGCGCTCCGGCGATGGCGGGGCAGGTGCCGTCTCGTTTCACCGCGAGAAATATGTCGCCATGGGCGGCCCGGACGGTGGCGACGGCGGACGCGGCGGCGATGTGGTTTTCGAAGCCGTCGATAATCTCAACACGCTGATCGGCTATCGCTACAAGCAGCATTTCAAAGCCCCCGTCGGCGGCCACGGCATGGGGCGCAACCGCACTGGAGCGTCGGGCGATGACATTGTTCTCAAGGTCCCCGTGGGCACCCAAGTTTATGCCGAAGACAATGAAACCCTGCTGAAGGACATGACCGAGGCCGGCGAACGCTGGACACTGGCCGAAGGTGGCAATGGCGGCTTTGGCAATGCGCGGTTCAAGACATCCACCAACCAGGCGCCCCGCCGCGCCAACCCCGGCTTGGAGGGCGAGGAGCAATGGGTGTGGCTTCGCCTGAAGCTCATCGCAGACGCAGGTCTCGTGGGCCTGCCCAATGCCGGCAAAAGCACATTCCTGGCCACCGTCACCGCAGCCAAACCCAAGATCGCGGACTATCCCTTCACGACGCTGCACCCCAACCTCGGCGTCACCCGGGTGGATGGGCGTGAGTTCGTAATCGCAGACATTCCCGGCCTCATCGAAGGCGCGCACCAAGGCGTTGGCATTGGCGACCGCTTCCTCGGCCACATCGAACGCACCCGGGTTTTGCTGCATCTCGTCTCGGCACAGGAAGAGAACGTCGCGACAGCTTACCAGACAATACGTGGCGAGCTTGACGCTTACGGCCATGATCTGGGCCAGAAAATTGAGGTTCTGGCCCTGTCTCAATGCGACACGGTGGATGCCGAGACGCTGAGCGAAAAGAGCGCGGCGTTGGAAAAGACCTCCGGAACCAAACCCATCCATCTGTCATCAGCCACTCGCTCTCATGTGGACGACACCTTGCGCGCCTTGATGGCGCACATAGAAGAAGCCCGCGAGGCCGAGAGGGAACCCACGGAAGAAGAGCAACGCTTCTCCAAGCCCCTGCCCGATATCGACCCACGGCAGAACGTGCTCGATGATGAGGAAGACGCGCTCTACTGATGGCCAACCAGCGTCCCTCCATCGGCAACGCCAAGC
This sequence comes from Pseudomonadota bacterium, assembly GCA_039816825.1. Lineage (GTDB taxonomy): Bacteria > Pseudomonadota > Alphaproteobacteria > Rhizobiales > Rhizobiaceae > JBCBXA01. Next base: position 609 of record JBCBXA010000166.1, on the reverse strand, counting down.
GCCTTGTGGTGAAGATTGGCTCGGCTCTGCTCGTAGATCGCAGCACTGGTCTCCGCACCAGCTGGCTGGAAGCGCTCTGCCAGGATCTCGCCGACTTGAAGGCGAACGGCACCGACGTGCTCATCGTCTCATCCGGCGCCATCGCCATGGGCCGCGGGCTCCTGGGCCTGGCATCAGGAACCCTGAAACTCGAGGAAAGCCAGGCCGCCGCCGCGATGGGTCAGATTGCCCTCGCGCGCGCCTGGTCGGAAGCGCTGGGCACCCATGAAATCAAAGCAGGGCAGGTGTTGCTGACACTGGCCGACACGGAGGAGCGCAGGCGCTATCTCAATGCAAGGGCTACTGTTGAGACGCTGCTGAGCCACCATGCGGTGCCCGTGATCAATGAAAACGACACCGTTGCCACCAGCGAAATCCGCTATGGCGACAATGATCGGCTGGCCGCCCGCGTAGCCACCATGACCGGCGCGGACTGCCATGTGCTGCTGTCGGACATTGATGGCCTGTACACGGCCCCGCCGACGGACAATCCAGACGCCGAGCACATTCCCCTCGTCAAGCGCATCACGCCTGAAATCAACGCGATGGCCGGGGCAGCAGGCTCGGAGT
>JBCBXA010000165.1:0-3599 GCA_039816825.1 Pseudomonadota bacterium | reverse complement strand
ATAGATGCAGGCCGAACCGCGCAGCGACAGCATAAGCGCCATGGTGAAGCGCGCGAACTGATCGTGGTTGACCGCATATTCCTGCCAGCGAGTCACATGCCTCATGACGTCATGGTTCGACATGGCCCAGCACGCCCAGCCTTCGGGAGCCTTGGTTTCAAAGGTTTCGATGACGCCAGCGATGTATTCCGACGACAAGGGAGCCTTTGAGAGAAGCTCAAACGCGTAGCACATATGCACCTTGTCATTGCCAGAGGTGTATTCGCCAACAATGTCCAGGCCGCGCTGTCCGTCACCGACTTCGCCAACACATGTGGCGGCTGGATATTCGTCCAGTAGTGCCCGCAGGCGCTTGAGAAACTCGAGGTTCTCGGGGCGGTTCTTGTCGTACAGATGGTTCTGATGATTGTACGGGTTCACCGACGGCGCGATGGTTGATGTCCGCTCTTCCATCGGCAGCGGCGGGTTGGCACGCAACTGATCGTCGTGGAAGTAGAAGTTGATCGTGTCCAGGCGGAAGCCGTCGACACCGAGGTCGAGCCAGAAGCGGATCGTGTCTAAAAGCGCGTCCTGGACATCCATATTGTGGAAATTCAGGTCCGGTTGGCTGACGAGGAAATTGTGCAGATAGTACTGCTCGCGCCTCGCGTCCCACTCCCACGCAGACCCACCGAAAATGGAAAGCCAGTTGTTCGGCGGCGTTCCATCCGGCAGCGGATCTGCCCAGACGTACCAGTCTGAACGCGCATTGGTGCGTGATTGCCGGCTTTCGTGGAACCATGGATGCTGATCGGACGAGTGCGAGATGACCTGGTCGATCATCACCTTAATGCCGAGCGTATGGGCCTTGCGAACGAGTTCGCTGAAATCGTCCAAAGTGCCGAAGCTTGGGTCGACGTTCGTGTAATTTGAGACGTCGTATCCAAAGTCTTTCATGGGCGACGTAAAGAACGGCGATATCCAGATCGCGTCCACGCCCAAGTCTGCGATGTAGGGCAGGCGGCGGGTGATGCCTTTCAAGTCACCCACGCCGTCCCCATCGCTGTCCTGGTAGGAGCGGGGGTAGATCTGATAGATCACTGCCCCGCGCCACCAATCTTTATCCACCGCTTGGCCCGAGAGGGCAGGGGTGATGGCATTCATCGTCGTATCACTTCCAGCTGTGCTGCGAACGCAGCTACTTCACAGAACCTGCCAGCAGGCCCCGCACAAAATAACGTTGCAAGGAGAGGAACACGATCAACGGCACCAGAATGGTGATGAAGGCCGATGTCGCCAGGATTTCCCAGTCGCCGCCACGCGTTCCCAGAAGATCTTTCAGTGCTGACGTCAGGACCGTTTTGGTCTCACCGTCGCCGAGGAAAACCTTGGCCACCAGAAGATCGTTCCACACCCAGAGGAACTGGAAAATAGCGAAGCTGGCAAGAGCCGGAAGTGAGAGTGGCAGCACGATCCTGTAGAAAATCTGGAAATGTGTTGCCCCGTCCATGCGGGCGGATTCCATGATCTCGCCGGGCAGGCCCACCATGTAGTTGCGCAGCAGATAGATGGCGAGCGGTAGACCAAAGCCAGTGTGAGCCAGCCAGATTCCCCAATAGGATTTTGCGTCGACCCCGAAGATGTTGGCAAAATCATTATAGAGGCTCAACAGCGGTATCAGGCTGAGTTGTAGCGGCACGACCAACAATCCGACCACGGTTGCCGATATGAGCGCTCGCCCCGGATAACGCATCCAGGCCAGTGCGTAAGCGGCAAAGGCGGCAATCAAAATGGGTATGAAGGTCGCTGGTATGGTCACCACGGCCGAGTTGATGAAGGCTTGGCCGACACCATCCTGCGTCATAACCCGATAGTAGTTTTCGAAGGTGAACTTAGGCGGGAAAGAGCCTGTGTAGGCGAAGCGCCCGTCGCGGGTTCGACGAATTTCTTCGTCGCTTTCGATCCTGTAGGCGCCGGTCTCATCCATGGTCATGGAAAGCCCGCGTCTGAGTTCGGCTACCTCGCCAGGGGCACTTGCGGTGCCTTCCTGCAGGGCACGCCCCGTCGCCGCATAGTTCAGCACGACTCCGGTGGAGCCTTCCTCGAAGATACGGCCTTCGATAACGAACTTGCCGCCTTCCTGCTTGATCTCTTCATCAGCAGGCGGAGCATAGCTTTCGGCGCGCTCGTTTCTGAATGGTGCCGTCCACCATCCGGATGAGGAGATCTGCTCCTTGTCACGGAAAGACGACACCAGAATGCCAACGGTCGGCAGAGACCAGAGAACCACGAAGAAGAGGACTGCGAGGTTGAGGGCGATGCGCCCGGGTGTGAGCTTAGCCATTACCGTGCTCCCTCATCTTTAGCCGCATTGCGGATGTTCCAGATCATGATCGGCAGCACGGCCACCATGATGGCCAGGGCGACCACGGATGAATATCCGTCATGGTCACCACGCACGAGCCAGAAGAACATGTAGTTGGCGAGAACCTGCGTATCCCACTGACCATCGGTCATCGTGAAGACGATATCGAAGACCTTCAGCACAAGAATTGTGATGGTGGTCCAGACCACAAGCACGGTGGGCATGATCTGGGGAACCATGATCCGCCAGAACTGTTGAAAGCCGTTTGCGCCATCCAGCGTGGCCGCTTCAAGTGTTTCTTCGGGGATGCCGCGAAGGGCAGCCGACAGGATCACCATGGCAAAACCGGTCTGAATCCAGATCAGGATGATCATCAGGAAGAAATTGTTCCAGGGTTGCCAGTCAATGTAGCTCTGCGGTTCGCCGCCAAACAGTTGCACGATGGCGTTCAGCAGGCCGATCTGCACTTCGCCGGACTGGAACTCGTAGACGAATTTCCAGATGACCGACGCACCGACGAACGAGATCGCCATGGGCAGGAAGATAAGCGTTTTGGCCAACGTGCCCCAGCTGAGCCGGTCTGCCATGACGGCGATGATGAGGCCAAAGAAGGTACAGGCCGCCGGCACCACGATGATCCAGAGGAAGTTGTTCCAGACAGCCTCCCAGAACGCGCCCTGGCCGGCGATAAACACATAGTTCTCAAAACCAACGAACTCCTGACCATTCTTATCCATGAAGGACGCTATAACGGTCGCGACGAACGGGTAGAGGAGGTAGAGCGTCAAAAGCGCCAAGGCCGGAAAGAGGAAAAGCCACGGCCGGATTGCGGTGCGCGTCTGATCCCGGCGGACGGTTTCAGCGCCCGGCCCTGCCGATGGAAGTGCCCTGTCGAGCAGAAAGTTGGAGCCCCAGAAGAACCCCACACAAACCGTGATGCCCAAGATGATCGATACGATCGCAAAGCCGATCTGACTCCAGACCGCACTTGGCACATTTGCCAGAAAGTCCATGACCTCTCCTCCCCAGTCAGGTCTTGGTGGCAGCAGGTCCGCTGCCCTCGATTTTCAATCCGTCACCGCCAGAACAGCGGCGCTGCGATAGGCTGGTGCAGGGCGGTAGCGGCTGCACCAGCGTATGGCAGAGAAGCGGAGGCGACCCGTTCAGGTCGCCTCCAACCATCAGGCGTGTAACAAATGGCGCCATTATAGACCTTCTTGATGCCAACCTCGCCGAAGGCCGGCACGCGGGCGAT
>JBCBXA010000164.1:0-3629 GCA_039816825.1 Pseudomonadota bacterium | reverse complement strand
GGCCTGCGAAACATTCAACCCCTGTTCGCCGAGTTCCACGGCGGGGGCATCGCGGTTGCCCACAATGGCAACCTCACCAATGCGCTCACGCTGCAGCACCGCCTCCAGCAGCGCGGCGCCATCTTCTCTTCCACATCTGACACAGAGACCATCCTTCACCTGATTGCCATGAGCGATCAGGCTCAGATGGTTGACCGGATGAAAGAGAGCCTCGCCCAGCTTGAGGGTGCGTTCTCCATCGTTGCGATCACCAAGAAGCGCATGATTGGGTGCCGTGACCCACTGGGCGTACGCCCGCTTGTTCTGGGTGATCTGGATGGGAGTTACATCCTCGCCTCGGAGACGTGCGCGCTCGACATTATCGGCGCGCGCTTTGTCCGGGACATTGAGCCGGGCGAAATGGTCACCATCACCGAGCAGGGTCTGGAGAGCATTTTTCCGTTCGAACGCACTCCGAGCCGCTTCTGCATTTTTGAGTACGTCTATTTTGCCCGCCCGGACTCCTCGGTGGCCGGTCGCAATGTCTATTCCGTCCGCAAAGCAATCGGGGCGGAACTGGCGGTCGATGCTCCCATTGATGCAGACGTTGTGGTTCCTGTGCCTGACAGTGGAACTCCTGCCGCCATCGGCTATGCGGAGAAGGCTGGACTGCCGTTCGACCTCGGCATCATCCGCAACCACTATGTGGGTCGCACCTTCATCGCGCCTGAAGACTCGATCCGGCACATGGGCGTGAAGTTGAAGCACAACGCCAATTCATCCGTGCTCGATGGCAAGAAAGTGGTGCTGGTGGACGACTCCATCGTCCGGGGCACCACCAGCCAGAAAATCGTGCAGATGGTGCGAGACGCTGGCGCTGCTGAAGTGCACATGCGGATCGCCAGCCCGCCCACCATGTCGAGCTGCTATTACGGCGTGGACACACCGGAAAAACAAAAGCTGCTCGCAAGCCGCATGAGCGTTGAAGAGATGGCGCGGCACATCAAGGTAGACAGCCTGTCCTTTCTAACGATTGATGGCCTGTACCGGGCCGTGGGCGAGCAGACCCGCAACAATGACCAACCGCAATTCTGCGATGCCTGCTTCACTGGCGAGTATCCAACCGCTCTGACCGACATTGAGGGCGGCGATAAGGTTCGCCCCTTGACCCTGCTGGGCTCCAAAGGTTGAAGGCAGCCTTATGGGACGCTTTGACGGCAAGACGGCCCTCATCACGGGAGCAACAAGAGGCATTGGCCGCGCGTCTGCGCTGCTGCTCGCCAAAGAAGGCGCGCATGTCTATTGCCTCGGGCGCACCGTCGGCGCACTGGAGGAACTTGACGACGAAGTTGCGGAGGCCGGTGGAACCGCTTCGCTGATCCCTCTCGATCTGACCGATGGCGATGGCATTGAGCGCCTTGGGCTTGCAATCTTCGAGCGGCACGGAAAACTCGACATACTGGTAGCGAGCGCAGGCGTTCTGGGTCCGCTGTCCCCTCTCGCCCACATCGAAGTCAAACATTTCACCCCGGTCTTGGACGTGAACCTGATGGCTCAATGGCGTCTGCTGCGGGCCATGGACCCGCTGCTGCAAGCGTCCGATGCCGGGCGCGCCGTGTTTCTGACATCCGGATCGGCCTACAAGGCACGTCCCTATTGGGGGCCCTATGCCATGACCAAAGCCGCTCTGGACGCCATGATCAGCACCTATGCAGCCGAGGTCGAGCAACTGTCCGTCAAGGCCAATCTGTTCAGCCCCGGCGCAACGGCAACCCGCATGCGGGCGCAGGCCATGCCTGGAGAAGACCCCAAAACCTTACCTTCGGCAGAAGAGGTCGCAACGTCCATTTTGGCGCTTTGCGAAGCTGATCTGGCCCATAATGGCACCATTTTCGACCATAGAAGCCAGACCTTCACGAAAATTGGCGCGCCGAGGCCAGTCTAGGCGTTCATTTCGGCACAAACGACGGCGCAAACGTTAACGCGCGACAGCAGGATTTTGTGCACACAGCTCAAATGGCAGGCAATCAGCTCAAGAACAGCGCAGTTGCCGGTCGTTCGACCGCGCAAACCCCAGATATCAAAACATTGTTTCTGCTTGTCTTTTTCTGTTGCAGACAATTCAAAATATCGGGTTCAGACCTCGTTTAGCGTGTCAGGCACTCCTCCTGAGATTTAACCCCTAGATCCGCCCCCTCTGTTCTAATGGCGAAAACAGACAGGCCCGAATTGCGCGTGGCCGACACAGGGTGGGGTAGATATGGCTGCATTGAACTTGAACGCCGAGCAGATCGCTGAACTGGGAACACTGGCCGGTAGTGGCGACGCCATGGGCTATTACGGCATTCTAGCCGAAGCGGGCGACGGTTTCTCGCAAATGCTGGTTGATCAGTTGACTGACGGAAGCGCCGGCAACGGTCTTCTCACCGGGTTCTCTGGCGGCTCCGTCAATATGGGTGCTATGGTCGCTCAGGATTTCGCCCTTCGGTCATCCCAGAGCTTTGAAACCCAAACCAGCCACGCCCTTGCCAATGATGTGATGGATGCGGGACTGGGTGCGGGTAACTGGTATCTAGATCTGCCGCTTGCCACCGCCGCTGACGCGCAGGCCACCTTTGAACGTTCGGTCGAGGTCTACAACACATCGGGCGCCTTTGACGCTTTGAACACCACCATCACCGACATGCGCGTTTTTGTAGACGATCAGCAGGACTCGCCTGTGCTTCAAGAGGTCTATGACTGGTTCGACTCTGTCTATGATGACGGCGGCGCCATCAGTTCGGTCTTCGCAAACGGTGGCGCGCCAAAAGCCACCGAATATGCGCCACGCCCTGTTATTGGCGGCACGGACGGCAATGACATTTTGACCGATTTCTCCGGTGGCCATGTGAACATCCAAGGGGGTGCCGGCAACGACACCATCACCGTGGGCACGGGTTATGACAAAGCCGATGGCGGCGAGGGATCCGATACATATCTCGTCGGCGCGAACGAGGGCTTCTGGGTCAACGAGTTCACCGACAGTGGGACCAAAGGCTTCGACCAGATCAAAGCCACAGAAGATGGCGCAGAAATTGCGCTGGCAGACTTTGGCCCCGATAACGGCATCGAACGCATCGATGCGGGCAAAAACGACGATGTGAAAATCGTCGGCAATGGTGGCAGCCAGGACTGGGACTTCTCCAAGACGGATCTGCGCAACATTGACGAGATCGATGCTGGCGCCGGAAACGACGCCGTTGTTGGCAGCGTGCGCGGCGACAACATCAATGCCGGAGATGGCAACGACACCGTTGACGGCGGCAAGGGCAACGACACCATCCGAACCGGCGACGGCAATGACGTCATTCAGGGCGGCGAAGGCTCTGACAAGATCATAGTCGAAGGCGGCGTGAACACGTTGGATGGCGGTCAAGGCTCCGACACCTACAAGGTGGGCAGCGAAGCAGACAGCCTGAACACCTACACCGACACCGCCGTCCAGAGCGTCATCACCGGCGCCACCGTCCAGCATGTCGCGGCCTTCGCCGCCGGTCAGGCCATCACGGCCCTCGCCACCGAACAGCTTGTCGTTGCCCTGGCCGCCATCGAGAAGGTCGTTACCTGTGCCGCCTTCCAGCGTGTCATTGCCAGTTCCGCCGTCGAGGACG
>JBCBXA010000163.1:0-3631 GCA_039816825.1 Pseudomonadota bacterium | reverse complement strand
GACCCTTCAGCTTGGTGGGCTCCCGGATGGGTTTTGGAAAGCGCGCTCAGCGCGTCTGAGATACCCGATGGGGTTTGATCTGTTCTTTGTGGACAGCGCCAGCGTCGTCGGCGTGCCGCGGTCCACAACAGTTGAGGAGATATAATGGCCTATGTCGCAACACGTGGTGGCGAGCGGGCCATAGAACAATCCGAACGGCTCTTTCGCGAAGAGATGGGCGGCTTTGATCGCGCCCGTGTGGACGAGGTCAAGAAAAGCCTCCCCTATCTGATTGACCGGGTCATGGGCGAAGCCTCGCTTTATGATGAGGACTTGGCCGCGCTCGCTTTGGCCCAAACGGGTGGAGAGCTTTATGAGGCCGTTTTGCTGCTACGCGCCTGGCGGACAACACAGCCGCGGTTGCAAGTGGCGGAACCGATCGAGCAAGATACCTTGTTCACGCATCGCCGCATCTCTGCTGCCTTCAAGGACATTCCCGGCGGGCAGGTTCTGGGACCGACCCTGGACTATGCGCACCGCATTCTGGCAACCGACGTGCTGCAGGGCGAAACCTACGCCCCCGAACCCGTCGAACCTGCGGCCAACCCGTCGCCCGCCTATCAGCCCAGCGTCAGCGCATGGCAGGCGGAAAATGACCTACTTGATCCCCCAGCGGACGATGCAACCAAAGGCAACGAGATCCCCGATCTAACGCGCGAGCCACTTCTTTTTCCGTCAAAGCGTGCCCACACGCTGCAAAGCCTCGCGCGGGCCGAAACCGGTGGTGTTCTGGCGCTCGGTTATGCGGCTATGCGCGGTTACGGACAGGCCCACCCAACGGTGAACGAATTGCGTTTGGCCGAAGCGGAGATTGCCGTCACCCATCCCGATGGCAGGCAGTTTTCGGCGGGCCGGATCAAGGTTTCTCAGGCCGAGGTTGTCGACAAAAAGGGCGAGAAGTTGGGCATCGGCTATGCTGCCACCTTCGGCTGGAACGAGGTCAAATGCATCGCGGCGGCGACGCTCGATCTCAACAGTCAGGGGGCAGAGAAGGGCTCGGCCACCGAAGAGGAATTCTTCCTTTACCACACCGAAGGCGTCGAAAGCTCCGGCTTCTGCATTCACTTCAAGCTGCCGCATTATGTGACGTTTCAGTCTTCGCTGGACGCAATGCGGGATGCGAAGGCCAAGAAGGCGGCAGGCGCGCCTAAGAAACAGGAACCCGCGGAATGAGCCTTTCAAGCCTGACCAAACCATGGGAAGCGATGAGCTATGGCTTCCTTGATGGCTCTGCCAAGCGCGAGCTGCGCCGCAAGATGCTCAAATCCGTGGCGGTGCCGGGCTGCCAGATGCCCTATGCCAGCCGCGAAGTGCCGATGGCGCGCGGTTGGGGCACGGGCGGCCTTCAGGTGTCGCTGACACTGGTGAATCCACAAACACGTGTGAAGGTCATTGACCAAGGCGCAGATGACAGTGTGAACGCGGCGTCGATCCGGCGCTTTATCGCGCGGGTGGCGGGGACGCCAACGACGATGGACACGCTGGACGCGGACCTGATCCAGTCGCGCCACCGCATCCCCGAGGAAATCCTGCGCGAAGATCAGGTCTTGGTCTTGCAGGTGCCGAACCCCGAGCCGCTGCGGCCGGTTCAGCCAAACATGTCGATCGCGCGGCAAATGCATGCGGATGCGGACTACGGGCGCATGTGGCTGCAACTCTACGAGCAGATCGTGCGCTCCGGCCGGGTTATGCAAGGCGCAAGTTATCCTAGCCTTGTGCATGGTCGCCACGTCATGACGCCCTCGCCGATCCCCCGTTGGGATGTCCCGAAACTACATATGGCCAAGCACCTGACGATCCTTTCGGCAGGCCGTGAAAAGCGTATCTTTGCGGTGCCGCCCTACACGCGGGTTGAGCCTTTGGTCTTCTCGGATGTGCCTTACAAGGTCGAAGAGCACGGGGCTCTGACCTGTACCCGCTCCGGCGCGACAGGCTTTTTCATGAACGAAATCCCGCAGGATGACGGCACGTCCAGTTTTGAAGTCTCGGACAGCGAATGGGGTGTGAAGACCATTTGCGCACGCGATGGAGAGGGCGAAAGCCGGGGCGAGACCTGGTATAAAGACGGGGAGATGCCGCAATGACGCTGACGCTTGATGCCCCCCGCATCGTTGACACGCGCCCGCTGCTCGAGGTGCATGGCGTCTCCAAATCCTATGGATCCGTACAGGCCGTGCGCAACGTCTCAGCCCATGCCTATCCGGGAGAGGTGCTGGGCATTGTTGGCGAAAGCGGATCGGGGAAATCGACGCTGCTGCGAATGATGAACCTTGAAGAGATCCCGGAGGCGGGAAGCTACACACTCGACCTGCCGGATGTGTCCGGCAATCTCTTTGAGTTGGACCGGTTCGCCCGCCGGATGCTCTGCGCGACCAAGATCGGGATCGTGTATCAGAACCCGCATCTGGGCCTTTTGATGAAGCATTCTTCGTCGGGGAATGTCGCAGAACGTCTTTTGGTCGCGGGCGAGCGCAGTTTTGCGACCTTGCGTCATGCGGCAACCGAAGCGCTGGATGCCTCGGAGTTCCCACTGGATCGCCTTGACGCGCCGCCCATAGAACTCTCAGGCGGGATGCAACAGCGGGTGCAGCTGGCCAAGGCGATTGCTCTGGAACCAGCGCTCTTGCTTTTGGACGAACCAACAACGGGTTTAGATGTGAGCGTTCAAGCGCTGGTGCTCGACACGCTTAAGCGGCTTCAACAGGACCGACAGATCACCATGGTGATCGTGAGCCATGACCTTGGCGTCATACGCACGCTGGCGGATCGCGTGATGGTCATGCGCCGTGGCGAAGTTGTCGAGACTGGGCTTGCAGATCAGATTTTCCAGGACCCACAGCATCCTTATACGCAACAATTGGTACACGCGAAGCTATGACCGTTTTAGACATCCAAGGCCTCACCAAAGGTTTCTCGCTGCATCATCTGGCCAAGGACATCCCGGCGTTCGAGGATATTACCTTTAGCGTTGCGTCTGGCGAGTTTGTGCTGCTCAAGGGCGCAAACGGCGCAGGTAAATCGACGCTGCTGCGCACGCTCTATCGGTCTTACCTACCGCTGGCCGGAGAAATTCAGTTCCATTCCAGTCACGGTTTGATCGATCTTGCGCGGGCGGCGGATGTAGACGTTGCGCACTTGCGGCGCACGGAAATTGGCTTTGTCACGCAATTTCTGACAGCGCGCCCGCGCGTGAGTGCAGAGGCCATCGTGGCCGAACCTTTGCGCCTCGCAGGATGGGAGCCGGACGCAGCATTGAACGCCGCCCGCACCGCACTTGCAACCTTTGGTGTAAAACCAGACCTTTGGGCCGCCTATCCGACAACTTTCTCGGGTGGTGAGCAGCAAAAGGTCAATCTAGCCCGCGCGCTGATCCTGCCGCAGAAACTGTTGATGCTGGACGAGCCGACAGCCTCGCTTGACGCAAATGCGCGCGGGGCATTGGTGGCACGCTTGCAGGAACTTAAAGATCAAGGGACAGCGATGATTGGTGTGTTCCACCATCCCGACGATGTTATGCACCTGATTGACCGCGTGGTCGACCTGACCCCGGACGCGGCACCAGAAGAGGAACGGGACGATGTGGCTCTCTAAC
>JBCBXA010000162.1:0-3707 GCA_039816825.1 Pseudomonadota bacterium | reverse complement strand
GTTGAATCTAGGGCGCTGACAAAATCATTACCCGATTTCGATTCAACACTTAAAAGTGCCGACTGTGTCGGAAATTCTGTGACAATTTTCTGATGCCCCGCCCTACCCGTCGACAACTTCTCAAAACCGCCCACTGGCTAACGTTGCCCCTGTTCGTATGGTTTGTGCTCGTGCAGCCAAGTGATGTTCGGGCTATTGGGAAGTGGGCGGTATCACTCCATTCGGTCATGGGGCTGGTGTTTGTCACCATCGCGCTTTTGTGGACGGCGGACTATTGGCGGCGGGGGCTGGCGTCTACGCGCGCTCCAAAACTTTCACCTCGGTTGCGCCGGTTCCACCGCATACTCCACCACACGCTCGTCTGGGGCCTCTTCACGGTCGCGCTCACCGGATTCCTCCTTGGCCTCACATCGTCACGGCTGCTGTTTGCGGGAACCGTTCTGCCCATTGCGCCACCCATGGGCATACCCTGGGCCAACGATGTGGCAGGCGTAGTGCACTCGGTGCAGTTCTACCTGCTAGCCGCCATCGCCGTCGGCCATGCGGGCTTTCACATCTGGCGGCATGAGCGCCTGCGGGACAATGCGCTGCGCATCATGTTTCCCCGCTTCCTGCATAGGTTTCTCTAGGGCGCTGCACCGCTTCCTCTAGACGGCAAACGCAGCCATCCCTTGCGTTTTGCGCCCGGTCGCGTTATTGCGCGCCATCGCTGGTCCGGCAGGGCATGCCGTGTCGAGCGACAATCAAGAAGACTCCAGTCAGCCCTCGCACATTCGGTGCAACACAAGGCTGCGTTGAAAGGTGATGAAATGCCCAAGATGAAGACAAAGTCGAGCGTGAAAAAGCGCTTCAAGATGACTGCCTCTGGCAAGCTCAAAGTCGGCCAAGCCGGCAAGCGCCACGGCATGATCAAGCGGTCCAACAAATTCATCCGCGATGCCCGCGGCACGATGGTCCTGTCCGAAGCGGACACAAAGATCGTCAAGAAATTCATGCCTTACGGCCTGAAATAAGGGAGCGCTGACAGATGGCACGAGTGAAACGCGGCGTTACCGCCCACGCAAAGCACAAAAAAGTTCTCAAGAAGGCCGAAGGCTATTACGGCGCTCGTCGCAAGACGATCCGCGTCGCCAAGCAGGCCGTTGAGAAGGGCCTCCAGTACCAGTATCGCGACCGCAAGGTCCGCAAGCGCGACTTCCGTCGCCTTTGGACCCAGCGCATCAACGCCGCTGCCCGCGAGCATGGACTGACCTACTCCCGCCTGATGGACGGCCTGCACAAGGCTGGCATCGAGGTTGACCGCAAAATGCTCTCCGAGCTGGCGATCCACGAGCCCCAGGCTTTCGAAGCACTGGTGGGTCAGGCGAAAACGGCTCTTGAATATCTCAAGAACACCACGCCAAACGCTTTTGAGAGCGCCGTAGGTTAATCCGGCGCATATCCTGATATTGGAGCCCGCGCTGGAGCGATCCGTCGCGGGCTTTTTTCTGACCAGAGCAAGATGAGCCAAACTAGAGCGAAGATGCAATGTCCGACGATCTGAACACAATGCGCGACGACATTCTGGCGCAAGTCGCCAGTGCGGCAGACGAAGCCGCGCTGGAAGCGATCCGCGTGGCGGCCATCGGCAAAAAGGGGTCGGTCTCCGAGAAGATGAAGACCCTCGGCAAGATGACGCCTGAGGAGCGCAAGACCGCCGGGCCAGCCCTCAACGCGCTGAAGAACGATGTCGCGGATGCCATCAAAGCGCGTCAGGTCTCGCTTAAGGACGCCGCCATCGATGCCCGCCTGTCGGCGGAGACCCTGGACGTCACGCTACCGCTGCGCACACCGCCTGAGCAGGCCGGCCGCATCCACCCGCTCAGCCAGGTGACCGACGAACTGACTGCCATTTTCGCCGACATGGGTTTCTCCATCGCCGAAGGGCCGGACATTGAGACGGACTATTACAACTTCACCGCGCTGAACTTCCCGGAAGGCCATCCGGCGCGGGAGATGCACGATACATTCTTCTTCAAGCCCGACGCCAATGGCAAGCGCAAAGTGCTGCGTACCCACACCTCCCCGGTGCAGATCCGCACCATGGAGGCCATGAGCGGCAACGAAGCGACCAAGGACGAGCCCATCCGCATCATCATTCCCGGCAAGACCTACCGCCAGGACAGTGACGCCACCCACAGCCCCATGTTCCATCAGGTGGAGGGGCTCGTGGTCGACAAGCAGGCCACCGTCGCCAACATGCGCTGGGTGCTGGAGGAGTTCTGCAAAGCGTTCTTCGAAGTGGATGACGTGAAGATGCGTTTCCGTCCGTCCTTCTTCCCCTTCACCGAGCCGAGCCTGGAAGTCGACATTCAGTGCGACCGTTCCGGCTCCGAGGTGAAATTCGGAGATGGCGATGACTGGATGGAGATCCTGGGCTGCGGCATGGTTCACCCCAACGTCCTGCGCGCCGGCGGCTATGACCCCGACATCTGGCAGGGCTTCGCCTGGGGCATGGGCATCGACAGGATCGCCATGCTGAAATATGGTATGCCGGACCTGCGCGCCTTCTTCGACGCCGACACACGCTGGCTGAGCCATTACGGCTTCCGCCCCCTCGACATGCCAACATTGTTTGGGGGTCTGAGCTCGTGAAACGCGAGGACCTTCCCGAAGGCACGGTGACGTTTCAGTTCATGCCTGATCAGCCGGAGATTGATGAGTTCCTCATCCGGCAGGTCATCAAGGGCGAGAAGACGGCTACCTGTATGCCAGCGGCTCACGTCGAACAGGGATTGGAGCAAGAGCCCGTCGTCGGCCGTCAGGACGTTGCGCTCGACCATAAGGGGCAGCCCGTCTTTAAGATCGAGACGGTGAGCCTCTTTCGCTGTGCATTTAAGGATGTACCGGAAGAGTTTGCCCTGGCCGAGGGTGAAGGACCTTATGAGCAGTGGGAGCGGAACCACCGCGAACTGTTTGAGAAATGGGGCATTTACAGCCCCGAAATGGAAGTCATTTGTGAGCGCTTCAAACTGATCGAAGTGTTCGACCGAGCTGAAAACACCGGATAGATCGATGAAATTCACTCTTTCCTGGCTCAAGGACCACCTTGAGACCGAAGCATCACTGGACCAGATCACCGAAGCGCTGACCATGATCGGCCTTGAGGTGGAAGAGGTGGACGACAAGTCCTCCCTCCAGCCATTCGTGATCGCCAAGGTGCTGTCGGCTGAGAAGCACCCTGACGCGGACAAGCTGCGCGTGCTGTCCGTCAACACCGGTGCGGGCGATCCCGTTCAGGTGGTATGCGGCGCGCCCAACGCCGAAACGGGCCTCATCGGTGCGTTTGCTGCGCCGGGCACCTATGTCCCGGGGCTCGACGTGACCCTGTCTGTCGGCAAGATCCGTGGCGTAGAGAGCTTCGGCATGATGTGCTCCGAGCGAGAGCTGGAAATGTCTGACGAACATGACGGCATCATCTCGCTGCCCGACGATGCGCCGGTCGGAACGCCCTTCGCCGACTATGCAGGCCTCAACGATCCGGTGATCGAAATCGGCATCACGCCCAACCGACCCGATGCGCTGGGTGTGAGCGGCATTGCCCGCGATCTTGCGGCCTACGGCATCGGTGAAGTGAAGACCCCCGCTGCACCGTCAATTGCCGGCGAGGGCCCCTGCCCCGTGACCGTTTCGTTTGCCGATGACGCTACTGAGTTCTGCCCGGCCTT
>JBCBXA010000161.1:0-3747 GCA_039816825.1 Pseudomonadota bacterium | reverse complement strand
CAACGACATCACATTTCCGCACCGAGTTTTCGAAGCGTCCATGGCTTAAAGGTTGAGATTTGACGGTACGGTTAGCCAACTATGAGGGCACGTTTCACTAGCGCACCGTGCCATAATTTTAGCATCTTCCGCCAAGTGATTTTGATCTGGTTTACACTGACTTAAGAGCGTCGCGCACTTGAGGCAGCGTTTTTCGGTACCGATTGACGAAATTTTTAACGATGATTGGGCAGAATAGCCAGCCGCATAGGACACTCTGGCCTGCACCCCCTGAAAAGTGGCCCTTCCTGAAGTAGGCTTTCGAGCCAGATGGAGGACGAAGGAATACCCAGAAGAAACACAAGCCCCGAGAAATTGCCGCGAAGCTGCGTTAGGTCGACATTTGGGTGTCCTAAGGCCAGTCGGTGGCCGAGGCTGTACGCGTAATCGGTGTCACGCAATTTACCTACTATCGGTGGCGTAAGAAGTATAGCGGCCTAAAGACCGACCGGTTCAAGCGCCTTAAGGAACTGGGGAAGCAGAACGAGCGCTTTCGGAAAGCCGTGTCGGATCTTACACTGGAGAAGCAGATCTTTAAGGAGGCAGCCTCGGGAAACTTCTGAGCCCCGCGCGCTGCCGACGTTGTGTCGATCGCGTCATGCACAAGTTCAGTGAGTCCGAACGGCTCGCCAGCTGTATTCTCAGCTAACACTGCTCAACGCATCGTAAAATGCATCGCGGGCGTCCCGACGGGCAGGCTCTCACCACGGACATCATCGCTCTCGCATCTTAGTAGGGCCGTTAAGGCTATCGGCGGATCGCGGCCCTGCTGTGTGACGCTGGCTGGGTCGTGAACGTGGAGCGGGTTGCAAGGATTTGGCGGCGGGAGAGGCTGCAGATCCTGCAGAAGCAACCGAAGAGGGGGCGTTTCTGGTTCAACGACAGTTCTTGTATCTGTCTGCGGCCGGAGCAACCCAACCATGTCTGGTCCAACGAATTCGTCAAGGTTGGGACCCATACCGGAAGGAGATTCCGGATGCTCAACCTGAACCATGGGTATACGCAGGCGCGTTTGGCGATCCGGATAGACCTGCATCTGCGATCAACAGATGTCATCGACTTGCTGTCGGACCGGTTTTTCCTGCGAGGTGTCCTAGACAACATCAGGTCTGACAACATTCCTGAATTCGTGGCCACGGCGGTTCGGCAATGGATCGCCGCGGTTGGCGCGAAAACGGCCTCCGTAGAGCCGGGCATACCAGGGGAGATCGGCTATTGCGAGAGCTTCAACGCGAAACTCACGGATGAACTGCTCGACGGCGAGCTTCTCCTACAGCCTGTCTGAGGCCTACATAGTCATCGAAGCGTGGCGCAAGCCCTACAACACGAAGCGCCCGCACTCGTCCCGAGGCTATCAGCCGCTAGCTCTGGAGGTCGCGCAGTGGCCGGCTCAGCCATGCGGAACCATTTCACTGGCACCGCTGCCGCAGCCCCCAAACCCGTCACGCATCAACACTGAAACCGAACCACTTTATTGAGGCAGCTCAACCAAACTGAGCTAGCATCGCAAAAAATGCTTGGGCAACGCAAGGCGACAGATACACTGTCGAAGGAAAAAATTTCAAAATTTTTTCTTTAGCCTAGTCTATATTTACTCAAAGGCCAAAGCCCTTGAGTATTTTACATAGCAAAAGAAATAGTACTTTGATTGGTTTAGTGGGCCTACTCAGAACCGTGTTTTGATACACCTCGACTGGTTAAAGGGTCATGAATTGAACCTCGTTCAATTGAAGAAAAGTTAACGTTTGGCCCACTTTAGCATCGTTAGGTTTTCTCTCCGCGAATCTTCTAGCGACCATTAGTTTTGAGCACGGTCCTTTCTAAGCTTCGGCTGAATGGGTCCTTCCAACTAATTTGGCTGCAGAGTATTGACCGCAAAGCTTCGGGAAGCCTTTAAGTTGCTGCACCTTACGCACTCTTCATGAGCGATGATCAAGCAATGTGGCCAACCTAGCCAATGGTGACGCTTTGCAATGCCGTTTACGCTCGATTAACCATTAGTCGACACATTCAAACCATGCGCTTGGTTGTAGTCATTTTTGTCGCTGTTGTTGGAGGGTCTTGGGCCGCAGGCCTGTCTTACCGCGCTGGTCATGGGCATTTCGCCGCAATCATGGCGTATGTCGCTGGTGGTCAAGTGACAGTTTTTGTTTGGTATTGCTTTTGCCTATTGTTTCGGCTTGTTCTTCGTCACAATCCTTAAGACTTAGCAGCTGTCCATGACCTTCGGCGCGAATAATTAGTTAGGTTGCGAGCCGATAAGCGCTGGCTCTTACCTAGTTCCTGAGATGATACGATAGATCAGCACAATTCTGCAGATAAGGAAAATCTTGAAAACGAGCAGGCCTTTGTCCTCTTGATGTAGGTGACCTGACCACCGGAATCCGGACATGGCTTTTTGACAGTCTTCTTTGTGTTCCGTCGCCCGCTCCAGCCGAACTCAGTGCGAAGACGTTTGAAGCCGCCGTTTGAAATACTTTGCGCTCCGCTCTTTGCTCGGTGTGCGCGTCCGTTGCAGACCTAGGGTCTATGTTCTGCTGCCTAGCAATTACTCGCCCGTCGCAGACGACACCGCGTAGCGGCAGTTTCCTGATGTGCGTAGCGTCCCCCAGAGTATCGCCGACAGTGAAGCAGCTGTCCCGCCGCGATGAGGGCGGCGCCGACGTCTTGACCACGCGCGGAACAGACACCACCACCCGGTGATTTGTGCGTTCATCGTTCAAGTCACAGTTTACCGAACGCCTCGAGCGATAGTTCACCATCCAGTGCTGGGCATCGCGTCCAGCTCTCGTCCTGTGTCCCAGTGTATCGACCCTATTGAGCCGTACTAGCGTGCCCGAGGCGGCAACTTTGCCGGCATCTAACATCTGCACTCGATAGGCTGCTGTCGGCAGCTCAAGCGCCGGAATAGCCACAAGAACCCTCGCCATGCTTCGCATACATGCCACGCAAGTGATTGAATAGTAGATGTTACAATGATGCAACGCTGGTCCGGCCAGTCACAGATGGGACCTACGGGACTTCGTTCTGAATTTGCCTTTTCAGGGTAGCTGCGCCTAAGAAACTGTCGGAGTCGGCGATTGCCTTTCGGTAGTTATCTAAGTTCAATGGGAAGTCTTCTATCCGCCAGTAGAGCTTTCGTTCGACCAAGATTTCAGTCACTCTTTGAGTGGATATTGGCTTCGTGAGAAAAGCGGAGAGTTCATTCACGAGAGCAGATGTTCGAACTGCGTCGAGATGGGCTCCGGTAAGCATTACAATCGGACAGTGTTCGGTGGCCCAGGCCCCTCGCAACGGCCGAACCAAGTTCACGCCGCATTCATTGACCAGGAAATGGTCCAACAATACGAAGTCAAAAGGTTTGCGGCGCGACATCGCCAGGTCAATTGCCTCGTCTCCGGTTCTAGCACGTACAATCGTTACATTTTCGACAACCTTGGCTACCATTCTCTTAGTATGAAACGCGTCAAGCTCATCGTCTTCAATCAACAGAATATCCATCTGGCCTCATGTGTGAACCTCGCGGGCAGCACATAAAGGAAGAAGTTTAAATAAATTATGAATACTTCGGTAACGTCCCCTGGGTCGCCTAGCTTTCAGCAAACACCAAGGCAAGCGTAGGATCCATCCTGCCATCTCTCTTGATCAATGGATCTAAGCAACAACCACCAACACGAAGTGCAGTTTATGTTTTTCGCTCATCGTCGA
>JBCBXA010000160.1:371-3818 GCA_039816825.1 Pseudomonadota bacterium | reverse complement strand
CCATCAAGCACGATGTTTCAGTGCCGGTGGCAGCGATACCATCCTTCATCAAGGCTGCGGACCCGACTTCAGCTTGGCAAGGGTTCGCATCTTCATTCGGCCTATGCCATGTTCGGCGGATATCGATCCGCCATGCTCGGCAATGACGGCATAAACGGCCTCGTGGAATTCGTGCTCCAACTCACGAAACCTCTGCGGCTCCCAACCCTCAGGCTGGCTGAGATTGTAGTGCAGATTGCCATCGCCCATGTGGCCAAAACACACGACCCGTGTGTTGGGCTCCACAGCCGCCACGGCCTTGTCCGCAGCCTTGATGAAGGATGGTATCGCTGCCACCGGCACTGAAACATCGTGCTTGATGGACGCGCCTTCCGGCTTTTGCGCCCAGCTGAGGTTTTCACGCACGAGCCAGAACTCGGCCTGCTGCGCTAGGCTTGTGGCAACAGCCGCATCCTCCACTTCACCGCTCTCAAACCCGGCCTCCAGCCCGGCTTGCAAGGCCGCTTCCGCATCGGCCTGGTCCCGTTGGGAGGACACTTCGATCAGGCAGTACCAGTCATGCTTTGCTGCGAGGGGATCGTGGTGCTTGTCGGCGAAATGGCGATAGAGGAAATCGAATGGACGCCGACCCGACAATTCAAACGCCGTCAGGCCGCCGCCTGCACGATCTCTTAAACGGCTGAAAAGGCCCAGCGCAGCCTCCGGGCTCGGCACACCTGCAAGCGCCATGGCGGTGCCCTTTGGCTTGGGAAAAAGCTTCAGTACCGCGGCTGTGACCACACCCAGCGTCCCTTCACCGGCGATGAAGAGATGTTTGAGATCGTAGCCGGTATTGTTCTTCTTGAGGCGGTTTAGCCCGTTCCAAATACGCCCGTCTGGCAACACAACTTCCAGCCCCAGCACGAGATCACGCGTATTGCCATAGGCCAAAACGCCCGTGCCACCGGCGTTCGATGCGATATTGCCGCCAATCTGGCAAGATCCCTGGCTGCCGATGCGCAAGGGGAAAAGCCGGTTCTCTGCATCAGCCGCCTTCTGAACGTTTTCCAGAATGCAGCCGGCCTCCACCGTCATGGTATTGCCCAGCCGATCGATTTCGCGAACAGCGTTCATACGCCCCAGCGAAAGCACAATCTGATCGCCATCGATGGAGGGCGTTGAGCCACCCACAAGACCCGTATTGCCGCCCTGGGGCACAACACCGATGCGATGCCGGTGAGCCATTGCCATGATGGCCGAGACCTCAGCCGTGGTTTTGGGGCGCAATACGAGGGATGTGTTGCCCGGCCAGAGCCCGCGAGGCTCTTCAACATGGGGTGCAATATCCGCTTCCGCTCTAAGGGCGTAGCGTTCGCCAACGATTGCGGCAAACTCCGCCAGTCTATCAGGCGTCAACTGGGTGTTTTCTGGTACGGCATCCATGCACGCAACATAGGTCACCCGGCACAGCTGTGTCATCCTGTGGCGGATAGTGTGGTTTGCGCTTTTCGCCGCCGTGCCACCGCGCTACCCAGTCCCATGTCTCTTGCCCAGCCGATTCGTGAAGATCAGAACGAACGCCCTGATCCGCTGGGCGTATTGCGGGACACGTTTGGCTATGACAGCTTCCGCCCCGGCCAGAATGAGGTGGTGCAGACACTTTTGTCAGGCAGCTCCGTTTTGGCCGTTATGCCCACGGGTGCCGGCAAGTCGCTGTGTTTTCAGGTGCCCGCCCTTGTGATGGGTGGTTTGACCATTGTCGTGTCACCCCTTGTCGCCCTGATGGACGATCAGGTGGCCGCGCTCAAAGCCAATGGGGTCGCCGCAGAAGCCATCCACGGCTCCAAGCATCGGGAAGACAATGTGGCCATCTGGCACGCGGTCACTCGGGGCGATGTGCGTCTGCTTTACATGGCACCGGAGAGGCTGATGACGCAGCGCATGCTGGACGCCCTGTCGCGTCAGCCGCTCAGCCTGATCGCCGTCGACGAAGCCCACTGTATGAGCCGTTGGGGCGCTTCCTTCAGACCTGAATATGCGGCGCTCGAAACACTGTCAGCGCACTTTCCCACCGTGCCCATAGCTGCCATGACAGCGACCGCTGACGAAGCCACGCGCCGGGACATTCAAACTAGCCTTTTCGGTGGGCCTTACAGGACTTTCGTCTCTGGCTTTGACAGACCCAACATCCACCTCGCAGCCTCTCGCAAGGCCAACGCCAAAGACCAGCTTCTCAACTTCGTAGCAGACCGCAAAGGCCAGTCGGGCATCGTTTACTGCCTGTCACGCAAGAAGACCGAAGAGACGGCGGCGCTGTTGCGCGAGAACGGTATCACGTCCCTTCCCTACCATGCTGGGCTCGACGCCGAGACACGGGCGGATCATCAGAACCGGTTTCTGACAGAGGATGGTTTGGTGATCTGCGCCACCATCGCCTTTGGCATGGGCATCGACAAAGCCGATGTGCGCTTTGTGTTTCACACCGATATGCCAGGCTCCATGGAGGCCTATTACCAGGAGATCGGGCGCGCGGGGCGGGATGGGCAACCGGCAGAGGCTCACATGCTTTTCGGGCCCGGCGACATGCGCCTGCGCCGCCAGTTTGTCGAGAGCGAATTTGAAGATCCTGA
Organism: Pseudomonadota bacterium; assembly: GCA_039816825.1. GTDB lineage: Bacteria > Pseudomonadota > Alphaproteobacteria > Rhizobiales > Rhizobiaceae > JBCBXA01. The sequence continues at coordinate 1,209 of JBCBXA010000160.1, read as the reverse complement.
GCGGCAGCACCAGGAGATGCGCAGGCTTGAAGCCCTCATCGGCTATGCAGACGCGACCGGCTGCAGGCGGCAGACCTTGCTCCGCTATTTTGGTGAAGCGTCTGAGCCCTGCGGGCGTTGCGATCGCTGCGAGGCGCCGGACGATCTGACAGATGCCAGCGAAGACGCCTGCATGGTGATCGGCGCGGTGCGCGACACCGGCCAGCGCTATGGGCAGGCGCATCTGGTGGACGTGCTGACCGGCGAGCGCACCGAAAAGGTTACCAAAGCCCGTCACGACCAATTGTCCTTTTTCGGTGCCGGCACATCGCGCTCGAAAACCGCGTGGCGGGACTTCATTCGCCAGATGATCTCTGCGGGATTTCTGGAAGTGGATGTGGGCGGATATGCGTCCGTGCTCATCAGCGCCAAAGGCGAAGACCTCGCAGGTGGCAAGGGCGCGTTCCAGTTCCGGGACGACAAGCTGGCCGACCGAGCAAGCAAAGGCGGTGCGGGGTCGAACTCACTGCGGAGTCACGGCTTTGCAGTTTCCGATGCAGCCGATGAACCGTTGTCCGAGAACGACCAGAAGCTGCTGGCCCGACTCAAAGCCAAGCGGTTGGAGATGGCCAAGGAGCGGTCAGTTCCAGCCTATGTGATCTTTGCGGACCGAACCCTGACCGACATGGCCCGAGAACGCCCGACTTGCATCGACGATTTTCGAACCATAAAGGGCGTCGGCGCCAAGAAGCTGAACAGCTTTGCGGCCGACTTTCTCGACGTCATTCAACAGAACTGAGCTTACCGGACTGAACGAGACCCATATGGCTACAAAACCCACCATCCGCGTGCACAAGGG
>JBCBXA010000160.1:0-361 GCA_039816825.1 Pseudomonadota bacterium | reverse complement strand
GGCGATCTGCCGAACCTCGACCATTACCGCGCGCCTCGGGACATGAGCGTTGCCATCGACACCGAAGCGCTGGGCCTGACCAACCAACGCGACCGTCTGTGTGTGGTGCAATTGTCGCCGGGCGACGGCACCGCCGATGTCGTTCAGATCGCCAAAGGCCAGACCTCCGCGCCGAATATTGAAGCGCTGTTGACCGACGAGAAGCTGACCAAGCTCTACCATTTCGGGCGGTTCGACATCGCCATCCAATACCACGCCTTCGGGGCCATGAGCGCGCCGAACTCCTGCACCAGCACTTTGAGCGAATGGCGGTCCGTATAGGTCCGCGTCAGGCGCGAGGCTATTTTGGTGCAGTAGTTCG
>JBCBXA010000015.1:39266-45654 GCA_039816825.1 Pseudomonadota bacterium | reverse complement strand
GCTTTAGCAGCCTCAAGGATGTGGAAGAGTTTTCAAACTCGCTGACCAAAGCCATGGACGATCTGACAGAGGTCATTGAGGCCGAGACCGATCTGGTGCGCGCCGGCAAGCTTGTGGCAGCAACATCGCTTCAGCCCAAGAAGAACCAGCATGCCGAGACCTACATCGCGCTGGTTACACGCGCCAAAACCCATGCCCAATCGATCCGGCAATTGTCACCGAGCCTTGCACAGCACCTGTCGTCCGCTCAGGCCGTGTTCAAATCCACCCTTCAGATCAATATGGCCGCCCTCGCAACGGCCCGCGAGGTGTCGGAGGGACTGATCAAAGGCGTTGCCAAAAACATGGCGCGAGCTGAAAAGCCAAAGACCTACACGTCGGCTGCAGCCCCATCGGCGGCTTATCAGGCACCTGCCACCGGCGTTGCGGTCAATCGCAGCGCGTGAAATCTGGCAGGCCGGAACCGGCCTGCCGAAAATCTGCATTTGAACTAAATGCGCCCGTCTCACTGCACGTGATGTTCTTTTCTCTTGTGTAGCTTCCTTTCCATGGTGGTCCGTCACGGCACGGCACCAAACCTGAATGGAAGGAAAGGACGATGGACAGTGTGAGTGCTCGGCCCGCAGTCGCGGCGCCTCCCCCTCCCACACCGCAAGAAGCCCAGCGCGGCAACGCGCGCACTGAGCTGTTGCCGGCCAAAGCGGTGACGCGCAGCGAAGCAGGAGGCCGTGCCAACGGTCAGGACAGCGCAGCGGCTGCCACTCAGCCAAGAGCGGCCAGTGCAACAAAGAGCCTGTCGCTGGACGCTGAAACGCAGACAGTCATATTGCGGAAAACCGATACAGATACCGGCGAGGTTCTGGCTCAATATCCCAACGATGCTCAGCTGGGTCTGCGCACCTATGCACGCGAACTGACGGCACAAGAGTCAGCGTATGAGGCCGTGGCCTAAGACGTACGGTAAAGGAGCGTTAACCGCGTCTGCAAAGCCGCGATTAACCACGAATAGTGACCAACACAGCTGAAGAGAGCTCGGAAGGTTTTTGGTAACCTGCCGAGCTGATGTTCGTACCCGCACCGCAGGAAGTGGTGCAGGCCCAGGAAGGGTCACCACATAACCAAGTCATACCCAGGAAGGGGAACGACAATGGACATCTACCTCAGCGCGGCTTCGCGCAACACTTTGCTGTCTCTGCAAAACACTCAGAGCCTGATGGGCCGCACAAACGAGCGCCTCGCCACCGGCCTGAAGGTCAACACAGCCCTCGACAACCCGAACGCATACTTCACAGCAGCCACCCTTGAAGGCCGCGCCAGTGATTTGGGAACGTTGCTGGAAGACCAAGAGCAGTCAATCCAGACCATCAAGGCGGCTGACAAGGCCATTCAGGCTATCAGCACCCTGCTGGAAACCGCAAAAGCCAAGGCAAATGCGGCACTTACCAGCCAAGATGCTAACGAGCGCGCTGCGCTTGCTGCCGATTTCAACACTCTTCTCGATCAGCTGGAAGGCATTGCTGAGGACGCTGGCTATAAGGGCATCAACTTGCTCGCCGGCGACAACTTACAGACGATCTTCAATGAAGATCGGACCAACACCCTGACAACAAACGGTATCGACTACACTGACACGACTGCGAACGCCGCCGGTCAGCTTGATATTGATGATGCTGTGACAGGCACGGGTGCAGGCGCGTGGGGACAGTTTGCAGCTGGTCCTCCAATCGACCTTTCTGCTGGTACGACAAACATCACAACCTCCCTTACGGAGATCCAGACGGCGCTTGAAACGGTCCGTGCGTTCGGCGGCAGCTTGGCCACAAGCCTCGCCATTGTCGACAACCGCATCAACTGGACCAAGGACATCATCAACACGCTTCAGGAAGGCTCTGGCAAACTGAAGCTGGCTGATCAGAACGAAGAGTCCGCAAACCTTCTGGCCCTGCAGACACGCCAGCAGCTCGGCACCACAGCCCTGTCGCTGACCAACCAGGCCGAACAGGGCGTGCTGCGACTGTTCTAAGGTATTCCCTCCCGGGCCTCTCGCCTCTTCGGGGCACTTCGGGAGGGCATCAGTTCGGGGGGCCTGCTACGGCTGGGGCGGTGATCCGCAAAAGATGGGCACCGCCTCTTCCCCCCGCAAAAACAGAAAAAGGGCGCTTTCGGCGCCCTTTTTTGTTAGCTAAAGCCAGTTTGGTGAATCACATCTGAATCCACCGCAGCAAGATTCACCATGTTGATTCCAAAAGGATTCAGCCTACCCGCGATTCACCATATTGATTCCGATTCTGGAAACCTGCCTCCGCCATCTTCACTCGCATGTCCCGCCAAGAGGACGCACGGTTGACACAGGAAGGTAGTCATCATGGTGCAACCAGCACTCAACAGCGCAGTACGCGCTAACCTCAATTCTCTCCAATCCACTGCTGATCTGCTCGGCCGTACGCAAGAACGTCTTGCGACAGGCCTCAAAGTGAACTCAGCTCTGGACAATCCAAACGCGTTCTTCGCAGCCAAGGGCCTTCAGGGTCGTGCAACCGACCTCGGCTTCCGCCTCGAAAAACTCGGCCAAGACATTTCGACCATTAAGGCAGCTACGACAGCGATCGAGTCCATTGAATCTTTGCTGCAGACAGCCAAGGGTAAGGTGACTGAAGCCGCTTCCTTGGCCCTGACCGATACTGCGGGCCGTACTGCCAAGCAGACCGAAGTCAACAACATCCTGGCAGAAGCACGCGAGATTGCTGAAGACGCCGGCTATGGCGGTGTGAACTTGCTGAACAACGAAGCACTCACCTCGGTTTTCAACGAAGATGGTTCCAATGTGCTGGCCACAAGCGGTGTCGATTACACCACGGCGGCGACCTCAATCACAGCCGACTTCGCGACAGGCTTTGCGACCGCAGCTAACACCGATGCAGCAACGACTGCCCTGAACGCAGCACTCAGTTCAGTGCGCGGGCAGGCATCGACTTTCTCGACAAACCTGACGATCATTGAGACACGCCAGAACTTTGCTGCGAACATTGTTGACACCCTCGAAGAAGGTGCCGGCAAGCTGACACTTGCTGACACCAACGAAGAGAGCGCCAATCTCTTGGCACTTCAGACCCGCCAGCAGCTGGGCGTCACCGCCCTGTCGCTCTCGGCTCAGGCTGACCAGTCGGTTCTGCGGCTTTTCTAAGCCCAGGGGCAGAATTCTAGAAGAAGGCCTGGCCGTGTGCCGGGCCTTTTTCGTTTCTGCGGAGGTAAACAAACGTCTGAATACGCTCGCTATTTCTGCCCTATGGAAAGCGTTGGGCTGTTAACCACCTGTTAGCCGTATTTTGCGAAGGTCCATTAACCATAACTGCGCGGGCGCAATGTATCTGCGTCCGCAAACCAAGAATTGGGCCAAACGGCCAGGATGGGGACCGACCAATGGCGAACGTATATCTCAGCGCTGGTGTCCGCTCTAACCTGCTGACCATGCAGGGGATCGCAAAGGACATGCAGACGGTGGAGAACCGGCTGGCCACTGGCTTGAAGGTCAACACGGCGCTTGACGATCCAGCCAACTACTTCACTTCGCAAGGGCTGGAGATGCGGGCAGCCGATCTCGACAACATCCTCGACGATATGGGTCAGGCCATTCAGGTGATGAAGGCCGCCGACAGCGCCATAACAACCATCACCAACATGATTGAAACGGTGAAGGCGAAGGCCAACCAGGCTATCCAATCCAATGACGGCTTTATCCGCGCTGAGTTCGCCGAGCAGTACAATGAGCTGCTCGTCCAGATCTCCAAGGTTGCTGAGGACGCCGGATATAACGGCAAAAACCTCCTTGAAGGGGCTGGCAACGATCTTTCGGTCTACTTCAACGAAGACTTCACAAACCGCATTCGTGTGGATGCGGTGGACTATACCGACGTGGCAACGGCCTTCAGCCTTGGCCCGCTGGTGGAATTGACCCAAGGCTCTGCAACTCAGGCTCTGGCTGCCACGACGCCAGCCAACGAATCCTCGGCCCTGATCAACACATCCGCTGACTTCGCCGTTGGTGACGAGTTCATCCTGACCGGCGTGCAGTCTGGCATGACCGCGACCATCACAATCGAAGACGACATGACCGTCGCTGACTTCGTCAACGAGGTGAACTCGGCGTTTCCAAATGTCAAAATGAGCTATGATGAGACTACGGCTCAATTCACGATCAATACGGCTGAGAGCGTCAACTTTCAGGATCGTACACCACCAGCTGCAGCTGCGGCATGGACGCCGGCCAACGTGACACCGCCGACCGTGGGCGGCGTGCTGCAGGTTCCCGAATGGATCAATGACGCAGAAATTCGCACGACCATGAATGCGGTGCGCGAAGCCCTGCAATCGATCCGCGCGCAAGCCGGTCGCTTCGGCACCAACCTAACCACCATTGAGAGCCGCCAAGACTTCGCCCAGCAGATGACAAACCATCTGGAAGAAGGCTCCGGCAAGCTGGTGCTCGCCGACATCAATGAAGAATCCGCGAACTTGCTGACCTTGCAGACCCGTCAGCAGCTCAGCCAGACGGCATTGTCGCTGACCACGCAGTCGGAACAGTCCGTCCTACGACTCTTCGGCTAGGGGCCGGGGCGAACTAGCCCTGCCCTCGCTAACGCCACTTACGCAAGGATTGCACCATGGCGCTTAAAGTTGAACTCAAGCCCGGCGAACGCATCATCATTGGCGAGAGCCTGATCACCAATGGCGATCAGCGCGCTCGACTGCTTATCGATGGCGAGCAGCCAATCCTGCGTGAGAAGGACGTTCTGACGCCCGAAACTGCCTCAACGCCTGCCCAACAGGTCTACCTGGCCGTGCAGATGATGTATCTCAAGAACGATATTAGCGGCTTTCAGGACAGCTATTTCTCCCTCATCAGCGAGCTGACAGACGCCGCTCCCTCCACCCGCCCCATAGTGGATGAGATCAACAACCAGATTTTAACTGGGTCGTTCTACAAAGCCCTGAAGGTGGCGCGAGGGTTGATCGCGTATGAGGGGGCATTGTTAGAGCATGTACAATCAGGCAGCGGCACAAGCGTACCAGTCGACGAGCCAGCGGGGGACTGACCCGCGGTCTCTCGAAGCGCAGGTGCTGGTGAAAGCCGCCATGCGCTTGCAAGACATCCAACAGCGCTGGGACGATTTGCCAATGCCCAGCAGCGAGCTGGAAGACGCCCTGTCCTACAATCGCAAGCTTTGGACGATCCTGCTCACTGGCACGACCAAGCAGGACAATCCTCTACCGGACAACATCAAGTCCAACATCGTGAACATTGCCAACTTCGTGTTCCGCCATTCTCTGGGCGTGCTGGCCAACCCGGCACCGGAGAAGCTCAACACGCTGATCTCGATTAATAAAAATCTGGCTGAGGGACTGCGCGGAAACGGGTAGGTTTTCCTCAGGCAGCAGAGATTCACTCTTGATATTGAGCGCGGAGCCTTGCTGGCGCGCGACGTCCGCTCTGCGGACGAAGCGCCCTTTGGCGGCGAAGGCACCAATGACTGCTTTGGATGATGGGCCGTGTCACAAAAGGTCGTTTTTGACGGGGTCTTAAACCCCAAGCACAACCGTTCAAAAGGCAGAGAAGGGGCAGTGGATCATGTTAGGCAGTCTTGCTCAGGTCGTTTCGTTTCGCTTTCAATCTATCCATTACCTTCATGACATGATCGTATCGGATAGGAGTATGCTCAACATCATAAACCGTTAGTGCGTTTTTGAGATGTATTATACCTGCGTCAATGGATGTGATTGCCTCACAGCCATGGCTAGACTCTGCAATTTCCTCACTTAGTAGAGCGAGGTTTTCTTGAGTCATTGCCCACTGAGCAGCATACTTTTCCTTCTCAAAAATTTTCAGGCACGACGAATATGCCTGTTCGGCTTCTCCCAAGAGTTTCTTACCTCTAGGAGCGCCAACTCTCATAGCCAGGGTCTCTAAACATATGGCAAGATTCATACAGGTAGTAGCGTACTCCATCGGGTCATTTTCTGGCGAAAACGCATCCAGAGCAGATCGATTGAGGTCAATTGATTTGGTGAGGGTTGCACCTTTTTCCTTGTCGCTCACGATTTCTGATTTTGCGACTAGGAGTGCGGCAAAATTCTAAGCGTTCTAGCCAAAATCCTCTTATCTGGCTGGCTGCGACGCACTGCGGCTTGCTCTGATCCGGTTGGCGAAGCAGTACGGCCGATATGGCTATCGCAAGGTCACCGAGCTGCTTGGCGTTGAAGGCTGGAAGGTCAATCACAAGAAGGTCGAGCGGCTCTGGCGCGAGGAAGGATTGCAGCTTCCGCGGCGGCACAAGAAGCGCAAACGACTCTATCACAAGGACAGCTCGATCATCCGAATGCGTGGGCCGCA
>JBCBXA010000015.1:0-39256 GCA_039816825.1 Pseudomonadota bacterium | reverse complement strand
CATCCGAACCATGTCTGGGCCATCGACTTCGTCCACGACAAGCTCAGCAACGGACAGGGCTACAAGATGCTAACCGTCCTGGACGAGTTCACACGGCAGGCCCTGGCAGTGAAGGTTCGCACTAAGATGGGAGCCGACGATGTCCTCGAAGCGCTCTATCCGCTGCTCCTGAGCCACGGCGCACCAGAGTACATCCGATCAGATAACGGACCAGAGTTCGCGGCCGAAGCACTACAGCACTGGCTTCGACGCGTCGGCATCAAGCCGATCCGCATCTATCCGGGATCACCCTGGGAGAACGGATACAACGAACGCTTCAACGGAACACTGCGTCGAGAGGTTCTGAACGCGGAATGGTTCACAACCACCGAGCAGGCGCAGATCGTCATCAATTACTGGCTCAAACAGTACAATCACACCCGACCGCATCAGGCGCTCAACATGCGGCCACCCGTGCCAGAAACCTTACTAGAGAAACCGCAAATCACTGGCCCAGACATGGGGGGCTAGACATGATCGACGATCAATCTCATCCGAAGACAAACCGAGATAATCCGCAATCCTTTGTACTGTGGAGGGTTGCGGACGAGGAGTCTTGCCGTTCTCGAGGCGTGATATGTCACCTTTTCTGTCTGCTGCCCCAAAGAGCTCCTCCGCCATGGTCTCCTGAGTGATTTTCAACTCGCGGCGCTTCGCGCGCACCATTTCACCAAAGACCTCTCCGAAAGGAACCCGATCAGCCAATAGCACTCACCCCACAACTTTTCACCAACTCCTCCATCCTCAATTTCCTCCAAGGTTGTCTCGCGCACCTTAGCTGATCCCGGAACTAGCACTCAACCAAAAGGAGTAGTTCAATGTTAGAACGCCTACGTATAAAGCTCTGCACGGCAGTGCACATAGCCATGAGCCATCAATGCCTTTATGGACTATTGTTCCTTGCTTATGGAGGAGTGAGCCTGCACTTCGTGGAAAAAGATATTGGTGGCTTGGCGGCCGCTGTCTTATATCTAGCGCTGGCCGTTCGAGGGTAACTGACCGGCGCGAGCTCTCCCATCAACAAATCCATAAGTGTATGGTGGGCAGGTCACTACCCACCATACCGATACGGCAAAAATGGTCGTTTTCGTCACAGGCGTTGCTGAGACCGGAAATATTAAAATCTTTTGTCACAAACCCTTGGCAAAACTCTGATTGAGTTTCTCACGTTTTTGGCTCCACCCCGAGAAGCGGACGTCCGCGCTCAGTGCAGCATCAGGTAAAGTGGGCTCAAACCGGACCTCCGCTTTGCGAGACTTTGCTGCCGGTGCAAGAGCGTTCCCCGCTGCGCCGACCAGCAGGCGCTGACGTCGGCTTTCACTCGCTCCTCCGAAAAGCCGCATAGGAGCATGACGTATTTGTCAGCGGTGCGTACCTTGATTGGCTTCTCACTCACTACACGCTCGCAATTTGGTCGAGAGGCGTGTGTTCTGCGAGCGCTATGTAGGGTCAGAGCTCATTAATTCGGTTGCATTCGTGGGAATCAATTTGCCCGCAGGTGAGAAACAGAGCCGCTCTGAAAAAGGCCGCTGGAAGAGATTGGGGGCCTGAACCTAGTTGCGTGCAGCGCCATCGTAGAAGGCCAGATCATGCCTCGTATCACGCTGGCGTATCCAGTGCTTTGCCATGGCTTTCATGCGGCTGATCTGCGCCGACACTATGCCGGGCATCATGCGCTTAAGGCGCTGCCTTCCGGGGCTGGAGTGCTGATAGGGGCTGTTGGTGTCCCACGCATCGCCGCCAGGCAGTGTTTCAATCTGCGCGCCAAACTTCTCTGCGAGAGCCTCGCTAAATGCCTGGAACAGGCTGCGGTCCGGGTTTGAGTAACCCGGTGAATAGACGAGAAATGTGATGTCTGGGACGTGCGGAAAGTCCTTGGCCAGGAAGGCGTCGATATATCTCTTCTGTGTCGCCTCATCATAGGTCACGGAGGCAAGAGCATCCCAATCAAGGTCCAGCTGTTGGCCGAGCTCGATACCGCCCCAATCAGCATCCAGGCATTGTCGATAGGTCAGAGGGACTTTCCGACCGCCGATCTGCTGGTGTTTGCGATGGAGAAGAGGTGCCAGCGCGTCGCTTTCGTACGCCACCACTGGCCCGGTGTCGCAGCGCCGGCCAGCATTCTCATTCAGCACCCAGGTCAGCTTTGTGACCCGCCCATCCATGACGGCATGGGCCAGATAGTTGCCCTTGTCCACAAAGGTGGTGTCCTGATGAGACACAAAGAATGCATTGCCCGCCTTACGGTCGATCATGATGCCGCGCATGTCGCAGTGGAAATCGAAATGAACGACATCAAGGTCCGTCATGTGACGTTCTTTCCAGAAGGCCAAAACCTGGTCGTGATGTTCTGCAATAAAAATGGTCGGCATGCATGATCTCCATTCGTTGAGTGAAGTCATGGCGTAATCGGGTTAATTCTTGGCGTTCGGAACGATGAGAAGGCCATGCATTTGTGGAATTGGAACCGCTGGATGGGTGTGTTGGGTTTGAGCCCCAATTGGACGCTGGCTTAGCCAGTTTTCTAGAAGCTCTAACGTTATGCCTTAGGCCTACTGAAGCTGCTTCCACACATAGCCTTCTAAACGAGCGCAAGCATCTATCGCAGCAAAGCGAATGCCCAACTTGGGCTCGAAGCGCGCCTTGGCCGCGCCGCTTGGAGCCAAATCACTCTTGTAGCAGCCCGATCCCTACCCCAGGAAGTTCACCAGGCTCAACTGGCTCAGCCTGGAAGTCACGGTGTAGCTGGCTTCCATCTGGGTTTGGAGGCGGAGGATGGAGATGGCAGTCTCCTCCTGGTTGGCGTCCTCAATGCCGCTGACCAGGTCTTTATATTGCTTGGTCGTCAGATCGTGCCGTTCCGACGCACGCTGGGCCTGAAGGTTGGCGGCAGTGATGTCCATATGGATGCTGGCCATCAGGGGATTGCCGGGCCTGTCGGACATGTTGCGATTGACCATCTCAGCCATAGCCGTGTGCCGGCTTTTGTCCTCGACGGTGCCACCGGAGAAGTCTTCCAGCACAAAAGCCGACATCTGGGCCATCATCCAGGCAAACGGATCTTCATTGGCGCGCATTCCGTAGGAGACCGTCTGCTCGCGGTCCACCCGTGTGACGGCCCCTTCCCGCGCGCTCTCCGTCGTGTTCTCTCCGCGATACCACTGAACTGTATCGCCGGGCGTTCCGGCCATGAGAGCCGTGGCGGTGGCAAGCGGTGGCCCATCAACGCGCTGCGGATCGGCGCCATTGCCGGTCCGGAAGAACTCGTAAGCCGCCTGTATCGAAGACGCCGCTTCCAGGTGAGAATTGGCCTGAAGGCGCAGCTGGTTTTCAAGCACGTCCCTGAAGTTCTGCGCCGTATCGGCGGGTGTCGCCCCAATCTGGAAGGTGCTGTCGTCCGTTGAAACGGTGTTGTCGGCGCGCAGTTCGATGAAGTTCGTCTCGCCATTGGGCAATTCGAACTCAATGCGCACCTTTTGACCCACATTGGGCTGGGCGGCAAAGTTGACCGATGCTGCAGCGGGCACCGCGCCAGCCTGGGGCGTGAAGGCAGAGACCATGGCGGGTGTGTCAGACGTGATGGACGTGATCTTCGCGCCGAATGGCATGTTGCCTGGGGCTTCCCCCTGGAAGGAAACGGTGGTGCCGCCCAGCGCGGGCACCGTCAGTCGACCCAGACCGTTCGCGCCCTGATCAGCCTGCCTGCGCTCATCGATATAGGTGTTCACGCCAGCCTGCGTGCCGTTTCCGTAAAGAATGCTATTCAACCCCTCGACCGGGTTGGTGTTGACCTCACGCCCTCCAAAAATGTGACGGCCACCAACATCGCTCTGAAGCAATGCGTGGAACTCCTCGAGCAGAAGTTGGGCGACCTGTTGGTCAGAGGTTTTACCCCCGCCATTAAGCGTGAAGTTGGAGGGGTCGATGGCGGCTTTGGCGTCCGTCCGCAAATCCTGCATCCGCGTCAGCGTCACATCGGCAATCGAGACGCGCATATCGACCAGTTTCGTCGACTCAGACCATGAGTCGATCTGGGCGATCGTCTGGCGGAAAGACACGGAAAGCCGCCGCTGATGGCCAAGCTCAGCGTAATTGTCCGCCTTCTTGCCCGTGGCCAATTGGCGTTCGAGCGCTCGCATGTCGTTGCGCATATCAACGGTCGCACCGGTCAGCGTGGTCCCGAGAAAGCTGGATAGTGACGTGATGGCCATGGTCCGGCGCTCCGTTCAAAGTGGCGTCAGATGACGCGCAACAACTCGTCCATCATTTCCTGCACAACGCTCATCACGCGTGCGTTCGCGGAATAGGCGTTCTGCAACTCAATGAGATTGGCCATCTCGACATCAATGTTGACGTCCGAGCTCTCCGATAGGCGCTGCTCGATGGCCGCGTAACGGATCTCTTCCACCTCAGCGAGATTGTTGGCCCGCGCAGCCTGTCCACCCTGAAAGGAGAGAACCTGCCCGATAAAGCCGCCGACGCTTCCAGAATAGGATTGTGTATCGGTTCCAATGCCAGTCTGAGGCGCAACGGCGAAATTCGCCTCTGTGAAACGCGACAGGAGTGCGTTCACACGCGCCGGATCACCCGGAGCGGTGGCCAGCGGCGTCGTCTCGTGGATGACGAGGCGACTGGGATCATCCTTGATGGCGGCGCCCACGGTGATGCGCCCTGCAAAACCCGTCAGTTGGCCGCCATCTTCAAGAGCATTGGTGTATGGCAATTGCATCGCGCCATCGACGAACAGGGGAACGCCCAGGCCCTCGTCTGTAAGTCCTACCCGTGTGATATCCGCGTTCAGGCTTTCGAGCGTCACCGGGCCCGCATTGGAGAGAACACGCAGCGTGTTGCCAGCCGGGTTGGAGGTTGTGAAGCTGCCGCCCAGCGCCGCGCCTATTGCACCGATGGCCGCCGGAATACCGCCCGAGATATCGACGCCGATCACAGTATCATCGGTGCGTGGCGTTGCTTCAGGATCCAGCGGCAGAAGGCCCGCATCATCAACCGCGACAATCGAGATGACCTGACGCGTACCGCCATTATCGACCACGAGTTCGATCGGATTGCCGGGCCGAAGGCCGGTCAAATCGACCTCAAAACCATCCTGTGGACCAACGGAAACCGCTGTTCCCACTTGGCTGACAGAGGAGGCCGCCAAAGACACCATGGACGCCAGTTCATCAAGCTGACGCTGTGCTTCGACCAGTTGATCGTCTCGCAGGGTCTGAAGCGCGTGGATGCGGCCCGAGCGCAGAAGATTGGCACCAAAAAGCTGGGTGTCGCCACCGTTGACACCCCGGATTGTCAGATTGCCGACGCCGCTCAAGGCTGGATCAGAATCGTAGATCGCCTGAGGACTCATGGCGGCGCGTTCGTCAAAAACCAGTTGAACTTCCTGCACATCAAACAGCGACAGGCCGGACTTGGTGGAAATCGCCACTCCACCATCGTTCTGATAATTGACCCGAATGTCCATATTCTCGGAGATCCGGTTGATGGCCAGATCGCGCTGATCCAACAGATCGGGCGGCGGCCCGCTGGGGCCAAACGATACGATCTGCTGATTGAGATCACGGATCAGATCAAGATCATCATTGACCTGCTGAACCGCCTCGGCGATGCCGGCTTCGGCTTCAAGGCGCATGCCCTGTATCTCAGCGGACAGGGCACGCAGCTGCCCCGCAAACTCCTCTGCCTTGCCAATGACATCCAATTGAGACGCATAGCTCTCGGGCGTGGTGGCAAGACTTTCCAGGCTCGAAACCACTTCGGAGAACATGGTGTCGATCCCAAGAGGCGAGCCCGGCCGACCAAAGCTGGTGTCGATGCGGGCGAGATAGTTTTGCATCTCGGTCGCGTAGGCTTTGTCGGCTTTAGACCCCTGCCACTGCGTTTGCACCAGGGTGTTCAACTCACGTGTAGCGCGCTCGATACGCACGCCAAATGTCACATCCTTGCCGATGGCAGCCGACTGGTTGTGAACCTTCCGGCTGTATCCATCCGTATCGGCATTCGCGATGTTGCCGGACGTGATTTGCAAAGCGGTCTGAGTATTCTTCAGACCGGAAAGCGAAACACCAAGGGAGCTGGAAAGGGTCATGGGTTGGTCAGCTTGGTTATGAACTCAGGTGGCTGTTGGCATCAGCGGAGAATGGACAGCACTTCCTGCAGCATCTCATCGGAGGTGGAGATGATGCGGCTGTTGGCGGAGTAGGCCTGCTGGGTGACGATCAGCTTTGTGAATTCGTCGGAGATGTCGGTGTTCGAATTCTCAAGGCTTTGAGCGATGATCTGACCGGCATCGTTGTAGATCGGCGCGCCACTCTCATAGGTCTGGATAAAGGCACCGCCATCTTTCCGGGACAGGGCGTTTTCAGCCGTAAACATCACCGTGGGAATACGGGCGAGGTTTCGTGTCTGGCCGTTGTCGTAAGAAGCGGTCAGGTAGCCACCATTGGACATGGAGATGTTGACCAGTTCGCCGGCCGGCAGGCCGTCCTGGGAGATCGTGGTCACAGAGGCGTTGCCATTTGAATCGTCGAACTGCGTCAGTCCGGTCACACCGTGGGTGATCTGAATGGCGCCCAAAGCCACGCCATCCACCGTCAGTGCCGGAATGTTGACGTTGGGCACAGCTGGCGTCAGCTGACCCGATGCGTTGAAGGTGTAGTCCTGGCCGACATTGCGCCACATGGGTGCGGCACCTGTGGCATTGGAGTCTTCCAGATAGAACAGGTTCCAGGTGTCGTTGGTGCCGGTCACCGCATCATCGATCTTCGCCCAGCGCATCTGAATGTTCACCGGCGAGCCGTTGGCGTCATAAGCGGTCACGGCGCCACCAGCGATCGTGGATTCCATGAATGCGGTCTCATCAGCACCCGTTGAGAAGCCAGCGCCCGCCGTGGTGGGGTTGGTGCCAAAACCAGCGGGGTTCAGCACATGGCTTCCGGGCACCGCATCGTCGTAGGACGCGGTGATGGGCAGGCTTGCCAGGTTTGCGCGGTACTGGATTTCAGTTGTCGCTTCGGCCGGCAGGAAGTCAGCCTGGAAAGTCAGCAGTTCCGGAACCGAACCGGCTTCAGCACCGGTCGTCTGGTCGATGGGCAATGACTTGAGATAGTAGCCAGCGCCGTTTCTCAGATATCCCTCATCATCGAGAATGAAATCACCGCGACGCGTGAAGAAGTCGACACCGCCAAAGACGGCGCGACCGTCGCTCTCCCCCGTCTTTTCCTGCACCACAAAGTAGCCTTGGCCGTTGATGGCAGCGTGGGTCTCAACCTGACTGGCCGCGACATCACCCTGGACGGAGTTGGTGGAGCGCGAATTGGCAATCACCGAGCCAGAGTTCTGCCGCTGCACTGACACCTCGGCATTGACCATATCCACAAAGGATGTATCGACGCGCTTGAAACCGGTTGTCTGGACGTTGGCGATGTTGCCCGAGATGTTCTGCAGGGCGAATGCCTGTGCTGACAGGCCACTCACCGCAGTCGCCAATGCACCATAGATACCCATACGCTTACCCTTCACTCACAAACTAAGGCGGCAGACGCCACCTGAACTGATACTGCGGTATACGTTGCAGGGCTCATGCCAATTTGCGCGATCAAAATACCCTATTTAAATCAATGCTTTAGAATCTATCCCCGGGTAGGAAAGAGCCGCCGACCCGGCAAATAGGCGCTTGGCGGGGCAAAAAGTGCCTAGTGCACGCCACGCGCCCACCGGACTGTAAGAACCAGATGAGGTGACTTGTTTCGCCGTGTGCCAAGCCGCGGTCCGGGCTCACCCAAGCCAAACATTTTGCGCATTGACACTGGTACGGCTACAAGCCCCCAATGTTCTTGATGCTCCTGCGCCATACGAAATCCAGTTGGTCCGAACCGGGCATGAGCGATCACGACCGAACTCTGAACGACCGGGGTCGATCCAACGCCGTGGCTATGGCGAACTATATTCGCGACGTGTGCCCCCTGCCCCAGATGATCATATGTTCCAGTGCCGTCCGCACGCAGGAAACGCTTGCGCCGATCCTGACTGCACTTGGCGACGATGCCCCCGAACCCTTCGTCACCCGCGCCATATATGAGGCACCGGGAGCTGCTTACATCAACCAGATCGCAAGTGGACCGGACGGGAGCAATGTGCTGGTTGTGGGACACAATCCGACAACCGAGTCCCTGGCGATCAACTTATCGGGGGGCGATCCGCGGCTGTTGGGTGACATTGCAACCGGCTATCCAACCGGTGGCCTCACAATCCTTGAGTTCAAAGATGGGCCCTGGGCCGATGCGTTGACCCAAGCGGGCACCCATGTCGGTTTCACCGCACCGCACCTGCTCAAGAAAGATACCGTGCCCGGTCGCGTTCATTTGGGCTGAGACCAATCATCCCCATATGAGGCCAGGTCAGGCAAGAACGGGCAGTCCATGGATTTTCGAAATGAAGCGTTGCTGGCGCTCGAAAGCGCTGCAGACCGCGCCGGTAGCCTGTTTTCCACCCCAACATTGCGCCTTGGCGTCACCGGCCTGTCCCGCGCCGGCAAAACGGTCTTCATCACGGCGCTTGTTCACAATCTTCTCAAGGGCGGCAGGTTGCCCGGGTTTGACGCGATGCGCAGCGGGCGCATCAAGCGCGTGACGCTGGATCCCCAACCGGACAACCTTGTGCCGCGATTTCAATATGAGAGCCACGTGGAAGCGCTGACTGGCGACCGACAATGGCCAAGTTCCACGCGCTCCATCTCTGAACTGCGGCTCAAAGTTGAGTTCGAAAGCGAGAGTTTTCTGGCAAGACAGCTGGGCAGCGGCGTTCTCAACATCGACATTATCGACTATCCCGGCGAGTGGCTGCTGGACCTGGCCCTCATGGACAAGAGCTATGAGCAATGGTGCGCAGAAACGCTGGAACAGGCAGAATTGCCAAATCGGAAGAGCCTGGCGGACGCTTGGCAGGCGGAAGCCAAAGCGATCGACCCCCAGAGCCCTGCCGATGAGGCCGCCGCGCAATCCCTGCACGATCTGTTTGCCGACTATCTGCGGTCGTGCCGCTCCGATGACACGGCCCTGTCGGCGCTGCCTCCCGGGCGCTTCTTGATGCCGGGCGACATGGCCGGTGCACCAGCGCTGACATTTGCCCCTTTGCCGCTCCTGCCAGATCAGAAGCCTGTCGGCGGCTCATGGCATGCGCTGATGAAGGCCCGGTATGATGCCTATAAGCGGCAGGTAGTTTACCCCTTCTTCCGGGAGCATTTCGCCCGGCTGGACAGGCAGATCGTGTTGGTGGACGCGCTTCAAGCTTTGAATGCCGGTCCGGCGGCCATCTCGGATCTTCAGACAGCGCTGGACAATATCCTGTCGGCATTCCGAACCGGTCAGGGCTCGATCCTGTCATGGCTGATGCGTCGGCAGATAGACCGTATCGCCTTCGCGGCGACAAAGGCCGATCACGTGCACCATGGTGACCATGATCGCCTGGCAGCGCTTCTGGGTGTGCTGGTGGAAGACGCGATCAGCAACGCGCAACTCTCGGATGTCGACGTCAAAACGCTGGCTCTGGCGTCCGTGCGCTCAACGCGTGAAGCGCAAATGAAGCAGGATGGCGAAACGGTGCCAGTTCTGGTTGGAACGCCCGTCGAAGGCGAAAGCATTGGCGACCGGACCTTCGATGGCGCAACACAAGGCGCTGTGTTTCCCGGTGACCTGCCCGCCAAGCCACGCAAACTGATCGAAGCGGGCGAAAACTACGCCGGTCAGATGCGTTTTGTGAGGTTTCGCCCGCCGCTCGTCGATGAGACTGCGGAGGAGAGCCACATGCACCTGCCTCACATCAGGCTTGATGAGACCCTTCAGTTCCTGCTGGGAGACCGTTTGGCATGACACGCAAACCCATCGCTTTCGATCTGGATGCACTGTCTGAGCCAGCGGCAGGTGGATCGTCGAGACCCAGCTCGAAAAAGACGTCTTCCAAGGGCGCGCGGAAGCCGCGGGCCGAGGTGAACCCAGTTCTCGAGCCCATCGAAGACCCGTTTGCCTACAGCGCGACGGACGAGGTTTCGGTAGAAGAGTTGGAACCGAACGTGGCCAAGTTACGGCTCAAGGGACTAACTTTCGGCAAGCTGTTTTTCGGGGCGGTTGGCCTCCTCGTTTCTTTGGCCCTTGGATTGTGGATCGACGGGCTGGTTCGCACCTTGCTGGAAACATGGCCTCCCCTCGGTTGGTTCGCCCTTGGCCTGACCGCGCTGGCCCTGGTCATCGCCATCGGCTTTGCATTGCGCGAGATCTGGGCGCTGAAGCGGCTGGCGCGGATGGATGTATTGCGGCAGGCGGTGGCAGACGCCCGTACCAACGCCGATGGCTCAGCAGCCATGGCAGCTGTGGATCAGGTGGCGGCTCTGTACAAAAGCCGCCCGGAAACAGCGTCTGGTCGCGGCGAGGTGGAAGCGCATCGCAATGACATCATGTCGGCGGATATACGTCTTGATGTGGCGGAGCGCGCATTGATGAGGCTCTTGGATATGGAAGCCCAACGCCTCGTAACACGCTCGTCGGCGCGGGTTGCCATGGTCACAGCGGTCAGCCCGCGTGCCCTGGTGGATGTGGGATATGTGTTGTTCGAGAACCTGAGACTGATCCGGCGCATTGCCGAACTCTATGGTCTTCGGCCCGGCCTGTTCGGGTCGGTTCGATTGACGGCAGCGGTGGTGAGCCATCTCGCAGTCACGGGAACAATCGCCGTGGGCGATGGAATCCTGCATCAAGCAATCGGAACTGGCGTCGCGGCCAGACTGTCCGCCCGCTTTGGCGAAGGCGTTGTCAATGGCCTGCTCACGGCCCGCATTGGAATTTCGGCCAGCGATCTGTGTCGACCCATGCCATTCCACGCTCTGCCCAGACCAAAAATCTCAGACTTCGTGAACCCAATCACAGCGCTCACCAGTAAAAACCAGAACGGCTCGGCGGAGTGAGTCCCCATTGCCACGGCACGGTTACAATCGGCTTTGGAAAGTGACACACCAACATCTTTGTGAAGGACGTGGTTAACCAATGCGATTTATAGATCGCTAACCAACGTTATAGCCGATGGTTTCTCATGCTTCGCTTTCTGGTTGCCGCTTTCCTGTCCACACTGCTCGCCATAGCGCCTGCCAGCGCCGATGAACGCGGCTTCTTTGAAGGCATCAAGGGCAAATGGGCGGGCTCGGGCGAGATCGTAGCCGGCAAGTTCAAAGGCACACGCTTTACCTGTTTCTTCAACGGTGACCTGCCGCAGGCCGTCATGGGGATGTCCATCGACGGCAACTGCCGGGTCGGTGTGTTCAATCAGAAGATGAAGGCCGACGTTGCCAAGCGCGGCGGTCGTTACAAGGGCGCGTTCTTGGACGGTGCCAAAGGTGAAGGCCTGGACATCACGGGCGGCCGCTACCTGGCCAACAAGCGTGCATTTGTGATGGATCTCAAGCGAAAGCAATTGCGGGGTGTCATGCGGGCGCAATTGCGCGGCGAAGACAATATGAACATCTCGATTTCAGTCCGCGTGAACGATGACTACGTCCCAGTGATCGGCCTGAACCTGAAGCGGCGCGGTTAGTCACACCCTTATGCGGCTCCTGGTTTGTGGCCCTTGTTCTGTGGTCTTTGGCAATTGAACTTTCCGCCTTCTGGCGCATTTGCGTACTTGTGCAAATCGACAGGAGCGATCCATGGCCTGGACCCATGTCCCCCTTACCCGGCGTATCGGCGCCGCCCTTACCGTAGCCAGCGGTGTTGTCGCTGCCAGTGTTTCAGGGGCAAGTGCAGACAATATTGAATCGCCTGACTATGAGGTCTTGCTGAAAGACGGTCCCTACGAGGTGCGCCGCTACGCACCTTACATAGTGGCCGAAACAAGTGTGACGGCCGACAGCGCCAGAGACGCTTCGAGCAGAGCCTTTATGACGCTGGCCGGGTACATTTTTGGTGCCAACACAGCCAGCGACAAGATCGCCATGACCGCACCCGTGACCTCTTCCGCCAGCCAGAAAATCGCCATGACATCGCCGGTGACAACCCAGGGCGGCGCCCAAGGCGAATATACGGTTCAGTTCTCCATGCCATCAAAGTGGACGATGGAAACTCTCCCGGAGCCGCTCAATGATGCTGTCTCTCTGCGTCCAGTGGAAAGCTATGTGGTAGCGGTGTTGCGCTATCAGGGCGAGCGGCCTCAGGCGGAGCGAGACAAAGTGGCCGCCCAACTGACCGCATGGATATCTGATAAGGGTTGGAGTTCCACAGGAGCGCCCATCTCGGCGGGCTATGATGGACCGAGCGTACCCAGCGACAAGCGCCGTTACGAGGTCCAAATACCGATTGAAGATCAGTCTGAGTTCAGCGGTTGACCGGCTCCTGGAGGGAGCTGTGCACGTCGAGTGAGATGAGAAGCGTTTGTGGCAAGGGGTTCCAAAGCCCTGTTGTTATCCCGCCTTGCCGCAAAGTCTCGGCGGCCCATGTATTGCAGCCGACCAAAGCGTTGAACCAGCCCGTGCCGTCGTAAAAACGATCGTCCGGCCCATAACCTGGTTGGGCCAGAGCCATCTGAATGCCGCCTTCAAAGCCGTCATCTATGGCCCCGAGCAATTGCCAAAGCCGACTCTGGGGAACTGAAAATCCCCGTGTTCCTTCTCCCCATTCCACGGGCCCCAGCACCGCCACCCGCATGGACGTTTGGTCGTAGGTGAATGCGCGGAAAAGGGCGCCGATGGTCATGTCCGAGAACTGCGGAGATGTTGGATAGATTGCGCGACTGCCCCAGCCGAACAGGAACCAACGCGCTTGCGGATGGTCGACGGGCAGACCGTCCGCCGCGAAACGATCCAGCCATTCCACCGGCACACGCTCGATCGGGACGGCGATGTCGGTGTGGATCACCCCCGTCACCACACGGATCGAGGCTGGCCCCTCCCCAGGGATGACCAGGCCATCGATACGGCTTTGCCTGGCAGGTTCCGGACCGCGCGGCACGAACGTACCGACCGCCAGCGCAAGAGCAGCTAACAAAAGAAAGCCGAGCGCCCAGCGCGCTATCTGGCGCACAGCGCTCTCTAGTGAAGGATCTGGCTCAGGAACTCTTTGGTGCGCTCGTGCTGCGGATTGTCGAAGAACGCATCAGGCTCGTTCTGTTCGACGATCTGGCCCTGATCCATGAAGATCACACGGTTCGCCACCTGACGGGCAAAGCCCATCTCGTGGGTCACGCAGAGCATGGTCATACCTTCTTCGGCGAGACCAACCATGGTGTCGAGCACTTCCTTGATCATCTCTGGATCGAGAGCCGATGTCGGCTCATCGAACAGCATGATCTTTGGGTTCATGCAGAGCGAGCGGGCAATCGCCACACGCTGCTGCTGACCACCGGAAAGCTGGCCCGGGAACTTGTTGGCCTGCTCGGGGATTTTCACCCGTGTCAGATAGTGCATTGCGATTTCTTCGGCCTGCGCCTTGGGCATCTTACGAACCCAGATCGGTGCCAGCGTGCAGTTCTCGAGGATCGTCAGGTGCGGGAACAGATTGAAGTGCTGGAAAACCATGCCCACCTCGCGGCGCACTTCATCGATCTTTTTCAGATCGTTGGTCAGTTCATTGCCATCGACAATAATCTGACCCTTCTGGTGCTCTTCCAAGCGGTTGATGCAGCGGATGAGCGTCGACTTACCCGAACCCGAAGGGCCAGCGATAACGATGCGCTCGCCATTCATCACTCGCAGATTGATGTCGCGCAGCACGTGGAACGTACCGTACCACTTGTTCACATCGTTCATCTCAACGGCGACCTCGGTGTCCGAGACTTGCATCTTGGAACGGTCGATTGTGTCGGTTTCAGCGGCCATATCAGGCTCCTAACTCTTGTGTCCGGTGTCGAGGCGACGTTCCACAAAGATGGAATAACGCGACATGGAGAAACAGAATGCCCAGAAGATGAGCGCGGCGAACAGGTAGCCGGTGAGCGATTGCACCGGCGAGGCCCATTCAGGGTTGGTGAAGGTGGACTGCATCTGACCCAGGAAGTCAAAGAGACCGATGATCAGAACCAGAGTGGTGTCTTTGAACAGCGAGATGAACGAGTTCACAATCCCTGGGATCACCAGAGTTAGGGCCTGGGGCAGAATGATCATACGCATCATCTGCCAGTAGGTCAGGCCCAGCGCCATGGCACCTTCATACTGGCCCTTTGGCAAGGCCTGAATGCCGCCGCGGATCACCTCAGCCATATAGGCCGCAGTGAACAGTGCCACACCGATGAGCGCGCGGAGCAGCTTATCAAACTCTGTGCCCGCAGGCAGGAAGAGCGGCAGCATCACCGACGACATGAAGAGCACCGTGATGAGTGGGACGCCACGCCAGAACTCGATGAACACAACCGACAGCAGCTTCACCGCCGGCATCTTACTGCGGCGACCGAGCGCCAGCAGCACACCGAGCGGGAGTGACGCGACGATGCCTGTGACCGCGATCACGAGCGTCACCAGCAGGCCACCCCATACGTTGGTCTCGACATGCGTCAGGCCGTAGTCAATTGACGTAACGAGCATCAGAACAGCCACTGCGATACAGATACCCGCGAGCACGACAAACAAGGGCGCCAAGGTCTCAGCCAGGCCTTTTGTGTCAGCGGAGTTGGTGGTGAACGCAGCGGCAATACCGATGCCTGCTCCGATGGCGGGATAGAGCCACCACTGGATCGCACCAAACCAGGTGTTCCGGGTGCCGCCCGAACCAGCCAGAGCGAGCAGCTCATTGATCGAGTAGGTACCAAGCCCCAGTACGGCCCAGACAACAAGCGCTGTCACGATGGCCAGTCCCACTCGAGCGACCGAGCTTCGCAGCGACACGTCCCGCGACGGGGCCAGTGCGAAAGCCAGCACCAGACCCAGAGCGGCGAGAACGGCCAGCGTGTAGTAGGTCGATGCCGAGCCAGCTTCCGTTCCCCCGGCCAGCAACACAAAGGCAGCCACCGGAAAGGCAACGAGGAACAGGAAGCCGTTCAGCTTCTTGAATGGAACCGATGGAATGAGCAGCGGAATAAGCGTCGCGAAGAACAGGAAGTAGGTCAGGTCCACCCGCCACAGTTCAGAAGCCGGATAGCGACCATAGATGAAGAGCTTCATGTTGGCCGCTACATAGGGCCAGCATGCGCCAAACCAACCAGATGGTTGCAGCCCCCCCTGCTCCTCATTGGTGCAGACAGCACGCTTCACGCCATCGGGGTCAGACCAGACGGCATCAATGATTCCGAACTGAATCAGCGGCGGGAAGATGATCCACAAAATGTAGAGGGCGATGAATGTCAGAAGCGTGTTGAACCAGTTGGAAAACAGGTTCTTCTTCATCCAGCCAATGACGCCATCCTCGGAGACGGGTGGCGCCTTCTCCGGCAGCATTTCGGATCGGACATATGCGTGCCCGGCGGCAGTAGTGTCGGCCATATCAGCGCTCCACCAGTGAAATTCGGCTGTTGTACCAGTTCATGAACGCTGACGTGAGCAGCGACAGGACGAGGTAAGTGCCCATAGTGATGAGAACGATCTCGACTTCGCGGCCGACTTGGTTGAGGGCCGTGCCAAAGAACACCGACACGAGCTCGGGATAGGCAATTGCCACCGCAAGCGACGAGTTCTTGGTCAGGTTGAGAAACTGGTTGGTGAGGGGCGGAATGATCACCCGCAGCGCCTGTGGCACGATCACCAAGCGCAGAGCCTGTCCACGACGCAACCCCAAAGCTGAAGACGCCTCGGTTTGCCCCTTGGATACCGCCAGAATACCGGCACGAACGATCTCGGCGATATAAGCGGCGGTGTAGAGCGCCAGCGCAGCAATGAGCGCGATCATTTCCGGAATGAGGTTGAGGCCGCCGCGCAAGTTGAAGCGGCTCAGTGTCGGCAATTCGGCCGTGATCGGGCGACCCATGATGAAGTAAGTCAAAAGCGGAAGACCCACGATCAGACCCAGAGCGGTCCAGGCGGTCGGAAAGGTCTCGCCCGTCTTCATCTGCCGCGCCTTGGCCCAGCGAGCCACAATGATGGTCGCCACCACGCCAATGATGAGCGCAATCAAAATGGCCATCGAGCCATCTTCAAAGATCGGCTTTGGCAGCGCCAGGCCCTTCTTGGAGAGAAGCCCATAGACGGAGTCGCCATTTTCGGCGCCTCCCTCCGCCAGGCGCGCAAAGACGTCTCTGTAGCTCGGCAGGTTGGCGTTGATGATTCCGAAATAGAAAATGAACAGCCACAACAGCAGCGGTACGTTGCGGAAGATCTCCACAAAACCGTAGGCCAACTTGGCGATGACCCAGTTGTTGGAGAGACGCGCAATGCCAACGACAAAGCCAACAACAGTGGCGATGAAGATGCCAATGACCGCTACGAGAAGTGTGTTGGTGAGGCCCACCCAGAACACGCGTCCGTAGGAGGATGTCTCAGTGTAGGCGATGAGCGTCTGATTGATGCCGAAGCCCGAAGGCTCGTCCAGCCAGCTCCAGCCAAAGTCCTTGGACTGGTTGGTCAGGTTGGTGGCAGTGTTGGTGACGATGAACAGAACGAAGGCTATGAGGCCCACGACCAGCAGCGTCTGAAACAGGATGGAACGAACCTTGGGGTCGTTGAAGAACGCGACGTGGCCTTCGTCGGGTGTGCCCCGAGTGATGTACGAGCCCGGTCGTGTCGCGTTGTCAGCATCCATCGTCATGGGTGACAGCTCCGTTAGAAGTCTGGGCTAGCGATCTTTGCGACAATCGCGTGACACCCATAAGCAGATACAAATAGGGCCCGGATACCGATGGTTCCGGGCCCCAAAAGGCGGTGTCGCTTAGCGAACCGGCGGTGCGTACATCAGACCACCATCGGTCCAAAGTGCGTTGATACCGCGGTTGATCGCGAGCGGGGTGTCTGGACCCACGTTGCGGTCAAAGATCTCGCCGTAGTTGCCAACTGCTTTGATGGCATTTGCAAGGAATGCGTTGTCGAGACCAACCATCTCGCCATAGGCACCTTCAGAACCGAGCAGGCGTGCGACAGCTGGGTTATCAGAACCCATCATTTCGCCGGCGTTGGCAGAGGTCACGCCGAGCTCTTCAGCGTTGATCAGGCCGAACACAACCCACTTGGCGATGTTGAACCACTGGTCATCGCCCTGACGGACAACTGGGCCGAGAGGCTCTTTGGAGATGATTTCTGGCAGAACGACGTGTGCGTCGGGCTCAGCCAGTTTCAGGCGCTGTGCGTACAGGCCGGAAGCATCTGTGGTGTAAACGTCGCAACGACCGTCATCGTAGGCTTTGACAACTTCGTCAGCCTTTTCGAAGGCCACGACTTCGTAGTCCATGCCGTTGGAGCGGAAGTAGTCAGCGACGTTCAGCTCGGTTGTTGTACCGGTGTTGGTGCAGACAGAAGCGCCGGACAGCTCGAGAGCGGAGCTCACGCCGAGATCCTTGCGGACCATGAAGCCCTGACCGTCATAGTAGGTCACTGGAGCAAAGTTCAGGCCCAGGGACGCGTCGCGTGTCATGGTCCATGTGGTGTTGCGCGACAGAACGTCGACTTCACCAGAGGACAGAGCTGTAAAGCGCTCCTTGGCGGACAGTGGGGTGAACTTCACAGCTGCGGGATCGTTGAAGATCGCAGCGGCCATTGCGCGGCAGACGTCAACGTCGAGGCCAGTCCACTCACCCTTGTCGTCAGGGTTGGAGAAGCCTGGAAGGCCCTGGCTCACGCCGCACTGGACGAAGCCCTTTGCTTTCACGTCGTCGAGGGTTGCAGCGGAAGCCGCGCCCGCTGTCATGGTCAGGGCTGCTGCGCCTACGACTGCGGAAATGATACGAAGATCCATGTTTAAACCTTTGGTTTGCGTTCGTGTTTGTCACGCATTCAAGCCGGAACCTGCTATCGCTCCCCCCGGCCCGTATGCGCATACCGCAAAGGGTTAGCGCTGGCGCGCTAGCCCTCCCAACGCCAAACAATTGCACTTTGGTTGAAGAATCAAGGGGATTGTGGCCAGCCATCATATTTTTTGATGAATCGCTGCGCAGCCATCAGAAAACGCCTGAAAAAATGGCGCTCAGGTTCGTTTTTTGAGCACACAACGCCTGAAACTGCGCTAATGCGGGCGAACGAAACCAATCCCGAAATGACAGGTTCCCATGAGCAAGCACGCCGACAATTCGAACGGTCGCCCCCGGGGCATGGATACAAGGCTGGCGCAGGGCCTCTCGGACCCGCTGGATCGCCACGGATTTATTCACCCTCCGGTCTATCGTGGATCAACGGTGCTGTTCCCCGACGTCGCGGCGATGCGGTCGCGCAAGCAGGAATACACATACGGCACCATCACGCCCACCACCAACGAGCTTTGCAACGAGTTGAATGATCTTGAGGGCGCGGCTCATACCGTTCTGACGCCCAACGGCCTGTCCGCGATCACAGTCCCCATGCTGTCATGCCTGTCGGCAGGCGATCATGCTCTGGTGATCGACAGCTGCTACGCCCCAACCCGCCGCTTCTGCGAAACGATCCTGAAACGCATGGGCGTTGAGGTGGACTACTACCCGCCCGCGATCGGTGGGGACATCACTGGCTGGATGAAGCCCAATACAAAGGTGGTTTTTGCCGAAGCCCCGTCCTCCAACTGCTTTCAGATGATGGATGTACCGGCAGTGGCCAGCGCAGCGCACGTTGCGAACACGGACGTCGTCGTCATGATGGACAACACCTACGCCACGCCTCTCTACTTCAAGCCGCTGGACCATGGGTGCGACATCTCCATCCACGCGCTGACAAAGTACCCGAGCGGCCATTCGGATTTGCTTTTGGGGGCCTGCTCCATGAACGCAAGAACTGCAGAGCGCGTTGCGGAAACCAACAATGCGCTCGGCCTGTGCGTGGGCGCCGATGAGATTCAGCTGGTCATGCGAGGTCTCAAGACCATGGGACTGCGTCTGCGCCATCAGGAAGCAAGCGCGAACCATCTGGCCAACTGGCTCGACGGGCTGAATGAGGTCATCCGCGTCATGCACCCGGCTCTCCCCTCGGACCCGGGACATGAGATCTGGAAACGCGACTTCGGAGGCTCGTGCGGGCTGTTCTCCTTTGTGTTGAACACCGAAGACCCGCAAAAGGCGGCAGCCTTTGTGGATGCCCTGCAATTGTTTGGGCTTGGCTATTCCTGGGCGGGGCATGAAAGCCTGGTGGTGCTGCCGGACTTCTCCGACAGGACGTGCTCCGCGCCGACAGATGGCGGCACCGTGGTCCGACTTCAGATCGGTCTGGAAAACGTGGAAGATCTGCAGGCCGATATCGAGCAGGCGCTGTCGGCTGCTGGCCTAAGCTAGTCCGGTCGTTCTCGGGCCGGTAGCAAAGCCCAATCATTGTCCGGCTCGCGGCGAAACAGGATGGCACGGTTTGCGCACCAGCGTGCGCAGACCAGCGTGAAAACGTAGCCCAGCACGAGACCGGCCAGAACATCTGCAAAATAGTGCGCGCTGACGAAAATACGCGTCAGGCCGAGCAGCACTGCGACCGCCACCATCACCCAGCGCGTGGCGGGAAACTGAAATGCCACCCAGGCGCAGAAGGCGGCCACCGTTGTGGTGTGGCCTGATGGCCAGGCCTGCCACCACGACGATCCAAAACTCAGCGGGTCAAACGCAAGAGCGCCGTACTGATCGTACAGATAGGGCCGCGCCCTCCCCACAAGGTTTTTGAAGAGATTGCAGGTGAGCCCCGCTCCTGCACCGGTGAAGAAGATGAAGGCCGCGTGTCGAGCGTGGAACACAGCGTCCGACCAGACGGACCTCTTCAGGGCCAGGAGAACGAGAACGACCAGAAACAGCATGCCGGAAGGCACCAGCGTCCACTCCGACAGGCCAGCATGTGTCATGGCACCAAAGAGCGCGACCTGGCCAGCCGGTGTCTCCATCGCAAGCAGGTGTACCGCTTCGTCAGCAAAGAAGGCGACCAGCACTGAGGCAATGAGCGTTGCAATGACCAGATAGGTTTCCTGAGGGGTCCAGACGCTCGGAGGGCGATGATAGGGTGTTGGTTGCGGACAAAGCTGGCTCCAGGCGTGCTGAAGGCCTGTTCTACTCCGGATCAGAACTTGGTTCATGCGGTGGTGATATCCGCCTTGCGCAGAGCTTCAAGGTCGGCGCTATCGGTGCAGAAGCAACAGATCTGCAAACCACGCTTCAGGCCGTTCAGATGTGATGTCAGTGCGTCGGCGCTGTCATTGGCAGCGTCCAGCAGGCCTGCCGCCTGCCCTACCATGTCGGCGCCCAAGCGGATGGCTTTGGCGACGTCTATACCATTGCGTATGCCACCCGATGCAATGATCGTCGATGAGGGGCATCGCTCTCGGATGGACCGCACAGCTTCCGCCGTCGGAATGCCCCACTCCGCAAATGTATTGGCTGTCGCCGCGTCGGCAGGATCGCTGATGCGTGCTGCCTCCACGGCCGCCCAACTGGTACCACCGGCCCCAGCCACATCGATATGTGATATCCCTGCTTTCATAAAGCGCTCGGCCAGAGGTGCCGAAACGCCATTGCCGACCTCCTTGATCAACACCGGGACAGGAAGCGCATCGGAAAGCGCGATGATCTTGTCGAACAGCCCCCGAAAGTCCCGGTCCCCCTCCGGCTGCACGGCCTCCTGAAGCGGGTTGAGGTGGATGTAGAGGCCGTCAGCCTCAAGCATGTCCACCGCACGCCGGGCTTCATCCACACCAAAGCCGGTGTTCAGTTGAGCCACGCCAATATTGCCAATGATGGGTATGGAGGGCGCGACGCGACGCAGATCAGCACTTAGGCCACCGTCAGCTCCGTCGGTTTCAATCGCCACACGCTGCGAGCCGACCGCCATGGCCACCCCCGCTGCCTCACACGCCTCTGCTATGTTGAGGTTGATGGCCGCCGCGCGGCTCGGGCCGCCGGTCATGGAACTCACGAGGAGTGGAGCCGAAAGGCGGCGCCCAAGGAAACTGGTCGTTAGATCGATCTCATCGAGATGCAAATCCGGCAAAGCGCAATGTATAAAATCGAAGGCATCAAACCCAGCCGTCGAACGACCGGGTTTGTGGCGCCGTTCAAGCACGACCGACAGGTGCTCATCTTTGCGAGAGGTCAGCACGTGCGTTAGACGGGCCGCTGATAAAGCGCGTCACGAAGAGGACCGTATCGGCGACGGCGCGCCCGGCTCAGCACAACGTCTTTGAGCGCCAGCCCGAGAAGAACAAGCTTTCGGCTTTTGGTCGTCGAGATGCGCTGCTTCCAGGCGTCAGGCCCCTCTTGCCGGAGCTTGCGCCCAATATCGCGGTAAACACGACCAGCGGCCGCAATGGCCCAGGCCGAACGCCATGGCAGAGCGGCAATCCCGGCATGGGCTGACTCATAATGAGGGTCCGCACGGTCCAGAAGACGCAGGGCAAGCTTGTAAAGCCGCTGACGATGTTCCGAGCTGTCTGGATCGATGCGCTCAAGCCCCTCTTCCTTGAGCCAATCCAGCGGCAGGTAAACGCGTCCGGCATGGGCGTCATCAATGACGTCGCGCGCAATATTGGTCAGCTGAAACGCGATCCCAAGGTCGCTGGCCCGGTCGAGCGTCGCCTCGGATCGCACGCCCATCACCTGGGCCATCATCACGCCGACGACGCCGGCCACGTGGTAACAATAGTCCTCGGTGTCTGCGATGGTCACGTAAGCCCGCTCGGCGACATCCATCTCAAAGCCACGCACAAGCGCCAGCGGATGCTCGTGGGGAATCCTGTGCCGCGCGACCACATGGCGGAGAGCTTCGAACGCCGGCTCTGGATCACGCTTTCCCTCCAGCGCTACGGCCGTCCGCTGCTTGAGCTCGTCCAGTCGCTCCTGCTGGCCTTGCCGAAAGTCGGCCTGCTGATCATGGCCGAGCGTTTGGCCATCGATCAGATCGTCGGCATAGCGGCACCAAGCGTACAGCAACACCGCATCGTCGCGGGTCCGGCTGTCAAACAGTTTCGAAGCAGTCGCAAAGCTCTTCGATCCAGCTTCGATCGTCTCACGGCTGATGGCGAGAAGAGCCTTCGTTTCGACAGAAGCCTCGCGCGCAGCTTGCTTTTGCTGACTTGTGTCTGTGCCCGGAATCATGAGGCCCTCAAAATCACTCAGACCGTCAATTTAACCGCAGGCGCGGCAATATCAAAGTCCTGCAGAACAACGCTGGCCGTTGCCTTGGCAGAGCCAACCACCCCCGGAATGCCAGCGCCAGGGTGCGTGCCCGCGCCAACGAGGTAGAGATTAGGAATGACATCATCCCGGTTGTGAGGGCGGAAATATGCACTCTGCATCAGGATGGGTTCAACAGAGAAGGCTGAACCAAGGTGTGCGTTCAGATCGTCGCGGAATTCATATGGCGAGATGTAACGAACCGTTGCCAAATTCTCCTTCAGACCTGGCACGTATTTCTCATCGAGATAGTCAAGGATACGGTCGCGATATTTCGGACCGACCTCATCCCAGTCTATGTCGGCCGTACCCAGATGCGGTACCGGCGAGAGCACATAGTACGAGCTGCACCCCTCGGGCGCGAGGTCGGGGTCGGTCACCGACGGGCAATGTAGATAGAGCGAGAAGTCCTCTGCGAGCCCATCATCGTTGAAGATCTCGTGGATGAGTTCCTTATAACGTGGGCCAAAGCAGATGACGTGGTGTTCGAGATCTTCCGGCGGCGGCTGGTTGAGACCAAAATAGATCACGAAGAGGCCCATGGAGTAGCTCTTCTTTTTGAGGCTCTTGGTCTTTTGAGCCCCGCGCGGGTGGCCGCTGAGCATCTTCTCATAGGTGTGCATGATGTCGGCGTTGGAAGCGATCATATCCGAATGCATGCGCTCTCCATTGACGATGACGCCAGTCGCGCGTCCCTCTTCCATGGTGATCTGCTCGACATTCTGGTTGCAGCGCACCTCGCCACCCAGATCTTCGACCAGCTTCGCCATAGCTTTTATGAGCGCACCTGTTCCGCCTTTGGCGAACCAAACGCCACCGTCACGCTCCAGCGCGTGGATCAATGCATAAATCGCAGACGTGTCGAACGGATTGCCGCCGACAAGCAACGGGTGGAATGAAAACACCTGCCGCAACTGCTCGTCCTTGATATAGCTCGCGACCTTGCCATGCACGCTGCGCTGCGCCTGAAGCCGTGCCAGCGTCGGCATGATCTGCACCATGGACCAGAAGTTGAGGAACGGCTTGGTGCACAATGGATGATATCCGACACGATAGAGCTCGCGCGAGTAGGCAAGGAACTTGCGGTAGCCCTTCACGTCGCCCGGCGACTTCGCTTCGATCTGCGCCTCCAGGCGATCCTGATCGCCTGTGTAGTTGAAGCGGTACCCATCTTCCCAGCACAGTTGGTAGAACGGGTCGATGGGCAGAAGGTCGATATAGTCGGCAATGTCACGGCCCGACAGTTCCCACAGTTCCTTCAGACAATCGGGGTCGGTGATGACGGTGGGGCCGCCGTCAAACACGAAGCCTTTGTCCTCGTAAACATAAGCGCGGCCACCGGGCTTGTCCCGACGTTCCAGAACCGTTGTTTGGATGCCCGCGCTCTGCAGGCGAATGGCGAGTGCTAGCCCGCCAAAGCCGGCTCCGATGACAATGGCCGACTTGGCGTTGGGATCGAACTGGTGTGGGTTTTCCGCGTTCATCGAGACGTCCTTTAGGGCGTCCGTTTGACGGCACCCAATTTACTGAAAGCTATGCCCGCCTTTACGAGGGAATGGCCTGTTCGGACCATAGAGATCCGAAGGCGGTCGCGCGACCGGCAATCGCCGCGATAAAAACGCTCGATGAGAGATTCTGGCAACCCATGCAAATGCTCATACAGCTCCATAGCGAACTGGGGCGATCCTGGTTCAAGAATGGTCTGATTCAGCTGATAGAAATACTCGTACTGCCCGTGATAGCGCTGCATCATCTCAGCGACGATCGGCATGGCGGCTTCTGTCGATATGTCTTCCAATTGACTGATGGCAGCCGCCAGTTCGGCGGCTGCAACGACCGGGCTCAAAGTGGTGGGGTGAGAGAGCAGCGCCGCCTGACCTGTCGGAACCGCCTTGCGCTTGGCAAACTTGGCAAACATCTGCGCTTGCAGGCCTGTTAAGAAGGGTTCGCTCCACTGGCGCACGAGGCGCACATCGGAGACCGCGATCCCAGCGCGCAGGCCATAGCGCAGAATGCTTGCCTTGGCGGCTTCTGCGTCGGGCTGTTGCTCTTCAGACAGTCTCACGACATCGACCATCAAACTGGTGCCGTTTGTCGGAAGAATCTGCAGGTAGGACGGCTGGTCCTGCTCGTCGGCGTCAAAGTGCATAAGGACGGGCACATCGACGCCATGGGGTGTCGCGCAGCTTATCTCGAATGTGCAGACATGCGCCTGCTGCAAAAGCATGGACCGATGATTGCGCACTGGCCTGCCGTCCAGAACCAGGGGCGCGGAAACAAGGTCCTCGCCGCCCAGTTCCACCGCATCATTGGCAACGGCCGTTACATGCCCACGTTCCAGAACTTCTATGCGCGGTGCCGCCTCAAGCGCTGCGCGCATTCTGTCCCCATCGATGAGGGACATGGCGAGACTGCCGCTGATCGGACCCGCGCCACCTGCGCAAAGCTGGTAGCTATTCCATCTTTTCGAGATGTACGGCCTCAAGCCCCGGTACTGGGCGCGCGGCACCGAGCAATCGAAGAACAGCCACTGGCGACCGGCCAGAAGTTTAGGCGCTGCATCCACAAGGCCGATAAGGGTGTTTGGCCTGTTCTCAGTCAGCCAGAGCGCGGACAGGCAATTGGCCAACGAACCGCCAACAATCAGAACGTCAGCATCAGTTCTCGGCCCGTGAGCGGGCTCGAGCTCCTTCTGATATGCACTGTCCTGTTCGTCAGACATTCAAAAAGCAGTCCTTGCGCAGCGATCTAGGTGCAGGACGCACCCGATTGCGGAGCAGATGAGAAATCACTGCCCGATCATTAGCCGTCCGGGCTAAACAATGGCTAAACGTCGGCGGCCCCAAAGTGCGGCATACCAAACGCATGGATAAGAGGAGCAGGGATGGCTCAGCAGGCAGACTATGTGGTGATTGGATCAGGTTCTGCGGGCGGCGCGCTGGCCGCTCGACTGGCCGAAGATGGTCGATACAGCGTGCTGGTGCTGGAGCACGGCGGCACGGACATCGGGCCGCTGATCCAAATGCCTGCCGCCCTCTCCTACCCCATGAACATGCCGCTTTACGATTGGGGCTACAAATCGGAACCCGAGCCGCAGCTCAACAATCGGCGCATCGTGCAGCCGCGCGGCAAGGTGATCGGCGGATCCTCCTCCATCAACGGCATGGTCTATGTGCGTGGCCACGCAATGGACTACGACCATTGGGCCGAACAGGGCGCAGCCGGTTGGTCCTTTGCGGACGTCTTGCCGTACTTCAAACGTATGGAAAACTGGCACTCGGGTGGGCCCTTCACCGATGTGGGGGAAGGCGACCCGGACTGGCGCGGCAAAGACGGCCCACTGCACATCACCCGCGGCAGCCGCAGCAATCCTCTCTACAAAACCTTTGTGGAAGCTGGCCGCGACTTGGGCTTTGAAGTGACCGGCGACTATAATGGCCAGAAGCAGGAAGGCTTCTCCGCCATGGAGATGACCGCCTGGAAAGGCCGCCGCTGGTCCGTCGCCAACGCCTATCTCCGCCCGGCGATGAAGAAACACAAGAATCTGAGTCTTCTCAGATGCTTCGCGCGGAAACTCATTATCCAGGACGGCCGCGCCACCGGCGTGGAGGTCGAGCGCGGCGGCCAAGTCGAGATCATTCAAGCCAACCGCGAAGTGATCGTATCAGCGTCCGCCTTCAACTCACCAAAGCTGCTCATGCTGTCCGGCATCGGCCCCGCCGCACATCTGGCCGAGCACGGCATCGAAGTTGTGGCCGATCGCCCGGGCGTGGGCCAGAATCTTCAGGACCATCTGGAAGTCTACATCCAGCAGGCGAGCACTCAGCCCATAACGCTCTACCGCTATTGGAATTTGATCTCGAAGGCGCTGATCGGTGCGCGCTGGCTCTTCTTCAAACGCGGGCTTGGCGGCACCAACCATTTTGAGAGCGCGGCCTTCCTGCGCTCAGCGGCGGGCGTGCCCTACCCCGATATTCAGTATCACTTCCTGCCCATGGCCGTGCGCTATGACGGGCAGGCTCCAGCGGAAGGCCATGGTTTCCAAGCCCATGTCGGGCCGATGCGCTCCAAGTCACGCGGCGAGGTCACCCTCACCAGCGCCGACCCGGCAGACGCACCAAAGCTCACTTTCAACTACATGACCCATGAGGATGACTTCCCGGAGTTCCGCCATTGCGTGCGCCTCACCCGGCAGATCTTTGCGCAAAAGCCCTTCGACCCCTTCCGTGGCCATGAAATTCAACCCGGCGAGCGGCTGCAGACGGACGACGAGATCGACAGCTTCATCCGCGAACACGCCGAAAGCGCCTACCACCCCTGCGGCACCTGCAAAATGGGCCGCGCCAACGACCCCATGGCCGTGGTGGACCCCGAATGCCGGGTCATCGGCGTGGACGGCCTGCGCGTGGTGGACAGCTCCATCTTCCCAAGGATCACCAACGGCAATTTGAACGGGCCGAGTATTATGGTCGGGGAAAAGGCGGCTGATCTGGTTCTGGGGAAGCAACCGCTGGCAGCGGACAATGCGGAGCCGTGGGTGAGTCCACGGTGGCGGGAGGGGGATCGGTAGTGCGAATGTTGGGTTTGAGCCCATGTTGAATTTCGCGACCTGACTTGCTTCGCTGAGAGGATAGCGATCAGACACACGCGGGGCGGTTTTAAAAACGCAGCCTTACGTATATCTTCGCAGGCCTCTATTTCAACCAAGGAGATATCGAAGATGAAGAATTACATCAACATTCAGCTCGGTGAACCAGACGAAGATCTCATCAGCAGAGCGCAGATCATTGTATCTAGTAAAAATCTGGATCCAAGTAAGGGGATTGGAATGAAAATATCCGGAATAGGCACTCGAGAGATTATTGATCTTGGAGACGGGTGTTATTTGCTAATTGACGATGAAACGGGCGACTGGGTTGTCGGCTGCTTTGTTGAAGCCTAGATCATGTATAGATTTCGCATCACCATGTTATAACTTATTTTCGTAACGTATGAATTCAGCCAATGACTGAACACAAAAACAATAGCGCCTTCATGTTGATCGTTAAGTATACTGCTTACTGCTGACATACATCAATTGAAACCGGCGATTCGTCAAAGTCGCCATCGATGTAGTTGCGGCTATTTGGCGCTTTATCCGCACCGCGAACCTTGGAGGCAGCCCCGCTAGCCTCGCAGCCGATCCAGCGCTTGTTTCTCATCTTCCGACAGTTCCGCCGCAACCGTCTCATCCGCCTTCGACCGGAACAGGCTTCGACCCATGGAGGCGCCGGCTATCAGCAGCAGGCCGGGAAGAACCCAGAGCAGTAGGGTATGGCCGCCCAGTCTGGGTTTTAGCAGCACCCATTCGCCGTATCGGGCGACCACGTAGTCGAGGACCTGCGCGTTGGTGTCGCCTTCGGTGAGCCGCTCGCGGACGAGGACCCGGAGGTCGCGGGCGAGCTCTGCGTCGGAACCGTCGATGGACTGGTTCTGGCAAACGAGACAGCGCAACTCCTTGGAGAGGTCGCGGGCCCGCTGTTCCAGAACGGGATCGGCCAAGCGTTCGTCTGGGTTCAGCGCCCACGCGGGCTGAAGGGCTGGCAAAGCCAAGAGTAACATAGCGATGAACCCGAGCACTCTCATTCCGCTGGCTCCGGCATGGTGGCTGGCGCAGACCTACGCTTTGGCGCTTTCGGTATGCCGATGCGCAGGCGGCGGTCCATCAGGGACAGAAAGCCGCCGATGAACATGACGATGGTGCCGTACCAGATGAGCGTCGTCCAAGGCCGCCAGTAAGCGCGGACGGTGGCGGTGCCGTCGCCAGACACATCGACATCCCCAAGAGAGACGTAGGCCTGGCTGAAGCCGAGCGTGTGGATCGCGGCCTCGGTCGTGGGCTCATTGCGGTTGGGGTAGAAACGCTTGGCTGGCTCCAGCGGGAAGCTGCGCCCGTTCTCCATGGTAGCGGTGAAGCGCACGATGTCATCGATATAGTTGGGCCCCTGCACACGCTCCACCGTCTCATAGGTCAGCGCATAGTGCTTCACCTGGATGGTGTCGCCAGGGCGCATGGTTTCGATGACTTCGACCGACCATGCGGTGGTGGCCACGATGCCGATCGTGGTGATGCCCATACCCGCATGGCCAAGGGCACCGCCCCACATGGCGCGCGGCAGATTGCCGAGGCGGCGCCGCGTTTCTGCAAGCGGTGCCCTGCCCGCTTTGGCGCGCCAAAGCGGCTCCCACAGCGAACCCAGCAGCAGCCAGAAGCCCAGCATGATGCCCAGCGGCGCTAGCGAGCCGCCGCGCCAGAGATAAATGCCCATGGCGATGGCAGCCGAGATCAGCAGAACCCCAAACATGCGCGTCGACACCGCCCAAGCGTCCGCGCGCTTCCACGTGAGGAACGGACCAAGCGGCATGGCGACCAGCAGCGGCAGGAACAGCGGCACGGCGGTGAGG
Source organism: Pseudomonadota bacterium (assembly GCA_039816825.1). Taxonomy (GTDB): domain Bacteria; phylum Pseudomonadota; class Alphaproteobacteria; order Rhizobiales; family Rhizobiaceae; genus JBCBXA01. The sequence continues at coordinate 10,546 of JBCBXA010000015.1, read as the reverse complement.
TTGAAGAAAGGCGGGCCGACAGAGATCTTCTGGCCCGAAAAGTTTTCATAAAGCAGCGGATAGAGCGTGCCGAGCAGCACTGTGCCCGTGACGGCGGACAGGAAGATGTTGTTGAGCACCAGCCCGCCTTCGCGGCTGATCGGCGCGAACAGGCCTTTGGACTGGATCGAATCCGCCCGCCACACGAACAGCGCCAAACTGCCCGCGATAAAGACGATCAGAATGCCAAGGATCACCAGCCCGCGCCCGGGGTCAGATGCAAAGGTATGAACCGAGGTCAGCACGCCGGAGCGGACCAGAAAGGTGCCCAGCAGCGACAGCGAGAAAGTCATGATCGCCAGCAGGATGGTCCAGATGCGCAGGGCTGAACGCTTCTCCACTACGATGGCCGAATGCAGAAGAGCTGTGCCGGCGAGCCACGGCATGAGAGAGGCATTTTCCACCGGATCCCAGAACCACCAGCCGCCCCAGCCGAGTTCATAATAGGCCCAATAGCTGCCCATGGAGATACCAAGCGTGAGGAACATCCAGGCGGCAAGCGTCCATGGCCGCACCCAGCGCGCCCAGGCGGCATCCACACGGCCGATCAGCAGAGCCGCCACCGCGAAGGCAAAGGTCATCGAGAAGCCGACATAGCCGATGTATAGAAGCGGTGGGTGGATCGCGAGACCAAGGTCCTGCAGCAGCGGGTTAAGGTCACGGCCTTGTGGCGGCGCGGGCTGCAGCCGGTCAAACGGGTTCGACGTGAACAAAATGAAGGCCGTGAAGGCGAGCAGGATCCAGCTCTGAACCGCGATCACCAGCGCCTTGAGATCGCGGGGAAGATGTTTCCCGAACAGCGGTACGGACGCGGCGAAGATAGCCAGTGTCAGGATCCAGAGCAGCATGGAGCCTTCGTGATTCCCCCACACGCCTGTGATTTTGTAGATCAGTGGCTTGTCGGTGTGAGAGTTCTGCCAGACGTTCAAAACCGAGAAGTCACTGACCAGATAGGCCTGGGTGAGCGCCGCAAACGAAATGGCCACCATGGCGAACTGAGCCAGAGCGACCGGGCTTGCCAACTGCATCAACCGCGCATCACCGCGCCGCCAGCCAACCACGGGAATGATCGAGCAGGCGATGGACAGCGCAAAGGCAAGAACCAGAGCGAAATGGCCGGTTTCTGCAAGCGAGAGCGTATTGGTCATTCGCCATAACTCCCCGTCTCGTCGAGGGTCTCCAGCGCCTGCTCGGCACCTTTCCACTGACCCTTGCCCTTCAGAGCCTCAGTCACTTCCACCGGGACGTAGTTCTCGTCATGCTTGGCCAGGATGCGCGTCGCGACAAACGATCCGTCGGTGCTCCGTTCGCCCTCCAGCACGACGCCCTGTCCTTCCCGGAACAGGGCGGGCACGGTGACGGAGACGGGGCTCACCACGGCGATCTCAGCTTCAAGGTCAGTGACCGTGAACAGGTTCTGCTCCGTCCCACGGACCACGGTTCCCTCCTTCACCAAGCCGCCGATCCGCACACGGACCCCCGGCTCTAAACCTTCGGTGGCAATGTCTGTCGGCGTCTTGAAGAACACGATCTCATCATTGAGCGCAAAGGCGGTCAGGGCCACGGCGGCGGCCAGCACTGCACCCGCCGTTGCAATCAAGATCAAGCGGTTCTGCTTGCGTTTCGACAATCCGGTGCGTTGAGCCATCGATGAGTCAGATCAGTTGGTTACAGCAAGTTCTGCTTCGAACGTCGCGAGGGTTTGAAGTGCCGATTCATCTTCGGCGAATGTGTCACGGGCGGTGGCAAGCGCGGTTCGTGCCTGCTCAATGTCCCGAAGCACGATATATGATCTGATGAGCCGCTCCCAGCCGGACAAATCGTCCGGTTCCTCCTCCAGCCGTGCAGCCAGACCATCCACCATACTCCGGATCATGGCGCTACGGTCCTCGGTCGACATGGAGGCGGCGCCCTCAACCTGCTCGGCGGTCGGACCGGTAGGTTGGTCGCCGTCCATAGGTGTTTCAGATGACAAAGCAGCGATGCGTTGATTGGCGAAGGCGATCAGATCGCTCTCGTCGGGAAAGCGGGCTATTAGGGACCGCCATGCAGATAGACTGTCCGCAGCATCGCCGGACTGGTCTCCGGCGAGGACGGTGAGGAAATTCGCTTTCGGATTGTTGCCGTCGGCCTGGAGCGCCCGGTTTGCAATGTCACGCGCGTCCGGGACCACCCTGCCTCCCGCCGCCATGGTCAGCGCCTCAGCCTGATTGGCGAGGAAGCCGGCGCGCTGAACCTCATCATCTTTCGTCAGGCGGGCGAGATTCTCGAAAGCGCGGGCTGCTGAGTCAAAGCGGCCTTGGCGGAGATAAACCGGCGCCAGCACGGCCCAGCCTTCAGCTTCATTGGGGTTCTTCTGCAGGCGGCCCTCCACCTGGGAGACCAGCACCGTGATATCTCGGCCGTCGGCGATGCGCGCGGCAATGGGCTGGTCGCGATAGGCGGGAGAACCGATGACCGCATAAAGCGCCACGCCACCGCCCACCACGAACAGCGCCGTTGCACCAGCCAGCGCCAGAGAACCACCAAGGCTGGTGCGCGTTTCCAGGCCGCCATGGTCCTGCGCCTCCAACTCCAGCATGCGCCGCGCAATCTCGGCTCGGCCAACCTGCGCATCGGAGGAGTTCAGGACACCATTGGCCTCGTCAGCCTCGATACCGGCGAGACGTGCAGCCAGCGCCGAGCGCTCACGCGCACCGATCTGCACCTCTTCGCTGGTGCGTAAAAACGGCCACAACACCGCCACAACGGCGATGAGCGCGAGCACGGCGCCAACGATGAGAAATGACAGGGACATCAGAGCGTGGAAGGCCTTTCAATCGGAACCCGTTATGCCGCCAAAAGATGGCCAGTAAAGCGCTTTCGTCTTGATCTGGGACAACGGTTCCGTGATTTCCAGACGCCCTACTGTCCCAGGCCCCGCGCCCTCTGCGTCATCCTCACTGCGACGAGCCCTGTGAGCCAGTGCAGAAGCAGTGTGAAGGCAGCCAGAACGAAGAGCGCGGCGAACATCAGGTCGATCTTCACCCGGCCATTGGCGAGGAGCATCAGGTATCCGAGCCCTTTAGAGGCCCCCACCCACTCGCCAATTATCGCACCAATAGGCGCGTAAACTGCTGCCAGGCGCACGCCCGACATAAGCGATGGAACAGCCGACGGAAGCTGAATGCGCGTCAGCGTGCGCCACCGACTCGCGCCCATGGTGCGGGACAAATCCATCAGGCCGCGGTCAGTGTGGATGAGTCCGTCAAAAAAGGTGGACGCCACCGGGAAGTAGGTGATCAGAACCGCCATGAAGATTTTGGAGGCCATTCCATAGCCGAGCCACAGCGTCAGAATGGGCGCAAGAGCGAAAACAGGAATCGCCTGGGTCACCACCATGACCGGCTCAAAGCTGCGGCGGAGGATGGGAGACGAGGCGATAGAAAGCGCTGTAGCGGCACCCAGCGCCGTTCCAATAGCCATTCCAGCCAGCACCTCGGCGAAGGTGATGACCGCGTGCTCGGAAATCAGGGCCCTTGATGTCCACAAGGTGCTCAACACATCGCCGGGCGGCGGGAGGATGAACGATGGCGCGCCAGTGACCCAAACGATCAACTGCCACAGAAAACCGAAGGCCAAGACGGTGATCAATGTGTTCACCAGCTTTGGGAAAGAAAGGGTCATGAAGCTACCCTTTCATCCACCTGCCCCAAGAGCTGAAAGAGCTGAGCTTCGAAGGCTAGTTTGTCGGGGGCGTGGTGCTCGCGCAGAGGTTCACCGGGGGGAACCAGCTCGCTGGAACCGCCAGCAGACAGAATGTGGACAATGTGGCCCAGTCGGGCCGCCTCAGCGGGATCGTGGGTCACGAGCAGCTTGGTGCGACATTGCAGAAGCTCGTAGGCCAGCGCCTGCATATCTGCCCGCGTTCTAGCGTCGAGCGCCGAGAAGGGCTCGTCGAGCAGCACGAGTTCGGCATCTTCCATCAAAGTGCGCGCGAGGGCCACGCGTTGCCGCATACCGCCGGAAAGCTGCGGTGGTGTTTTGTGGCGGTGATCTGATAGGCCGACGGCCTCAATCAGCCCGTCCGCGCGGTCCCAATCCACGCCTTCTCCACGCAGGCGCGCGCCCAACGTGACATTGTGGCGAACATCCGCCCATGGCAGCAGCAGGTCGCTTTGGGCCATATAGGCCACACGCTCGGGCCTGAAGAGTTCGCCATTGAGTGTTCCGTGCACGGGCAATCCCGCCAGCAGTCGGAGCACAGTTGTCTTGCCAACGCCTGACCCGCCCAGAAGGCAGGTCCAAGCGCCGGGCGTAAGGGTGAGATCGAGGCCGGCGAACAGCGTTCGCTCACCGGCCTTGAACGATCCGGAAATTTTGGTTGGCTCTGCCAGCGTTAGTCCGCCGTGATGTCGATGGCCAGATCGGATACTGGCTTGATCTCGTCCGTCAGACCTGACTCCAACAGGAACTCGCTCATGCGCTCATAACGGCCTGCGTCCAGGGCTGCCGGGCGCAAGGCAAACCGTGGGAGCGTGTCCACCCAAGCGCGCTTGTTGAGTTCGTCCTGCAGCTCAGCTGAGGTGGCCGAGAAGATTTCCCAACTCTTCTGCGGATTGTTGATGATGAATTGCGTGGCGAGCTCTGTCGCTTCCAGGAAGCGCTCGATCTTATCGGTGTCCATCAGCTCCGGATTGGCAACATAGATCAGTTCATCATAAGCGGGCATTCCATGCTCTTCGACGTAGAAGCAGCGGCCCGGCACTTCGTTGATGTCCATCTGATTGAGCTCAAAATTGCGGAACGCACCCATAACCGCGTCCACCTGTCCGCTCATCAGCGCGGGCGACAGCGAGAAGTTCACGTTGACCAACTCAACCTCATCAAGCCCGATGCCCTCCGGCGTCAGCATGGCGGTGAGCACAGCTTCTTCGACGCCAGCCACGGAGAAGCCGATCTTCTTGTTGCGAAGATCAGCGATCTCCTTGATCGGCCCATCTTCCAGAACCAGCAGGCAGTTCAGCGGTGTTGCAACGAGCGTACCCACGCGCTTGAGCGGCAGGCCTTCAGCCACCTGCAGGTGCAACTGCGGCTGATAGCTCACCGCCAGGTCGGCGCGACCGGCTGCTGCGAACTTGGGTGGATCAGCGGGATCGGCGGGCGGGATGATCTCCACCTCGAGCCCCTGGTCGGCGAAATAGCCGTTTTCCTGCGCCACGATGATGGGGCCATGGTCCGGGTTCACAAACCAGTCCAGCACGATGGTCAGCTTGTCGGCTGCCATGGCGGAGGCGGCTGAACCGAACATCACGGCGCCGGCGACCGCGGACTTAAGAAACGGATTCAAGAGTTTCGCAGACTGATTCATATGAATCTCCTTCTGACTGCAAGTCATTGTTTTGTATGATTTTCGACCACATTCAGCCATTCGAGGACACGCGCTTCAGGGTCGGAATTGAGGGTAATATCGGTGACGACGGACACGATGTCGGCGCCGGCTTTCAGCACGCCGGGGGCGCGATCCACGTTGAGGCCACCAATGCCAACAAGCGGCAGATCGCCGACCCTGGCTTTCCATTCGGTCACGCGGTCGAGGCCCTGCTCGGTCCATTTCATCTTCTTGAGGATGGTCGGATAGACCGGGCCAAGTGCCACATAGTCCGGTTCGCAGGCGAGCGCGCGGTACAGCTCTGCATGATCGTGTGTCGATAGACCGAGCTTGATATCGGCACGTCGGATGGCACCGAGATCGGCGTCATCCAGATCTTCCTGGCCCAAGTGAACCCAATCGCAGCCCAGTTCGATGGCCAGTTGCCAATAGTCGTTCACGACCAGTGTGCAGTTGTGTGCATCGCAGATCTGTTTGGCGCGGCGTAACTCATCGCGCAGCTGGGCCTCGGACAAATCCTTCGCGCGTAGCTGGACCAGTTTGATGCCCAAAGGGACCAGGCGCTCGCACCACTCAGCGCTGTCAAAAATTGGATAGAAGGCATGCAGGCTCATGACAGGAAGGCCTTTCCCATGACGGGGGTTGATGGCTCGGCCATGTCTCGCACTTCCATGGGCCCCGCCTCGAAAGCGGCCTGCCCCGCCCGCGTTGCCTCCGAGAAGGCAACGGCCATCGCTGCTGGGTCACCGGCCTTGGCCACCGCTGTGTTCAGCAAGACCGCGTCATAGCCGAGCTCCATGGCTTGTGCTGCGTGGGATGGCAAGCCGAGCCCGGCATCCACGACGAGCGGTACATCGGGAAAATGTGCCCGCATGGCCCGCAAACCAAACACATCGTTGAGCCCTTGGCCGGAGCCGATGGGCGCCCCCCAAGGCATCAACACTTCGCAGCCGGCATCCAACAGCTTGCCGGCCACAATCAGGTCCTGCGTCGTGTAGGGCCAGACTTCGAAACCATCATCGCTGAGGATGCGCGCGGCCTCGACGAGGCCAAAAACGTCTGGCTGCAGCGTGTCATCTTCTCCAATCACTTCGAGCTTTATCGAGTTGGTCTGAAACACTTCACGTGCCATGTGGGCGGTCGTGACGGCCTCTTTCACAGTGTGGCACCCCGCCGTGTTCGGCAGAACGCGCACGCCAAGGTCTCGGATCATTTGCCAAAACGTCTGGCCTGCCCGGTCGGCCCCGGACTCCCGGCGCAGAGACACGGTCACCATCTCTACACTCGAGCACTTCACCGCGTCCGCTAGAATGGCGGGCGAAGGATATTGCGCAGTGCCCAAGAGCAGGCGGTTGCTTAGGTTCAGGCCGTAGAAATTGCGGTCGGTCATGGACTAACCACCCTGCATCGGGGCGAGCACTTCGATGGCGTCGCCCTCCTTAAGGGGCGTAGCCTCTCGCTGATCGTGGGGTATGAACTCGCCATTGAGCGCGGTGGCAACGATGGCGTCGCCATAGTCCAACGCCTGGAGGGCATCGGCCAGATTGGCTGCTTCGACGTCCCGCTCCTCGCCGTTAAGCACAATGCGCATGGCTGGCCTCCGACATCTCCGCATCCACGAGATCCGCTGCCTGTCGCGCCATGGCCGGCCCGAGCAGGAAGCCGTGGCGGAAAAGCCCGTTGACTGAGATGATTTTCCCGACTCTGCTCACACGCGGCAGATTGTCAGCGAAGGCCGGGCGAACATGCGCACTCGCCTCAACAACTTCAGCCTCGGCAAAGGCAGGATGGAGCGCATAGGCCGCGCCAAGCAACTCTAGCAGAGCGCGCGCAGTGACTCGGCCCCGCTCGCCACTCTCCAGCATGGTGGCACCAACCATGAAGTGATGATCGGCACGCGGTACGATGTAGAGTGGAAACCTTGGATGGACGAGACGAATGGGTCGGTTCAGAGTAACGTCGGGTGCGTGAAAGATCGCCATTTCGCCCTTCACACCGCGCAGGCCATCCAAGCCGTGAGCGCCCCAGCCACGGCAATCCACAACCGTCCTGTGCGGCAAGGCATCCGGCTCAACAGTTTGCCCGAGGCGCACAATCGCGCCTTTGGCTTCGAGCGCTTCCGCCAGATACGCCATCGCGTTTCGCGGGTTGAGATGCGCCTCACCGGCAAACCACAAGCCGCGGCTGAATCGACCGGCCAGATCGGGCTCCAGTTCTGCCACTCGGTGGCCATCAATCATTTCGTGGTTCCGTGTGCGGGCTGCAAAACGGGTCAGCTCGGACCGGTCACGCCCCAGCGCCAGAACGAGGCTGCCTTTGCTCTCGACCATCCCGGTGTGCTGCTGCCACCATTCAGCCGCTTCCATGCCCAGTGCGATCACCGGCTCTTCGGCACTTTCGCGCTCGCAGAACGGGGCCAGCATACCACCGGCATAGTGTGAGGCCGCGTCGCCCCCGATATGATCAGTCGCTTCAAAAAGCTCGACCGAATGTCCGCGCGTAACAAGCTCTGTTGCGACCGCCAGCCCAGCCACCCCTGCTCCCACGACGGCAATATTGGCGCTCATGACCAAAGCTCATGGAAGTGGTGAACCGGCCCGTGGCCACTGCCAACGTCGAGACTGTCGGCAGCAACGATGGCACCGGACAGATAGCGGTGGGCTTCGTGGACGGCCTCACCAAGTTCCATCTGCCTTGCCAGACCGGCCGCGATGGATGCCGAATAGGTGCAGCCAGTGCCGTGGGTGTTTTTGGTATCGATTCGCTGTGACGTGAGCTCGATGTTTGGGTGCCCCGGCTGATGCAAAATGTCCCTGCATATATCGCCAGACGCGTGCCCCCCCTTCATCAGGACAGAACCGGCACCCATGGCGAGAAGCGCCTCCGCCTGTTTGGCGAGTTCCAATTCGGCTTCCGTCTCGGGCGTGCCCGTCAGATCGGCCGCTTCGGGCAGGTTCGGCGTCACGATTGTGGCCAGCGGCACCAGCCTCTGCTGAAGCGCTGCGAGTGCCTCGGGCTGCAGGAGGCGAGCACCGGACTTAGCCACCATCACCGGGTCAAGAACCAATGGAATGTCAGTCGTTTCCAAGCGGCTGGCAACGGTCTCGATGATGGCGGGGGACGACAGCATGCCAATCTTGATTGCGCGCACATTGAGATCGCTGAGAACTGCGTCGAGCTGTGCGGCCACCACGTCAATGGGCACATCGTGGACTGCGGTGACCGCTTGGGTGTTTTGTGCGGTGATGGCGGTGATGACTGATGCGCCGTACCCACCGAGCGCACTGAAGGCCTTCAAATCGGCCTGAATGCCAGCGCCACCACCGGAATCAGAACCGGCGATGGTCAGCGCAATGGGTATGGATTTGGTGTTCGTCATGCCCGTTCCCTTCGCCGGCATTACCCGGACAGGTTCGATGGGTCGGCACCAACGCCTCTCAGCCCATACATCAGCGCATGAGCCCCCCAACGGTCGTTCCTAAATAGTAGGCAAAAATGTTGCTGGAAACCCCCCTGACCCAAGTGTCACATGAGCTTCGACGATCTGGTGGCAATCAGATCGGCACATCCAGCCACCGCGCAATAGCCGCATTGGTCTCTTCCGGCTTCTCGAGCACCGGCAAATGGCCTGCATCTTCAATGATCTGCAAGTCTGCATCCGGAATGAGCGCCGCCATCTCCTCGTGGCGATGAACAGGGCAAAGCGCATCTTCTCGCCCGCACAGTACCAGCGTGGGGACACTTATCTGCTTGAGTGTATCCGTCTGGTCGGGACGGTTCATCAGGGCCTTGGACTGGCGCTCAAACACGCGGGGGCCATGGAACTTCGCCATGCTCATGCACAGATCGAGCACCTTTTCCCGCCGAGGGCCATCAGCCAGATAGTTTGGCTTCATCTCATCGCGCATCACGTCTTCGAGTTGGCCGGCATAGGCCATGTTGATCTGGCGGATACGGTTCTCGGCAATCTTAGGCTTCTCGGCCCGGTGATTTGTGTCGAGCAGCGCCAGCCGACTGACACGGCGCGGTGCGCGCTTGATGATCTCCATGGCCACAATACCGCCCATCGAAAGGCCAAGAAGCGAGAAGGTCGGCGGAGCATTCGCGAGCACTCGCATCGCCAATCCGGCAACCGAAGCGTCCTGCGAAATGGGCGACACCTTGAACCGCAGCTTGGCGTTGAACGCATCGAACTGCGGACGGAACAGGCGCGTGTCGCACATCAAGCCCGGAAGCAGGATGAGTGGGTCTGGTGTCATGTCCCTTGCGGTGGCCATAGGACTAGTCTGAGGCCAGCTCAGCTCCTTCGGCAAGGCTTTTCAGCTTGGCATAGGCGATGTCCGGATCCACCGCACCAAAGCCCGCGAAAGTGCCGAAGCCACAATCAGAGCCGGCAACCACACGCTCTTTGCCGACGATATCGGTGAAACGCTCGATCCGTTGCTGAACCACTTCGGGGTGTTCGATGAAGTTGGTGGTCGAGTCGACAACACCGGGCACCAGGATTTTGTCGTCCGGGATCTCGCTTTTGCGGTCGCGGAAGACGGTCCACTCATGGGCATGGCGCGGGTTGGATGTTTCAAACAACACAGCCCGGGCATGAGTGTTCATGAGCGTTGTGAACACCTTGTCCATTGAGATGTCGCAGCAGTGCGGGCCTTCATAATTGCCCCAGCAGATATGCACGCGCACCTTCTCTTTGGGGATGCCTTCGAGAGCATGATTGAGCGCTTCAACGTGGCTGTCCGCGATCTTGAGGAATTCCTCGTCGGACAAATCATTGAACAGCATGTGGCGCGACAAAGCGAGATCGGGGCAATCGAGCTGCAAATGCAGGCCCGCATCGACAATCGTGCGGTACTCTTCGCGCATCGCATCGGCGAGTGCGGCCAAATAAGCGTCCCGTGTCGGGTAATAATCGTTCTGCAGGAACAGCGAAATCACCCCAGGAGACGCGGCATTCATGAAGCCGCCGGTGGCACCGTGGTCTGAGATGGCAGCGTTCAGGTTTGCTATGTCTTTCTCGAGCTCGCCTTGCCCTTTGGACTTTACCTCGCCCACACACATGGGGCGGGAATATTGTGGCGTGCCGCCATCGTCTGCCAGACGCTTCAGAAAACCCGGGAACATCTTCAG
>JBCBXA010000159.1:0-3870 GCA_039816825.1 Pseudomonadota bacterium | reverse complement strand
GAAGGTCCAAGACGTACCGAGGGGCAACCAGGCCGGTGCCGTACTGGTCGCTGGAACCTTTGACACCAAGGCCAAGGAACTGGGCTTTCTTCGCGATCAGCTGCGGGATGCGAGCGTGACGGTTCGGACCGTTGACCTCTCTACATCCGGCAAGCCGTCTGCAGCGGACGTGCCGCCACACATCGTGGCCGCTCACCATCCGCGCGGTGCCAATGCCGTCTTCACTGGAGACAGGGGAACGGCAGTCGCGGCCATGACAGTGGCGTTTGAGCGTTGGGCCGCGGCACAGGACAATGTTGGCGGCATCATATCTGCGGCGGGCTCGGGGGGCACGGCCTTGGCCACACCGGCCATGCGCGCGCTGCCCATCGGCGTGCCAAAGGTGATGGTGTCAACCGTGGCGTCCGGCAATGTGGGCGACTATGTCGGCCCGTCGGACATGCTGATGATGTATTCGGTCACGGATGTCGCCGGCATCAATCGCATCTCTCGAAAAGTGCTCGGCAACGCTGCCGCTGCCATGGCCGGCATGGTGAAAGCCGACAAACCGGCTGAGACCTCCGGCGAGGCACCGCTTGTGGGGCTGACCATGTTTGGCGTCACCACCTCCGCCATCACCAATGTTATGGACCGGCTGGGCGCTGGGTGGGAACCGCTGGTGTTCCACGCCACGGGCACGGGCGGTCAATCGATGGAGAAGCTTGCGGACAGTGGCCTTCTATCTGCTGCCCTCGACCTGACGACGACGGAGGTGTGTGATCATCTCATGGGTGGCGTGTTCGCCGCCACCGAAGACCGGTTCGGCAGCTTCATCCGCACCAAATTGCCGTGGGTGGGGTCGGTTGGCGCACTCGACATGGTCAATTTCGGGGCACGGAACACGGTGCCCGAAAAGTATGAGCACCGGCTGTTCTACGAGCACAATCCGCAGGTCACGTTGATGCGGACCACGCCGGAAGAGAACGAGCGCATAGGACGCTTTATCGTGGAGCGCATCAACCGCATGGATGGGCCGGTTCGGTTCCTCATTCCCGAGGGCGGTGTCTCGGCTCTGGATTCGCCCGGGCAGCCCTTCGATGATCCGGCCGCCCGAGAAGCTCTTTACAGCACCATCACCAACGGCTTTGCGGAGACGGCCAACCGACGCCTGATCCGTGTGCCCCATCACATCAATGATCCCGAATTCGCCGACGCCGCCATAGCTGCGCTTTCGGCCATCACATCCGCCCATAAAGGCGAACAAAAACTGGAGGCGTCCCGTGCCGCGATTTGACAGAAAAGACCTATTGGCCCGTTTCAAGAAAATGCGCGACGCGGGCGAGCAGATCATCGGCGGTGGTGCCGGCACCGGCCTGTCAGCCAAGTGTGAAGAGGCCGGCGGTATCGACCTGATCGTGATTTACAATTCAGGGCGCTATCGCATGGCGGGCAGGGGCTCGCTCTCCGGGCTTCTGGCCTATGGCAATGCCAATGAGATCGTTATGGAGATGGCCAACGAAGTCATACCCATGGCGCCGAACACGCCTGTTCTGGCCGGGGTAAACGGCACCGACCCGTTCGCAAATTTCGATGTGCTGCTCGATGATATAGCCCGCGTGGGGTTCTCCGGTGTCCAGAACTTCCCGACAGTCGGGCTGATCGACGGCAACTTCCGCAAGAACCTCGAAGAGACCGGCATGTCCTACAGCCAGGAGGTGGACGTCATCCGCATGGCCCATGAGAAGGACATGCTGACGACGCCTTATGTTTTCAGTGAGGAGGACGCCACGGCCATGGCGGAGGCAGGGGCGGACATCATCGTCTGCCATCTAGGCCTCACCACCGGCGGCTCCATTGGTGCTGAAACCGCCGTAACGCTTGAGCAATGCCCAGGCCTTGTCGACAGCTGGGCGAAGGCTGCGCTGGCGGTCAATCCGGAGGCCATCGTGCTCGTCCATGGCGGGCCCGTCGCCATGCCCCCAGACGCCGAATATGTCCTCGCCAACACTGAGCATTGCCACGGTTTCTACGGTGCTTCCTCGATGGAGCGGCTGCCAACGGAAGTGGCTCTCACCGAACAGACGCGCCTGTTCAAGGCCATCAAAGGAAGCTGATCCATGACTGGTACGCTCATCACAACGCTGGTTGTCCTCCTTGTCGCGATCGTCATCGTGGTTTGGCTGTTCAACTGGCTCTACTACCGCTCCACCAGCGACCGCGCCTTCGTCCGCACGGGTCTTGGCGGCGAAAAAGTGGTCATCTCGGGCGGTGCCTTTGTGCTGCCGATCATCCACGAAGTGACACCTGTCTATTTCAGCCTTTCCCGGCTTGAGGTGAGCGCAGAGAAAGAAGAGGCGCTGATCACCAAGGACCGGGTGCGCATGGATGCCCGCGCGGAGTTCTTCCTGCGGGTCGCGCAGGACGAGCAGTCTGTGTCTGCCGCCGCCACCACGCTGGGCAACATCATTGGCGACCCTGACAAGCTCTCGGCCTTTTTTGAAGGCGAGTTCCTTGGTGCCATGCGCGCGGTTGCTGCGCGCATGAGCATGGAAGACATCCATGACGACCGCGCCCAGTTTGTCGACGAAGTCACCAAACTGGCTGGAAGCGCATTGGCGCAAAACGGGCTTGAACTAAGGTCCGTCGCAGTTCGTCAGTTGGACCAGACCGGCCTTGAGCATTTCAACCCGTCCAACCGCTTCGATGCCGAGGGTCTCACCAACCTCATTCGTATCGTTGAAGAGCGGCGGAAGCTGCGCAACGAGATTGAGCAACAAGCTGTCGTTTCCATCCGCGAGCGCAATCTGGAAGCGGAGCGCGAAACGCTCACGCTGGACCGGGAGTCCGAGCTAGCTCGGCTGATGCAGGAGCAGGAGATTGAGCTCCGCCGCGCCGAGCAATCGGCGACCATTGCTGAGACCCGTGCGAAGCAGGAGGCTGCAGCAGAGCAGGCCCGCATTGCTGCGGAACGCAGTACTGAAGCGGACAAGATCGCCATGCGCCGCGAGATTGATGAAGCTGAACTCAAGGCCCGCGAGGAGACAGAGCGCGCCCGCATTGAAGCGGAGAAGAAAACCGACCGTATCCGCGTTGAGCGCGAGGAGACGCTTCGCAAGCTGGAGATCGCACAGCAACAAACCGTCGAACTCATGGAACTGGAGTCCAAGATTGCCGTGCTGGAGAAGGCGTCTGAAGAGGCCAAGGTGCGTGTCGATGTGGGCGATCAACTGGCAAAGGCCGTTCAGTCTGAAGAGGCGGTGAAGACCAGTCGCGAAGTTGAGGGTGCCAACCGCGAAGCGCAGATCGCCAAGATCATGGCCGAGAAGGACAGCGAGACGCAGCGTCTGCTGGCCACCGTCAGTGCCGAGGCGGAACGCCTGCGCAACGAGGCTGAGAACCTGTTGTCTGACGATGCCCGTGCCGGTCGCCTGCGCGCGCAGCTCATCGAACGCCTCGAGAGCATTGTGCGCGAAACCGTCAAGCCGATGGAGAACATCGATAGCATCAAGGTCGTTCACCTGGGTGGCTCTGGCCTGGGCGAGGGCAGTGGTGAGCGTTCCCCAACCGACGAGGTGATGGACAGCGTGCTGCGCTACCGCGTTCAGGCTCCGATGATCGAAGAGATGCTGAAGGATGTCGGCGTCGATGGCTCTTCGCTCACCAAGTCCGGCGATATCTTCCGGGCCGCTAAGGATGCGAAGTCTCTCGTGCCTACGCCTGAAAAGGGCTCTAAGGATGGCTGAGGTCTACCGGTCTGAAGTGATCGGAGCATCGGCTCAGCGCGTCTGGTCCATTGTGCGGGACTTCAATGCCCTGCCGCGTTGGACTCCCTTCGTGGCGGCGAGTCGCATTGAGGGCGGTATGCCCGCTGATCGCATTGGATGCATCCGC
>JBCBXA010000158.1:0-3923 GCA_039816825.1 Pseudomonadota bacterium | reverse complement strand
TTCGTGGTCATGACTCATCCCGATATGGGCAATCAGGAGTTTGGCCTGTTTGCCCGTGATCATGCCCTTGCGCCGGCGACCGCCCGAGGCCGTCCCAGTGGATTGCTGCTGACGTTTGTTGTCGAGGACTGCGATGCGGTTCACGATGTGGCCCGGCGCATGGGCATGATCACGGGCAAACAGGCCAAACTCCTGATTGCCCATATCGGGATGAGTCATGACCACGAACCAGCTACTCTCAAAGTGGCGCTGCATACCAAGAAGTTGCTCATAGAAGGTCGCGCTTTGGTCGGGATCCTCGACAAGAAGGTTGGTGAAAAACCTCTGCATTGAATGGCTCCGGTCAATTGCTGGCAGTGGGCGTACCGCGTGTTATGAAACCGTCTCTGTCGTTCTCACGAGCTCTCTTAAGCGCAGCTTCCGCTTCGGTCGCCTCACGTTGTCGTGCCCACATGGCAGCATATAGGCCATCTTTCTCCATCAGCTCTGCATGGTTGCCCCGCTCGGCTATTTCACCCGCCTTAAGTACGATGATTTCGTCCGCCCCCACCACTGTGGACAGCCGGTGCGCAATAACCAGTGTCGTGCGCCCGCGTGAGACGTCGTCCAGCGCGTCCTGAATTTCCTGCTCGGTCTGCGTGTCGAGGGCAGAGGTCGCCTCGTCGAGCATGATGATCGGTGGCGCCTGCAGCAATGTTCGGGCGATGGCGACGCGCTGCTTCTCACCGCCCGAGAGCTTGAGGCCCCGCTCGCCCACCTGGGTGTCAAACCCCTCGGGCAGATCGCGAATAAAGTCTCCGATCTGAGCCATCTCAGCGGCTTGCTCAATCTCCTCGCGGCTGGCGCCGGGACGGCCGTAGCCGATGTTGTAGGCGATGGAGTCGTTGAACAGCACCGTGTCCTGCGGGACCATGCCGATGGAAGCGCGCAAGCTGTCCTGGGTGACGTCCCGCACGTTCTGGCCATCAATACGCACGGTGCCATCGACCGCGTCGTAGAAGCGGAAAAGAAGACGGGAAATCGTACTCTTGCCGGCCCCCGACGGCCCGACAAGGGCCACCGTTTTGCCCGGCGCGACGTCGAAACTGACATTCTTCAGGATCGGGCGGCTGGGATCGTAGGCAAAGCTGACATTGTCAAACGTTACCCTGCCCTCTTCCACGTTGAGATCAGGCGCGTTGGGTTTGTCCTGCACCTCCGCTTCCACACCAAGAAGGTTGAACATCTCCTCAATGTCAGTGAGGCCCTGCTTGATCTCGCGATAGATGAAACCAATGAAGTTGAGCGGCACGGCAAGCTGCAGCAGCAGAGCGTTGATGAATACGAAGTCGCCCACTGTCTGTTCGCCGCGTGACACTGCCAGTGCGCTCATCGCCATGGCGGTGCCAATGCCGCCAAAAAGAATGATACCCTGCACGAAGTTGAGCCAACCCAGGGATGTCCAGGTTTTGGTGGCAGCCACCTCATACTTGGCCATCGCGCTGTCAAAGCGATCCCGCTCCAGCCGCTCATTGCCGAAATACTTTACCGTCTCATAGTTGAGCAGACTGTCGACATTCTTCGTGTTGGCATCATTGTCGGCACTGTTCATCTTGCGCCGGATAGCGATGCGCCAGTCCGATGCTTTGACGGTCCAGACCGAGTAGAGAGCAATCGTGGCCACCAGCACGGCCACATACTCAAACCCGAACATCACGGCAAAAATGATGACCGTAAAGGTGAACTCCAGAAAGGTCGGCGCGGTGTTGAGAATTGTGAAGCGGACGATGGCTTCAATGCCCTTCACGCCACGCTCAATGATCCGGCTCAGGGCACCCGTCTTTCGCTCCAAATGGTAGCGAAGGGACAGATTGTGCATGTGCTGAAACGTGCGGTAAGCGAGCTGACGCACGGCGTGCTGGCCGACGCGCGCAAACAGTGCGTCGCGCAACTGCTCAAAGCCAATGGCAATGATACGGGCACCGGCATAGGCAATGACCATCATGAGCGGCACCAGCAGCGACTGGGGAACGAGGGCAATTTCAGCCTGATTGCCCGCCAACAGATCCGTGGCGGCGCGATAGAAGAACGGAACCGCCATGGCCAGCGCTTTGGCCAGAACCAGAAAGCCAATCGCGATCGCAACGCGCCGCTTCAGATCCGGGCGATCCGCAGGCCACATGTAAGGCCACAGATTTGTGATGGTTCGAACGGTGTTTCCATCAGCTACCACAGCGGGCTGAGACGTTTGTTGCGGCACACGGCCCGTCTCCGGCACGGATGTCTTGCCGGTTGCGCCAGTGGTCTGAGTGGTGGCCATGTTTAGTCTTTCAGAGATCCAGGGTTCACTGCGGGCGGGCAGCAGGCGCGAAGATCGGCAACATCGTCCAGCAGCGCGCGCACGGCCCCCACATTGACGCGATAGAGGCTCTTCTGGCCTGCGGCATTCACTTCAACCAAACCGGCCTTCGCCAGGATCTTGAGATGCTGGGAAACGGTGGACTGGGCTATGGGCAAACGCGAAACAACTTCGCCGCAGCAAGTGCACTCATCACGCCCGAGCTCCTCCAGAATCTGCAAGCGATGAGGGTGCGCGATAGCGGCGAGGCGATCGGCCAATTGCTGACGCTTGACATCCTGTTCCATCTTTTCCAGCGTGCAGTCGCCCATCGGTGATCCCAAAGATCTATCGTCTTTCAACGATAAATGGTGATCGCGCTGTGAAAATCAACCCGGGACAACAAGCGTTCAGCCGTCGTTTGCGACCGGATCAGCTACTTCTTCGTCCTCAGGCAGCCCAAAAATCTGGCCCGGATAGATTTTGTCCGGATCGCGGATCTGATCTTTGTTGGCCAGGAAAATTGTAGTGTAGCGAATGCCCTCTCCGTAGACACGACGCGATATGCGCCAAAGCGAGTCCCCCCTACGGATGATGACGCTCCGGTCCTTGGTTTCTGTCACAGCAAAATTGGTTGTTGGCACGGCGGCTGGCTCTACCGTTGGGCTTGTGTCGTCGGCGGACTGGATTTCACCGACCCCGTCCAGGGCGTCGGGGCCCTTGGCCGTTTCCGTGTTTACCGCTTTGGAAGGCTCGGTTGCATCGGAGGTAGCCTGCTCACCGGGAGTGACGCCTGCCCCTTCTACCGCTGGTACCGTCGGGGCAACCAGTGATGCCTGCAACTGACGGTCGTCCTCCCTCGTAAACGGCACCTGGGCACGACTGACGACCGTGCCATCAGCACCAATTTGGTCGATGCGCAACTGATAGTCACCAGGCTCAATGGTGATCGAACGCTCGAACAGGAAGCGATCACCCTCCCCGCCAGTGGTGGCCCCGAGGAAGCGATTATCGAGATAGAGGCGAAGCTTCGAGCCCTGGGCTGCGGAACCGGCGACGAACATGCGCCGATCCTCGGTCTCGATGGCTTCGATCCGGGCTGCAGACGCAACAACTCTTGTGGCCTTAGGTTCTGCCTCAATCTTGGGTTCCGCCGTTTCCACTTCGGCTTTCGCCGTGGTGGCAGCCTCTTCAACAGGAGCGGCAGGTGTTTCCGTGTTTGGCTCCAAGGCGGCTACTTGGGTTTCAGTGGTCTCCTCAACCGGGTTCGGTTTGGTCAGCGGCTCGGACGCATCCGCTGCCACCGAAGAGCCCTCAGCCAATGGCTCGGCAGCTGGTTCCGGCTTCTCAACGATTAGGGATGGGCCTTCATTGGTCGTTAGCACGGCCAGAAGTTCGCTTTCTTTGCCCTTTTCGGGAATGGCTATCACCGCCGTCTGCTCACCGACCGTTTCGTCAGACTGTTCGGCGGACGCATCCTCGCCGGGTGCAACGCTGGTTATCTGCAGTTGATGATCGCCTTGCGGGAGGAACTGGTCCGGTAGAATGACGAAGTTGCCCGATGAATCCGCCACAGTCTTGCCAATGGTCTCACCGGCATTCTTCA
>JBCBXA010000157.1:0-4112 GCA_039816825.1 Pseudomonadota bacterium | reverse complement strand
TGTCGAAAAGCTGGCGGAACTGGTCAGCGACAAAACGGGCGGCGAATTCACCCTAAACATCAGCTATGGCGGGTTGAGCAAAAATCGCGAAAACCTCGACGGTATCTCGATTGGGGCGTTCGAGATGGCGCAGTTCTGCGCCGGGTACCATCGCGACAAGAACCCCTCGATCACCGTGCTGGAGTTGCCGTTTTTGGGCGTGACGTCGCTTGAGCAAGAGGTTGAGCTGTCGATGGCGGTCTATGAGCACCCGGCCACGGTTGAAGATCTGGCGCGCTGGAATGCCAAGCTGCTGATGCCTTCACCCCTGCCGCAGTACAACATTGTGGGCGTTGGCGATGCACCAGAGAAGATCACCGATTTCGAAGGCCTGAGCGTGCGTGCGACAGGTGGTATTGGTGCGGCGATGGAAGCCGTGGGCGCAGTGCCCACATCTATGTCAGCCACCGAAGTGCGTCAGGCGATGGATAGCGGCGTTGTCAAAGCCGTAAGTTTTGCCCCCCATGCCCATATGTCTTTTGGCACAATCGAAAATGGCAAATGGTGGACGACGAACCTCAACCCTGGCACGGTAAACTGCCCAGTTGTGGTGAACACCGACGCTCTGGCGGACCTCAGTGATGATCACCGCCAGGCGCTCATGAGTTCGGTGGATGAGGCATTGGAACACTACATTGCCAACTACAATGGCGCGACAATGGACGCGTGGGGCCCTGCTCTGGAAGATCGTGGGATCATCAAAGTCACCTACAGCGACGATGAGATTGCCGCGTTCAAGAAGGCCGCAGCGGCCCCAGCGGCAGAAGCCTGGATTGAGCAGAACACAAAAGCCGGACTGCCCGCGCAGGAGCTTTATGACCTTGTGACAGGCATGATCGCCTCCGGCAGCTAAGACCAACCCATTAGGCCTCGCGCGAACATTGCGCGGGGCTTTTTCCACCGACAGGATAACGCATATGGCGACCCCTTCGCTTGTGCTGCAGGATGGCAGCGCACTCAGTACACTTGACCGCAAATTACTGGTGCTGGAACGGCTTTTTGCTTTGCTGAGCGGGCTGGCCGTTTTTTCCCTGATGGTCCTGGCAGTTGTTTCGGTCTCGGGACGCAATTTCATGAACGCGCCCTTGCCGGGCTATGTAGACTGGATCGAACAGGCGATGCCGCTTATCGCGTTCATGGGCGTGGCATTTGTGATGCGGGAGGGCGGCCATATCCGGATGGACATTCTGGTGGGCCAGCTGCGTGGTCGCGCGCTCTATCTGGCGGAGTTGATCACGACGACCGGTGTGCTGGTCCTGATGATCTTCATGGTGTGGGGGACGTGGTCGCATTTTGAGCGCAGTTTTGATTTCGCCGCCCCGCTGTGGAGCCGCGACAGCTCAATGGACATCTCACTGCCGATCTGGCCTGCGAAACTTTTGGCACCTTTGGCGTTTTCCATCCTGTGTCTCAGGCTTTGTCTGCAGATCTGGGCCTACATGCGCGGCGTTATCACTGGTCAGACCGTAGCAGTTCCTGTGATCGCCGATGCGGCGAAACAGGCCAAGCTGGAAGCCAATCAACTTGAGGACCAAAACTGATGGAACCGATCGACATCGGTTTGTGGGTGACAGGCGGCTTGCTTCTTATGGTCATCCTCGGCATGCGTGTAGCCTTTGCGGCAGGTCTTGCCGGTATGGTGGGGCTCATCTGGATATTCTGGGCCAAGAAAGACTATGGGTTTGACGATTTTGGCTGGGCCTTGGGCGTGGCCGTCAAAACCGCAGGGCAAGTTCCTCACTCCAAGGTTTCCAGCCAGGCCTTGAGCCTTATCCCGACCTTCATCCTAATCGGCTATCTGGCCTACTATGCGGGACTGACGAAAGCCCTTTTCGAGGCGGCCAAACGCTGGATCGCCTGGGTGCCGGGCGGGCTTGCCGTCTCGACCGTTTTTGCCACAGCCGGGTTTGCGGCGGTATCTGGCGCGTCGGTGGCCACTTCGGCCGTATTTGCCCGGATTGCGATCCCGGAGATGTTGAAGATTGGCTATAACAAGCAATTCGCCGCCGGTGTTGTGGCCGCTGGCGGCACCCTTGCCAGTTTGATCCCGCCCTCTGCGATCCTGATAATCTACGCCATCATCGTGGAGCAGGACGTTGGCAAACTCCTGTTGGCCGGGTTCATTCCCGGCGCGTTTTCGGCGCTGATCTACGGTCTCCTGATTGTCGGCATGGCGCTCACGATCAAGGGTTTCGGTCCGCCGGTCAGCGGTTTCACCTGGAGAGAGCGCTTGGTTTCCCTGCCGCCCGCATTGCCGATTGTCTTCGTGGTCGTGACGATCATCTGCTTTGTCTATAACCCTTTTGGCGGTGATGCCTGGGGCACGCCGACAGAGGGCGGTGCCATTGGGGCGTTTGTCGTCTTTCTAATGGCCCTTTACCAGGGCATGCGGTGGCCTCAGTTGCGCGATGCCCTGTTGGAAACAGCCAAGCTCAGCGTGATGATCTTCACGATCATCTGGGGCGTTCTGATCTATGTGCGCTTTCTTGGCTTCGCTGATCTGCCCGGCGTATTTTCAGATTGGATCACGTCACTGACCATGTCACCGATGCTGATCCTGATCTGCATCCTTCTGGCCTATGCCGTCTTGGGGATGTTCATGGACGCCATCGGGATGCTGCTTTTGACGTTGCCAGTGGTTTATCCTGCGGTGATGGCCCTCAACGGGGGTGAGTTTGTGTCTGCAACCGACAGCACATTCGGAATGTCCGGTCCGATGTGCGCGATCTGGTTCGGCATTTTGGTGGTGAAAATGGCGGAGTTCTGTCTCATCACACCGCCCATCGGACTGAACTGTTTCGTGGTGGCGGGCGTGCGCGATGACCTCACCGTGCAAGACGTGTTCAAAGGGGTGACACCCTTTTTCATTGCTGACGCCGTGACAATCGCACTCCTGGTCACCTTTCCCTGGATCGTTCTATGGCTGCCCAGCCTGGCGTAGGCAGCTCGAGGGTTACCGTGGCCTCAGCGAAGTGATTGCCGGACCTTGGCACTTGGGCTTGGTCGGATGGTAACTACAGAGAATGTCTAGGTTCACAACACGGTGTTTAGCGGAGCTGCTGCATGGCACACAAAGCGGAGGGCAAAGTCCAGAAACCGAACCGCAGCTTTTATCCGCAGAACCGACTTCGAGAGGCACTCTGATCTTGCGGATGCAGCGAAGGTCCGGAATGACGGGCCGCACCGCGGCGTTTTCATTGCAGTTCGAACGGCGGCTCATGGCCGAATCTTCTATGTTGGCGGGCGGGCTTGACGAGCGAATTGCGGACAAATCGACCGTTAGCTGCAGCGCGGCACGTTACAGCGGTCTAACCGGAGAACGGTTCGCATTTGTCTGACAGCACCGTTTTGTTGCACGAGCCGCATGCCGCTAATGATCGGACAAGAAAATGGGCCGCGTCAAAACATTAGCGGCCCATTCTCATAAACGTGACGCTTTGGTCAGCCAGAGCTATCGCCGTTGATCCAGCCGTTCACGATGTCAAGGTTGTCAGCGATCCACTCTTCGGCCACTTCCGCCGGGTCGCGTTTGAGTTCAAACATCTCCTGGATCCAGCCACCCACTTCGTCGCCGGTCAGAGCCATGTTGCTTAGCATCTTGGCCACCGCTGGGTTGCGCTCTTCCAAGGACGCGGAATAGGCGACGTACACAGTGGCCGCTGTGCCCACGCACTCAAACTCGGACACTTCGAGCCAGTTCTCAGCATCGAGGTCGAGATCTTCACAGCCGTCGTAACGGGTGGGTTCCTCAAGTGCGGTCAGGTCATATTGCACGTGAAGCGCTTCTGGCGTCCAGTAGTAGAAGAGCTGCGGCTGCGACGCGGCATAGGCGGCCGCCAGACCGGCTTTGAACGTGTCGCCGGAGACGATGTTCGGCTCCCACAGTTCATCCAGACCGTAGGACTTGAACTTTACCTGCCAGCGCTTCGTAGAGGCCCATGTCACATCGCCGGCCCAGTATTCCCCAAGGCCATCGCCGTCGCTGTCAAACATCGCGGCAATCTCTGGATCCTTCAGATCTTCGATCGAGGTGATCTTATCCGTCATGTAGGTCGGCACATCGCTGCTCTATG
>JBCBXA010000156.1:0-4190 GCA_039816825.1 Pseudomonadota bacterium | reverse complement strand
TGGTCTTGGTCGTCTTGCGGCGTGCTTTCTGGAGAGCATGTCGACTCTCGCCTGCCCGGCCTATGGCTATGGTATCCGGTACGAACACGGCCTTTTTAAGCAGCGCTTTGAAGGCGGCCAGCAGGTGGAGCACCCGGAAGACTGGCTGAACCAGCCTCACCCCTGGGAGTTTGAACGACCGGAGGCCCGCTACACGATCGGGTTCAAGGGTCACGTGGAAAAGCGAGGGGGCCAGTCAGTCTGGCATGCCGGCGAAACCGTCTACGCCCGCGGTTACGATATGCCCATCATTGGCTGGAAGGGTCGCTGGGCCAACACGCTGCGCCTGTGGGGCGCTCACCCGACAGAGCTTTTTGACCTCAGCAGTTTCAATGCGGGGGATCACAAGGCCGCGGCGGCGCCGGAAGCCCTGGCGCGCACTCTCTCGCGGGTTCTCTACCCGGAAGATGCAACTGACGCAGGCAAGGAGTTGCGGCTAAAGCAGGAGTACTTCCTGACATCGGCGTCGCTTCAGGATCTGCTTCGACGTTTCCTTTCGGAGTATGACGATCTCACCCTGCTGCCCGAGAAGATCGCGATCCAGATGAATGACACCCACCCGGCCCTGGCCGGACCGGAACTCATTCGTCTGCTGACGGATGAGCACGGCATGGAGTGGCGCGCTGCTTTCAGGATCGCGAGGGGATGCCTGCACTACACCAATCACACATTGCTGCCTGAAGCCCTGGAAGCCTGGTCGACCTGGCACATGGGCCGGGTCCTCCCACGCCATATGCAGATCATCGAACAAATCGATGCAGAGCACCGCGCGCAGGCCAGGGGCCGCGAGGACCTCGCCATTGTCCGGCACGATCAGGTGCATATGGGAACCCTTGCCTTTGTGATGGCATCGCACGTGAACGGCGTTTCCGCCCTCCACACCGATCTGATGAAGAGCACCGTCTTCTCGGATCTAAACCGTCTCTATCCGGGCCGCATCGTGAACCAGACCAATGGTGTCACGCCGAGGCGTTGGCTACGCATGGCCAATCCCGCCCTGTCCAAGGTTTTGACAGAGGCCATTGGATCGGGCTGGGAAGACAATCTGGACCGGCTGTCTGAACTCAAGGCGCTTGCAGCCGATGACAGCATTCAAACTGCCATCCGCTCTGCCAAGCGGAACAACAAGTTGCAACTGGCGCGCTGGCTGAGCGACAGGACCGGGCTGCTCATCAGCCCTGACGCCATGTTCGACATCCAGATCAAGCGCGTCCACGAGTATAAGCGGCAGCTTCTGAATATTCTTGAAGCCGTCGCCCACTGGTCTGCCATAAAGGAAGATCCCGACGGTCCTTGGGTGCCCCGCGTGAAGATCTTTGGCGGCAAGGCTGCACCCGGGTATCTCTTCGCCAAAGACATCATCCGCCTGATCAATGATGTGGCCAGCACGCTCAACGCGGACCCGGTGACCTCGGATCTGCTCAAGGTGATTTATCCCGCCAATTACAACGTCTCCATGGCCGAACGCCTGATCCCAGCGGCGGATTTGTCGGTTCAGATCTCCACCGCCGGTAAAGAGGCCAGTGGCACGGGCAACATGAAGTTCGCGATGAACGGTGCCCTCACCATCGGCACGCTGGACGGGGCGAATGTCGAGATCCGCGAGCGTGTGGGCGCGGACAACTTCTTCCTTTTTGGCATGAACGCCAATGAGGTGCAGGCGCGCTACCGGATTGAAGGCCACGCCCGGAAGGCCATTGCCAAGAGCCCGGCACTGCAAAACGTCTTGCAAATGGTGGAGGCCGGGCGGTTCAACCCTGATGATCGAGACCGCTACAAGGGGCTCGTGCATTCAATCAGGGAACACGACCCGTTTCTGGTGGCTTCAGACTTTGACAGCTTCGCCGCGTGCCAGCGCCAGGTCGATCTGGCCTATGCCGACCCGGACCGCTGGAGCCGCATGGTGCTGCACAATATTGGCGGTTCCGGTCACTTTTCATCCGACCGGACCATTCGCAGCTACATGACCGACATCTGGGGCGCGGAGAGTCTCGGCTAGTACGAGACCCACCGAAGCTTAAGCAAGCTTTACCCGTTTCCAATCAATTGGATGCCGACTTCCTCCACCGTCGCCAGATCGTAACTGAGATAAGCGAAACCGTTGCCCCCTAGAGTGAGTTCACCATCACCGAGGGTGGCGGAGTTGCGGTAGACGATGTCCGGCGCGCCCTTAACCCATAGAACCTGCTCGTCCTTGGATAAGTTGAAGACACAAACCAAAGCTTCTTCGTCGGTGGTTCGGAGAAAGGCCAGAACAGGTTCCCGCGTGCGGATAAATTGGGTCTTCCCTCTGGACAGCGCTGGGCTTGCCCGACGGTATGCGATGGTCTGCTTGTAGAACTCCAGTGCGCCGCCTTCGCCCTGCTGATCAACGGCTTTTGCGGCCTGAGGCTCCTTCACCGGCAGCCATGGTGTGCCTTCAGTGAAGCCGGCGCTTGGCGCGTCCTTTTCCCACACCATCGGCGTGCGGCAGCCATCGCGGCCTTTCACGGCGGGCCAAAAGCGGACTGCCGGCGGGTCTGTGAGTTCGTGGTATTCCATCTCGGTCTCGGTCTGGCCGAGCTCCTCGCCCTGATAGATGCCAATCGTGCCCTCAAAGCTCATCAGCATGGCACAGGCCAGACGCATCATGGCGTCCTCGGACACCGCATGCTCCGCCCAGCGGCTCACCTGGCGCGGAACATCATGGTTGGAGAACGACCAATAAGGGTGGCCATCCGGTGCGCCGCGCTGGAAGCCTTCGATGCAGTTCTGGAAATGCTCAGCTGTGAAGTCCGGTCCGAGCATGGCGAAGCTGTAGGCCATGTGCAGACGCGATTTACCAGCGGTGTATTCACTCATGATCTCGATGGAACGGCGGCCCATCTCGCCCACCTCGCCGACCATCATGATGTCTTCGTACTGATCGGTCAGCGCGCGGAGCCGCTCCAGGAAGCCGAGATTCTCAGGCCGAGTCTTGTTGTAGATATTGTTCTGCATTCCGTAGAGATCCGTCGCCATAACCTGCGGCGAGGTCTGGGCAGGCGGATTGGAGCGCAGCTCCCTGTCGTGGAAGTAATAGTTCACTGTGTCGAGGCGGAAACCATCCAGACCACGATCCAGCCAGAACTTGCAGGTCTCGAGGATCGCATCCACCACATCGGGATTGTGAAAGTTGAGATCGGGCTGCGAAGCCAGGAAGTTGTGCAAATAATACTGCCCGCGCTGAGGGTCGAACTCCCAGGCCGGGCCACCGAAATGGCTGTGCCAATTGGTGGGGGGCGAGCCGTCCGGCAGCGGGTCCGCCCAAACGTACCAATCGGCCTTTTCATTGTCGCGACTCGTGCGGGAGAGCTTGAACCATTCGTGCTGATCGGACGTGTGGGACAGAACCTGATCGACAATGACCTTGAGACCCTTCTCGTGGGCCGTCTGGATAAGCCGGTCAAACGCCTCCAGATCGCCAAACAGCGGATCGACATCGAGATAGTCCGATACATCGTACCCCATGTCCTTTTGCGGCGACGTGAAGATAGGGGAGAGCCAGATGCAGTCAGCCCCAAGTTCCGCAATATGGTCGAGGCGGCTGGTGATGCCGTCGAGATCGCCCACTCCATTGCCTGTGCTGTCCTGATAGGATCGCGGATAGACCTGATAGATCACCGCGCTGCGCCACCACTCATTCATGTTTGGAACCTTTTGTCGGGGGTTGGGCTGTCAACAATCGGTAGACGGTTAAAGAGGATCACGGCATTGTCCAGTGGCTTTGGGCGGCTCTTCCACTCTCAGCAAACCAAATTGTTCCCGACGTGGATGCTATGCTCAGTGCCGAAGATCTCATCAACCTTCTCAGCGCTTCTGCCGAGATGAGTCGCCGGGTGATGCTGGCGGTGGCTGGCCCTCCGGGTGCTGGCAAATCGACGGTAGCCGAGGCCATCCGTTCGCGCCTCGTGGCGCACGGCGCACCGGCGCGGGTGATACCCATGGACGGATTTCATCTCGACAATCGACTGCTGGAGGCTCGTGGCCTGCTGCACCGTAAGGGCGCGCCGGAAACCTTTGATGCGGAGGGCTTTGTTGCCCAGACCAAACGGCTAGTTGATAGCGCATCCGACGTCGTGATCCCGGTCTTTGATCGCGCTCAGGATATCGCGATCGCCGGCGCTGAGGTC
>JBCBXA010000155.1:0-4212 GCA_039816825.1 Pseudomonadota bacterium | reverse complement strand
CCCCCATCACCAAAAATTACTTGGATTTGACTCTGATTCATGTGAGTCAAATCCAAGTAATTTTTGGTGATGGGGGAACTAAGCTAGCAACTGCGGTTTCTAGGCCAACGGAGAGTTGGCCAAAATGGAAAATGTCGCCACAAGATGCACGTCGCGAGTGGGACAAATACAAAACCGGCCCTGCGACGTACAGGCCGCCCAACCCGCCTGACAATAGCATAGATGGATTGCCATAGGTCCTAACAAAAACCCGGCTCTCGCCGGGCTTTTGATCTCTACTGATCCAGGAAACTCCGGAGCTTCCGGCTTCGGCTTGGGTGCTTGAGCTTTCGCAGCGCCTTGGCTTCGATCTGGCGGATGCGTTCGCGGGTGACTGAGAACTGCTGGCCCACTTCTTCGAGCGTGTGGTCGGTGTTCATGCCAATGCCGAAGCGCATGCGCAGCACGCGCTCTTCGCGCGGGGTGAGCGAGGCCAGAACGCGGGTGGTCGTTTCGCGCAGATTGCCCTGAATGGCCGCGCTGTCCGGCAGGATGGCGTTCTTGTCCTCGATGAAATCGCCGAGGTGTGAATCTTCCTCGTCCCCGATCGGCGTTTCAAGGCTGATCGGCTCTTTGGCGATCTTGAGCACTTTGCGCACTTTTTCGAGCGGCATGGCCAGCTTTTCCGCCAACTCTTCTGGCGTCGGCTCGCGGCCGATTTCGTGGAGCATCTGGCGGCTGGTGCGCACGATCTTGTTGATCGTCTCAATCATGTGCACCGGAATACGGATGGTCCGGGCCTGGTCCGCGATGGACCTGGTGATGGCCTGGCGGATCCACCAGGTCGCATAGGTCGAGAATTTGTAGCCACGGCGGTATTCAAACTTATCGACCGCTTTCATCAGGCCGATATTGCCCTCCTGAATGAGGTCGAGGAACTGCAGGCCGCGATTGGTGTATTTCTTGGCGATGGAGATAACGAGGCGCAGGTTTGCTTCCACCATCTCCTTCTTGGCCTGCCGTGCCTCCCGCTCACCCTTTTGCACCGTGTGGACGATGCGGCGGAACTCGGGGATGTCGAGGCCGGTTTCGGTGGCCAGCGTGGAGATCTCACCGCGCAGCCGCTCAATGTCGTTATGGCCTTCATCGGCAAAACGGCCCCAGCCTTTGCCATCCAGTGTGCCCACATAGGCTGACCAGTTCGGGTCGAGTTCGCGGCCCTGATATTCCTTGATGAAATCGGCGCGCTTCACGCCATAACTCTCAGCAAGGCGCAGCAGCCGCCCCTCATTGCCCACGAGCATCTTGTTGATATCGTAAAGCTGCTCCACCAGGCTTTCGATACGATTGTTGTTCAGCGCCAGGCTCTTCACCGCTTCCACGGTGGTGGCCGTCACTTCCTGATAACGCTTCTTCTGAGCGGTGGAGAGCTCTTTGTTCTCCATCCGGTTCTCGACCTGCGCATCCTGCAGTTTGCGGAGCTTTTTGTAATTGTCGGCAATCGCGTCGAAGATCTCGATAACCTGAGGTTTGAGTTCGGCTTCCATCGCGGCGAGCGACAGATTGCCTTCCATGTCCTCATCATCTTCATCGTCTTCTTCAGTGCCTTCAGCGCCCTCTTCGCCTTCACCATCGCCCTTATCGGCGGCGCTGGCGCTTTTCTTTTCGGCTTCCAGGCGCGCGGTCGGGCGCTGATCCTTTGGTGGAAGGCCACGGCCATCGGGGCCGGGAGGGTTGGCCGAATTGTCCACCTGCTTGGCCTCTGGGCCAGCATAGGTGGCCTCAAGATCGATGATGTCCCGCAGCAGAATATTGCCTTCGAGAAGGTCATCGCGCCAATAGATGATGGCCTGGAATGTCAGCGGGCTTTCGCACAGGCCAGCGATCATAGTCTCACGACCTGCCTCAATGCGCTTGGCGATGGCAATCTCGCCTTCGCGGCTGAGAAGCTCGACGGTGCCCATTTCGCGCAAATACATGCGCACCGGGTCGTCAGTGCGATCCGTGGGTTCTTTTTTCTTGGCGGTGGTCGCAACGGCTGTGCTTTTAGAAGCTTCGACCAGATCGGTAGAGCCTTCCTGCTCCTCGACCTCATCCTCTTCCACCACGTTGATGCCCATCTCGTTGAGCATCGCCATTGTGTCTTCTATCTGCTCAGAGGTGACTTCCTCAGAGGGCAGAACGGAATTGAGCTCTTCCGTCGTCACGTAGCCGCGCTTCTTGGCAGCGCGGATCATCTTCTTCACAGAATCGGCGCTGAGGTCGAGCAAAGGCCCGTCGGGTGCTGGCGCTTCAGGCTTTTGTTTGGTCGGTTCGGCGGCTGTCGCCATGGGCTGTTTCTCCATCGGGCAGGCGCTGGGTGGCTGGATGCGCACACATTCCCGTTCGTTAGCTATCAAGTAGGGCTTAAGCGGTCATTAACCACAGGCTCGTGCGCTCAAGTGGCACTGATCCTCAACTCTCCGTAGGAAATCCCCATGCCATCAAGCGTCGGCTTGCGAAAACACGGGGGGAAGGCTCGTCCGGGAGCAAATGCGGCTTGATCTATTCTCCGGCAGGGAAATTTATTTGGCTTTGAGACTGATTCGGCCCGCGTATCAAGGCGGTGAGACCTACAGCGGTTTGAGCGGACGTCCTGACGACAGCCCAAACCCTGCGATCTGCACTTCTGTTCCTCGGGCCGAGAGCATTTCGTCCCTTATGAGGAGCAGCCTTTCATAGGTTTCTTGCGTGCCCTGTTCTGCGAACGCACGTTCGGCTGCTCGTAGCTCTGAATGTAATGTCATCGCGCGGTGATGCAAGTGCAGCGCCTGCAACCAGCCCTCGCGCGCATCCTCATAGGCCGCCGTTTCTGAAACGTGCCACTCCAACGAGCGCGCGCACATCTGGCGCAGCTCATCGCAGAAACCCTTTAGGCCAGCCCGCTCGACGGCATTTGCCACCTGCTGCCGCCCCAATTGGTCTTCACGGGCCATGGCGTCCAGGATCACGCCATGCAATCGCGAGACCTGCTGATGCCCAAAGCGCAAACCGGCGATCTCTTCAAAAAACTCGCCGAGCAGGGCTGGATGATTGACGATGCCCATGACGAGTGCCGCATCCCGCAGCGGCGGCATGCTGGTGGTCTGACCCGCCAATCCCGAGCCGCGCACAAGGCCTGATGTGGCCAGACTGTCTGACACGGCAAAGCGACGCGAGGCAGCGCTCCGAGCCGAACCACCTTTGCCGCCACGCGCAGACCCTCGACCGGGTGCACCGAAGAAGGCTTCAAGCCGGTTGCGCAGATCCTGCTGATAGTGGCGCCGCACAGTTTCGTCAGCGATGCCGCCGGCGATCTGGCGAAGGCGGCCTTCCAGTTCGGCACGCTTCTCGGGTGTGTCGAAGCTGCCCCCCGCCGTTTCCCGCATCCACAGAAGATCCGCCAAAGGCCGCGCCTGGCCGATGATAGATGCCAGAGCTTCTGGCCCCTGGGCCTTAATCAGATCATCAGGATCCAAACCCTCGGGCATCAGTGCAAAACGCACGGAACGACCGGCCTTGAGCAAGGGAAGCGCCGTATCCGCCGCACGGTGGGCTGCTTTCAGCCCGGCCTTATCCCCGTCGAAGCAAAGGATCGGCTCAGGCGTCATGCGCCACATGATTTCGAGCTGGCGATCGGTCATGGCCGTGCCCAGAGGTGCCACCGCGTGATGGAACCCTGCCGCCGCCATGGCGATCACATCCATATAACCCTCAGCTGCAATCAGCTGACCGGTGTCTGAAGCAGGCTTTCTCGCGCGGTGGTGATTGTAGACGATCGTGCCTTTGGAAAAGAGCGGCGTCTCCGGCGAGTTGAGATATTTGGCCGGCACATCGGGCGACAGCGCGCGCCCGCCAAACGCGATCACCCGCCCCCGACTGTCATGGATCGGGAACATGACCCGGCCCCGGAACCGGTCGTAGGAAACAGGGATTTCGTCCCCATGCACCACCAGCCCGGCCTGTTCCATGTCATGGGCGGTGACACCTTTGCCTGCCAAATATTGCTTGAGCCCATTGCGCGTATCTGGCGCAAAGCCCATGCCGAACTGCTGCTGAATCTCCCCGGACAAGCCGCGATCCCGCAGATAGGCACGGGCTTTCGCGCCATCTGCCGTCTGCAGCTGTTGCAAAAACCAATCCTGCGCAGGGTTCCATCACGCGGTGGCACCTCTGGGCACGGCCATGACCGATCGCCAGCTCGAAATCATGTGG
>JBCBXA010000154.1:0-4263 GCA_039816825.1 Pseudomonadota bacterium | reverse complement strand
CTTGGTGGTGACGATGAGCGACAAACACTCCCTTAGCAAATAACCCTATTTGGTCCCATAAGCGCTGACTGCAGACACTGAAGGGGCTGGTTTCTTGGACATTTTCTTCTTCCGACTGCTCTTTGTGTTCTTGCGATCTATCGTTCAAAAATCACTAGTTTATGTTACCAGATCTCAAGCATGTTCTGCAATGTGAGCGCAGGTGGCAGATTCCGTTCACAATTTCTCTCATCAAAAGTGGCCAATTATCGAGGCGCCGCAAAATTGATTGCAACAGACAGTGGTCGTATAGCTGTGCGCGACGTACGAATGTCCGCTGTTCCCTGCAGCCTGCAAGAATATCGCAAACGCAGCGAATGGCCGCTTCCCGCCCATGGCTTTCTTTGCCTAGGGCTGGACTACCCGTTATCCAGCAGCTCCGCGCCCTAACTCGGCTTGTTGGACTGGTTACATTGAGGCCGAGCGGCGCTGAACGGAACAAGAACAGAACAGGAAAGTGGTAACTCGACTGGTAAACGCTTGTATCCGCCAGATTAAGAGGCTAGGCAAATCAAATGCTTGGCGAGTTGGCGGAGTGGTTACGCAGCGGATTGCAAATCCGTGTACACCGGTTCGATTCCGGTACTCGCCTCCAATACACTTTCTGATCGCTGACCGAAGCGCCATGGCAACCTCTATAGGCCACAGTCTTTTTAATCTCATGAAGTTGGGTTGCATGTGCAGGTAATCTGCGATTCCCCGGTTTTGATAGCCATTTTTCTCTAATTAAAGCGAGTGTCTTTTATGCTTGTAGTAAGCCATAGATGGTGCTGCTGTTCGGCAGCCCGTATCGAACGAATTCGCTACTGCTATTCCGTTGACCCTCGAAAGCGCGTTACTCGGCCGCCACGAGGTCAAGACGACGCCTGAACGGCATGCCGCCTGCCGTCCAGTCATCAAGGCCAAGTGCAAACCCTCGCTCAGGCAGCGAACTTTGAGACATAGGTCGTCCACCACATTCGAAGGGCTTGACGTGCCCCTAGTTTCCTAGAAACCAGCCTTTTCCAGTTTGAGCTGTCGTTTTTCGAAGTTAACCATTGCCAGCAACACATGCATAGCATGTGTGAGAGGGGGCGACAGCGTGGCGTTGGTCGTATGCTTGCGCTTTGGGTTGTAGAACAGCTCGATGTCATCAAACCCATCTCGCCGCGCTGCTTCCCGTGTCCGGTATTTCCGGCGTCGGACCTTCACCCGCTTCAGGAGATGAAAGAAGCTCTCGACAACAGCGTTGTCCGCTGTCCCGTCTCGCACATCTGCGATGTGCTGCCGGGCGGCGGGCAGGCGCATGGCAAAGCCATTCTGCCGAAAGGGGGACACCCAAGCCCTGTCTGGCGCATCGACCGTGACCTGATGATCCAGCGTGTTGTCGAGCACGACAGGTGGCTTGCCGCCATAGACGCCAGGCTTCTTCTTTTAACCGATCTGCGCCTGAACGCCTGCAAGCCGGGCCAGACGTGCCAAACGGTTCTCTGACACGGCTTCACCTATATCGATCAGGTCGTCGTAGATCTTGCGGCTCTCCGGACATTGCCGTGCAATACCCTGCCGAGCAGCGCAGTCACGAGCCGTTCAGCCACCTCCTTGACCCAGTATCCGCCCTCAGTGATCTGACCAACAGCATCGACCTTGACCTCATCCGAGTAGCGAATTTGCCCTGACATTTGCATCATCCTTTGCTTCCAAAAATACCAAGCAAAGCGTCTGCAAATCTACGGGCATCTAAAGGCGAACCTTTTGATCCTACGCAAACGACAGACTTCGTATTCTCTTTTGGGCAGCCAAGCTGGCAATGAATTGAACCAAAGTATCAGGCACTAGTAGAGTTTTGAACGGCCGCTCGAGCGGAAAATTATCGCGCGCTGCACTGTAAAAATAGATGCCACTGGTTGCCTCAAGTGCTTTGTGTCGTGCCCTCCAGCTTTAGGTGGCAACTGACGCACGTCTTCCAGCGAAACAACCAACATGGGACGCATCGCAACCTGCTTTGGCGCCCAAATAGGTCGTGAAAACGGACAACGCGAACGACTGTCTTACGCGACAATCTCCGATGCCAAATGCTCGAACAAGCGGGCCACCGCCTCAGCGCCGGGATCGGTGTGCCCGATCAATTGTTCGGCGCTGAGGTAAGCAGAACGACCTGCATTGGCGTGGTCCATACTGGCGGTGCCATCTGCGCCTTTGCGGGCGGCCACGGCGGCGTCCTCAAGGCTGGTCGATAGGGCTTCAAGTGCGGGTTTGAGGGCATCGACCATCGTTCGATCACCTACATTTGCCCCGCCAATCTTTTGCATCCGGTCGAGACCTACGGAAAGCGCCCCTCTGAGCGGCATGCCCGAGGATGTCGCGTCGCCGGCGGCGGCAAAGAAAATCGCCAGCAACACGCCAGAGGACCCGCCCATTGTCTCGCTCAACTCTAAGCCAATCGCGCGGTAAAGCTGCGTATGGTCGCTGAGGGGGAGGCGATCCATCGCCTCGATCAGAGCGCGGGCCGCACCGGCAAGCGTGGACCCCGTATCCCCGTCACCTGCCTGGGCATCCAACGCATTGAGATCCGCCTCACTGGCGATCAACGCCTCGCAGCAGCGCGCCAAGAACGCGCGTGTCACAGGATGGTCGGAGGCCGTGGGGCGGATCGGACGCAGGCCGTCAGGCAGCTCAACCACTTCGACCGGGGCGAATTCTGACAGCCCCGGCCAAGCTGAAAGCGGCGTCGGTAAAGCCAACGCTTCGGCATAATCGGGCGTCACCGGCATCACCGAGACCGAAAAACCACGCATTTCCAGTGATGTCATCATAGGCGCCGGCCCGACCACGTATTTCAGGCGCCCCGCGATGGCTGAGCGGGACAGCTCATAGGCCAAGACCTGCATCTCAAGCACCGACGCGCCACCCAGATTGTTCAGAAGCGCCACAAAGGGGCCATCTGCTGTCATGGCCGGCGCGAGCCGTTCCACCACGGTTTCCATGGCCGCCCGCGCACTTTCGTAATCGACCTGGTGCGCGCCAGCCTCTCCGTGAATGCCAAGGCCAAGCTCTGCCTTGCCGGTCGGAATTCGGGCTTCCTTCGACGCGCCGGGGAGCGTGCAGGTATCAAGCGACATGCCGATAGAAGCGGTCCGGGCAATGACGTCTTCCGCAGCCTGGGTCACCGCTAGCAGGTCGGCACCCGCCTCCGCCAGGGCTCCGGCGATTTTGTGGACGTAAAGCGTCCCAGCAACGCCACGCGCTTGCACGAGGTGCGGCAGGGCGACGTCATCATTGACGATGACGATAGACACGTTCAGCCCAAAGGCCCGGGCCCGTTCCGCGGCCAGGCCAAAGTTCAGCCGGTCGCCGGTATAGTTTTTGATCACCAGAAGGCAGCCTGCCGGGCCCGTCACCGCCAGGATGGCCGCGAGCACTGCGTCGACCGATGGCGAGGCGAAAACGTCGCCGCAGACCGCCGCCGTCAGCATCCCGGGCCCAACGAAACCGGCATGGGATGGCTCGTGCCCTGCACCACCGCCCGAGACGATGGCAACCTTCGACTTCGTCCAGTCCGTGCGCAAAACCACTCGGATATGGGGATAG
Source organism: Pseudomonadota bacterium (assembly GCA_039816825.1). GTDB lineage: Bacteria > Pseudomonadota > Alphaproteobacteria > Rhizobiales > Rhizobiaceae > JBCBXA01. Next base: position 654 of record JBCBXA010000154.1, on the reverse strand, counting down.
CCGTCGAGCCGCGCAAGGCGACCGCCGGAGGTCGTGATCAGGCCATCGACGGCCTCGGCGACAATGTCCTCTCGTTTGTTGATGAATTGGGTCATGGTCCTGCCTCCCTACGCCAGTCGCGCGCCGTCAGTGTCGAAGTAATAGGGCCTTTTCGGCCGGATCTTAAGGATGTCGCCTGGGCCGAGATCGGTATGGGCATCGGTGACCGTAACCACGTCATGGCCGCGCACCCGCAGGTGCAGCCGGGTTTGGTCGCCCAGATGCTCTACCCGCGTCACGGTGCTGTCTGAGCCTTCGCCTTGGACAATCTGCTCAGGCCTGAGACCGATCGATTGCGCGCCCACCGGATGGTCCCCGAAGAGTGAAGCGGGAAGGATGTTGATCCGGGGCTGGCCCAGACGGCTGGCGGCATAGATGCTCACCGGGTCTTCGTAAATCGCGCGGGGCGTGCCGAATTGCACCAGTTTGCCGTGGTCCAGCACACCCACATGGGTGGCCATGGTCATCGCCTCGATCTGGTCATGGGTCACATAAAGAAAGGTCCCGCCCGTCTCGGCCTGGATCGCCTTGAGCTCGACTCTAAGGTCCGAGCGGAGCTTTGCGTCGAGCGAGCTGAGCGGCTCATCCATAAGATAGGCCAGCGGTCGGCGGACC
>JBCBXA010000153.1:0-4474 GCA_039816825.1 Pseudomonadota bacterium | reverse complement strand
CATTCCTCTTCTTCAAACAAAGTGAGCCAAGCCTCTGATGCCTCGAGCTGGGACAAAATGATTTCGATGGCAGGTTGTGTGAACCCGTCGCGTTGGAGGAGGAAGGTTGTGGTTCGTCGTGCGTCCACCGCATCCTGACCGAACGTAGAGAGGCTTTGTCGGGCGCGATACAGATCACCAATTTCATCGTTGGCCAATACAGCAACCAACCCGGCGAGTCCGCGCGTTTCGCTTGAGAGCCTGTATGCAGTCTCTCGGGCAAATATACGGTCTTCGAAGTCTAGAAGTGACAAATAAAGATATGCCTGATGTCTGATATTGATGTCTTCAGACAACTCAAACGCCAGCGTCAACTCGTCTACTGCTTTTTCATTTTCACCCACTTGAAGTAATCGCCGACCGAAATTAGCTCGGATGTGCGACCCTGTGGGATTGATTTCCAATACTCTTTCAAAAAAGCGAAAACTGGTCTCGTAATCGCCGCGGATAAAGGCGATTTCCGCGAACAATAGAAGAGCTCCTGGCAGGTTGGGTGCATCATCCAAGACAGTCTCGACGGTCTCTTGGGCTAAGCGCAGTGCGGTCTCCTCATAGGTTCCGCTCTCGTCACGTGCCTCTGCAAGAACAAGACGCGCATATTGAACGCCGACAATCCCAGACGATTCGTGCCGAGACCAGACTTCGCTTAAACATCCCAAAAGTTCTGCTTGGCTGACCGGTGGAGGGTCCGAGTATACACCCATGACACAGCCAAGGTCCGAGTCTTGCTCAACGGTTGCGCTTATATGAGCAAACACTGGGCCCGCGAGGGTAAAAGCTGGCGCTAGATCATCTTCGAAGTGCAAGAAGTCGATCAGCTGTTCTGGCTCACGAACAGGCAACGCGCTTGAAAAAACTAGCTCACCAGATGCATCGTCGAAAACCTCTATCAAGACTTCGTTGGAGTAGCTCATTGGCGATGTCGTAACCTCAACGAGCAGCCGAACCTGATCAGGCTCCTGCGCCAATGACGCCTGCGAATCTCGCAACTCATAGAGTTGCCCGAGCCTTAAAATGACATTCTTTACATGCTGAACGAAAAGCTGTGCGATTTCTTGTTCATCGGGTCGCGTTGATCCTACCTCGACGGCAATCTGCGGCATCAATGATGTTTCTGGGGTACTTGTGATTACAGAAAGCTGATCCCGCCACCAAAGAGCTGTGCCAGTTGCGACGGCTACAACAATTAGCAGCCCAATTGACGCGTTCTGCGCGCTCCAAAGACCCTTCTGGCGAGTTTTCTTTTTAGACGAAACGATAAGGTCGGTGGGTTTGGCACGCTCGCGCTGAGGGGCTGCTATTTCTATGACTGGCTTGTAACCGCCTTTCGGAATCGTGATCTTGGGCTCATCTTTGGCCGTCGAACGCGCGTAGTAGAGTTCCAGGGCATCTCGAAGTCGGGCCACTTCAACGCGGACAATGCTGTCGGTTGCGGGATCGAAGTCGTCACCGCGCCCCAACACGTCCAACGCGATGGCATAGGCTTTCAGGCTTTCCCCGCGCCCTTCTAACTCTTCGCGAACAAGATAGTCGAGCAGGTCATATCGGCGCCGCCCACCTTTGAGCAGCGTTTCCGACCTTGCGCGTTCCAGCCATGCATAGACGCTTTTGCCCTCGTCCAATGCTTCCGCCATAACCAGCACCCTCCGGCTACAACCTACTGCGGAGAATCAATAAAACAAAGCGGCACTGTGTTTTATTAAGGCGTCCAGCTGTCCGCGCAAAGGTCGTGACAGCGGTGTACGTACTACTCCTCAAAGCTCCCAGCTGCGATCTGACTTGCAAGCATGCACCATCAAAGGTGCCATTTCTAAGCGCAGCCTCAGGAGCATCAAACCGTGGTCGAAGAAGCCAAAAATGGACATTTATCCTGGGGCCAATTTACACCGCACGTCCTCGTGGTGGAGCAGGACGTAGACTACGGGCAGTCGCTCTTGCAGGAACTTCGAAGCCGATCTATCCGCGCAAAGCATATGCTGAACGTTGACGCATTTCTGGATCTAAATTGTCAGGAACGGGTCCATCTGGTCTCCTTGGACATCGACGCCATAGACCCGGCTAACCTCGATAGCATCGTGCTGCTGCGGACCCATTTCGGTGAGGGTCCGGGCACGAGGATCGTAGCGTCTTCGAGATTTATGCATGGTGCCTTTGCGATGCTCCTAGAAAAGCGTGGGGCAGACAAAAGCATCGCAAAGCCTACCGCGCCGGAAGCTTTGGCGGCGGCGCTCGAAGCTGAACTCCGCATACAGATGAAAGCCAATGAATTCGGTCAGGCAAAGGCGCCTGACCGCAGTGAATGATAGGATTTAAAGATGGAACAGTATCAATGCACGCCTCCTAACAGCGGGACGTCCGCCACTCCAATTGTTTTGCTCGCGGGCTTCCCGACCGACGAAGCTGAGTGTCTTGTTGATGCGCTAGACCAAATGGGCTGGGCGGCAATTGTTCTGCGTAAGGAAGCCGAAATTGAAGCGGCCTTTGCTACAACACGCTTCGACGTCACCGTCATTGATGCCGAGTACCTTGAAGTTTTTGCCCCTCACTTCATTGCCCGCCTTCGCGGCATGGAAGGACCTTCCTCTGACGCAACGATCCTGGCTGTCGACAACTCCATCTTTGAGGGCTTCAAAGAACAGCTCGTCAGGGCTGGGGCCGACCTCGTAGTTCCTAAGCCCTCTGATCCGAAGATGTATATGATTAACTTTACTCGAGCAGCGACGCATCGCCTGCAGAACATCAGCAAACAACAAACCGGATAGCGTTGTTCGTTTTCCGTGGCGCGGGACCTTCCAGCCGGTCAGGGCTATGGCCAAACTCTATGGACGTTCATAGTTTTAAGTAACGGTTGGAACAGCAATGCGAGCTCAGCTGCCGTTCGTTCCGATAGCCCTGGTGCTAGAAGGACAGCGGCGACCTCTATACGCATCGCTGCGTCCCAGCTGGTTCCCTTCCCTGATCTTTCCGCCGATCACGCCAAAGACCGCATGTCTCTGGAATGAAAGTCACAGCGAAGCGAGCCAGGGTCGGCTAGGAGGCGATCTCCCGTCGATACACACGCTGAACAGGACTGGCTTCGCCGATGGGGCGGTTCCCGGCTGGCAGCGGTCAACCCAGACGGATGCTCTGACACGGTGCCTCCCCGGCGCTACCAAATGCGAGGGCGGCGGTACCCGGGGCCTCTCTGTGCGTGCGGCCCGGGCCTCCCCATCGGTCAGATCGGGCAGCTGGCAGGCGGCAGGAAGCTTTCGCCCTCCACACCGGTCAGGTCGTGCGCCAGCATCCAGCCGAAGCAGTCGATCCCCCAGCCGGGATAATGGTCGGTGTCGAAGACCACGAGGCGCCTGTCCCCACTCGCGTCTGGCACGGTCATTGAGAACTGGACGGTCGCGTCAGTCAGTGACCTCGCGCGATCGTAGAGGCTGGCAAGAGGGCTGCCAGATGGCGCAGTCGGAAGCTCGCGCCATTCCTGCAGCAGGTGGACGACGACATCGGCCGAGGCCATCTCGGAGACCACGAGGTCAGGCCCGCCGTGGCGCGCGACCGAGGCGAGTAGCTGCTCTGACGTTGCGGCTGGCGCGTCGACGGCGATGCGGAGCGGCCGGTTGAGCGCTTGCGCGAAGGACGGCTCCGGCGCGTCCAAGGCGCGCTGGACCGCCATGCCGCCCGCGCCTGCGACCAGCACCACGCCCAGCACGAGGCAAGTCTTGATTAAACCATCCATTGCATCCACCTCCGCGCTCATTGCCGTGGGATATTCCAAGAGGAATGGGGCGGCCGCGTGGCGGGCGCCGGGCCATTCCGAGCCGACGCGGGGCGTGGGGGGCATCGGGCTCCTTGCGGCCGTTCTCCGCTGCGCGGCATCTCCGTGGGTGGCAAAAACACGGCGGCGTAGCTCTCGGCCCATTCCCGCCCTTAGACTCGCGTTCGGGATGCTGCAGTGTCCGTCGTCAGAGTTTTAGGAACCAATAGGGGCCTATACTAAGAGAGAGTTTGGCTCATCTGGTTGGTTTGATTATGCGGCGTGCTGGCGGTGATGCAAGCGTCGCGCTTCGAGTGTCTTTCGCTTGATCCTTTCGCGTTGTTTTAGAATATCCTTGTCCCGTCCGAAGTAGACGTCGGCGGGTGTGACGTTGTTGATGCTCTCGTGATAGCGCTGGTGGTTGTAGTGATCGACGAAGGCGTCGATCTGAGCTTCGAGGTCACCCGGTAAGAAGTAGTTTTCCAGTAGGATGCGGTTCTTCAAGGTTTGGTGCCATCGTTCGATCTTGCCTTGGGTCTGAGGGTGGTACGGCGCACCGCGCGAGTGCTTCATGCCCTTGTCCTGCAGCCACTCAGCAAGGTCGCCAGAGACGTAGCTGGACCCATTGTCACTCAGCAAACGTGGCTTGTGAACGACATGCACCTTATCGCAGCCGGATGCTTGCAATGCGAG
>JBCBXA010000152.1:0-4530 GCA_039816825.1 Pseudomonadota bacterium | reverse complement strand
CGCGCGCAAGAGCCATCATTGCGTTGAGCAATTCCGGTGTGCGCCCCGCACCATCGCCCATGCGCGCATCGTCCAGACGACCGCGATAAGCCAGCTTGCCATCTGAGTCGTAGCCAAAGAAATCAGGCGTGCAGACGGCGCCATAGGCTTGGGCGATCGCCTGGGTTTCATCGACCAGATAGGGGAAATTGAAACCGTACTGCGCGGCAAAGCTCACCATTTTGTCCGGCGCATCATCGGGCACGATGCGCCAGTCGTTTGACATGATGGCGACGACGCCCACGCCCTCAGCCTGCAGCGTGTGAAAGTCTGCCACCATGCGCTCAGCGACGGCCAGCACGTAGGGGCAGTGGTTGCAGACGAAGGCGACGACCAGACCGTTGGACCCCATGGCGCCTTCAAGCGAAACCTTCTGTGCGCCATCCGCAGTCGCCAGCGAAAAGCCGGGTGCCGGCGTGCCAAGGGCTGGGGGAGGTGTGTTCAGCAGGGCCATCGAGGTTTCTCCGTTGCAGCTATGTTAGCCGACACAGATTGGCAGAAGTGGGCGTCATGGGCGGCGCTCATTCAGGTTGGTGTCCGAGAGCGGCGCGATTGGCCGCCACGCCAGCCAGAGGATAAGAACCATGGCGGCGACTTCAATGCTGGCGAATAGAATGTAGACAGGCTTCGGCGAGCCGCCACCCACGATGAAGACTGTCGTGATGATGACAGCCGCCATGTTGGCCGATTTCAGCAAGTCTTCGGGCAGAAGCTGAGTAATCACGACCATCGCTATCGGCACCTGGATCAGCAGCCCGCCCATCAACAACAAAGCATTGGTGATTTCCACGCCTTCGATGACGCCTGACAGTGCGGCCTGCATCGCACCCGGCACATAAAGCGAGATGATGTCCGCAAAGGCCATGTTCAGGGCGACCGTGACCCAGACCGCTGAAATAACGGCCCGCTTGTTGGCATGGGAGATCATGAGCCTCCGTAGCGCTTGAAGGTGAATGGCGGGCTGCTCGTTGGAACCGCCAACGACCAAGAAAGCCCCCAATGACCACGTAAGTCTATCGGAAGCGTGTGCGGCTGTAGCCACTCCGGTTCGTATGGCCGCCATACGTTGATGGTTCCTATGCTACGGTCGTCATTGAACCGCCTCTTGCCGCCAGACTTGCCATGGCCAACAAAAGCCAGCCGAGGAGGCCCGGCTGGCTCGCATTTTGTCAGTCTGAGAAACGGTTAGTGCGTGACCAGACCACCGTCCCGGCGCAGCTCATTGCCACGCAGCAGGAAGAACAGCGCGCCGACCAGCAGCAGCACCTGGAACTGATTGAACATGAAGATGTCCATCAGCGGCGCGTAGTAGACGACCACAATCACGCTAGCGACGATAAGCGCCATCACGCCTGCGCTGGCGCGGGTGATCAGGTCGCCCCAGCGGTTCATCAGAAAGCCGCCGAGGATCAGACCCAGACCGGCAGCGATCTCGCCAACCGCGGCCAGGATCCACATGAAGTAGGGCACGCCAAAGCCAACAGCGTCGTCGGCGAGGAGCGGGAACTTAATCCAACCTTGATTGATGATGTAGGCCGCCAGCGGAAGGCGGATGAGCCAATGGGCGTAAGACACAGCGGGGATGCGCTGAGTGTAGGTTTGAATGCTTGCAACAGCGGACATGTCAGCCTCTCCTGAGGTGCGAGGAGGGCTTCACGGCCTCTTTTGCCTCGCACGAATGTGGGGGTATCACTGAATAACTTCAGCTACATAGTGTACGCCTGTTCCCCGGTCTGGTTCCGCGCAGTGCAACTATGTCGCACTTCGTGCTATGGTGCTTGCCCAACCAACATCACGACGAGGCTCATTTCCATGGACGCAAACGGCAAACCCTCTGGCACCATGCCTATTGGCGCATTTTCCATGAGCCTCAGTGTGAAGGACCTCGCCGCCTCCCTCGCTTTTTACGAGACGCTGGGGTTCGAGGCAGTTGGCGACTTCTCAGACCAGGGCTGGATGATCCTGAAGAATGGCGACCACATGATCGGCCTGTTCAAAGGCATGTTCGAAGGTAATCTGATGACCTTCAACCCCGGCTGGGACCAGAACGCCGAGGCCGTAGACCCGTTCGTCCCCGCCGCCGACATCCGCGCCAAACTGGAAGCCGCGGGTCTGGACGTAAAAGACGCCCAAGGCGGCGACCCAGCCAAGAGTTTTGTGGTCACCGACCCGGACGGGAACGTCGTGCTGGTGGACCAGCATCGGTGAGGTGGACGTTGGCTCTGTTGGGAGCCAACGTATTCTCGTTTACTGAGTGTGGCAGGGCCTGCAGCAATAATGGCAGCCGTTCACTTGACCATAGTACTTTTTGGCTTCCGTGACTGCCGACCGACAGGTTGCGAACTCACCCAGGTATATGCGGTTTTCAGGAAGTGGTAGCCAACTGCAACCCGTTGTATGGACCTCATGATCGCCGTTAGCTTGGGCGTTTTTGTTAACGTAGTATCGGGCCATGCCACATCTTTTCTCCGCTATGTTGCGGAAATTGAACGACGACCGTCTCGACTTTTGGAGAAATGAACCGTTATATACCTCTGCCAGGAGGAAAGGGATTCATGTCTCTTTTCGCCCCGCTCGGTCGCCAGGCTGTGCGGTAAGAGGGGTCGGTAGTCCGACCCCTCTTTTTTTGTAGGCATTGGTTCTTCGCGTCCAGTACATTCAGGGGAAAATGCGTCTGTGGAAAACCTCTGCCTTAGCCGGTTTAGGGTTGATGGTCCTTATCTTGCGCTTTGTCCGGTTTCGACATCAACATCTTGTATCTTAACTCTAGCCGCTTCCACGCAGTGAGTGAACCGATTCCAAGTGGATAACTTGTTTTTCACAGGCTTATTCACAGAGGCACGTCTTTTATTTTGAGGAGAGTTGACGCAGGCCAAACTACGCTGCTGCGTACTCAACCACGCTTGCCGCTTCCGGCACGGGCAGCCCATCTTCGCGCAGCCCTTCGATATGAAACCGAATAGCCTCGCTGATCTCGCGCTTAGCGTCTTCCACAGTTTTGCCGGTCGCGACGCAGCCGGGCAGGTCTGGCACGTAGGCTGAGTAGTTGCTTTCGGCTTTTTCGATCACGATGGCGTATCGCATTCTAGCTCTCCTTCAGACAAGCTTGCTTGAGAATAGAGTTGAATGTGCCGGGTGCCAAATCATCCGATGGCTTGCCCGCGACCGTGACACGTCCAGATTTGGTGGGACGCTTGAACTGTCGGTGGCTGCCGCGTGTCGCGACAACGAACCAACCATCCGCCTCAATGAGACGGATGGCTTCTTTGACTTTGATGCCCTTAAGCACTTGCTGGTGCGGCGCTCAGCCTAGCTACACCCGCTAGTCGCCCCGCACGTGTCACACTTCAAACACGTCCCGTTCCGCACCATGGTGAAGTTACCGCACTCGTTGCAGTTTTCGCCTTCGTAGCCCTTCATGCGGGCTTCGGCGCGGCGTTGTTCCATCTTTTTGAAGTCTGAGACTTCGGCTGTTGGAGCGACTTCCGCTTCGGCTGGCTGCCCGTAATTGCGGTCGAAGGCTGTCTCGCCTTCCGGTGCGAGGGCTTCCACGGCTGCTTTGGCCACTGCCTGCACGGCTGAGCCCCCACCGCTAGAAGTGCCAATCGCTGTCACATTGCTCTTGGAGGCATCACCGCGCGGGCCGGGGACCGTGCTCACCAGCGTGGGCTTGGCGCCACGGGTGAGGCCGGAGGAATAGGTCTCCGCCTTGCCGGCTTCCACATTCTTGCCCAGGCTCGTGGCCGAGAAGTTGGACTGGTCCACATGGGCCAGATCGTGGCGGCCGAGATAGGAGATCGCCAGCTCGCGGAACACATAGTCCATCAGGGACGTGGCGTTCTTGATGGCGTCATTGCCGGTCACCATGCCCGCTGGCTCGAAGCGGGTGAAGGTGAAGGCGTCGACATATTCCTCAAGCGGCACGCCATATTGCAGGCCCAGCGACACCGAGATGGCGAAGTTGTTCATCATCGCGCGGAAGGCCGAGCCTTCCTTGTTCATGTCGATGAAGATTTCGCCGAGGCGGCCATCGTCATATTCGCCGGTGCGCAGGAAGATGGTGTGGCCACCAATGGAGGCCTTCTGCGTGTAGCCCTTGCGGCGAGTCGGCAAGCGTTCCTGCGTGCCGCTCGTGCGGGCAACTTCGACTATCTTCTCGACGACCTTTTCGGTCATCTTCTCGGCAACCTTAGCCACTTGCGCAGCCTGGGGCAGGGCGGCCAACTCTTCGGCGCCGTCCTCGTCTTCATCGTCCTCGATCAGCGCCGCATTGAGCGGCTGGCTGAGCTTGGAGCCATCGCGATACAGCGCGTTGGCTTTGAGGCCGAGCTTCCAGGACAGAAGGTAAGCGTCCGAGCAGTCTTCGACGGTCGCTTCGTTCGGCATGTTGATCGTCTTGGAGATCGCGCCAGAGATGAACGGCTGGGCAGCCGCCATCATGCGGATGTGGCTTTCGGTGCCGAGGTAACGCTTGCCGAGGCGACCGCACGG
>JBCBXA010000151.1:0-4537 GCA_039816825.1 Pseudomonadota bacterium | reverse complement strand
GACGTGACCAAGGACACCACGACCCTCTATGCCTCGGATCGCGATGTCTTCCTCTTCCTGGTCGACGACATGAATCCGATCGAGGCGGGCACACTGCCGGACGGCTCGCCCGATCTCTTCTTTCGGGGATTCTACTGCTGGAACTCGGAGGTCGGGGCGAAGACGCTGGGCATCGCGAGCTTCTATCTCCGCGCCGTCTGCCAGAACCGCAATCTCTGGGGCGTCGAGGACTTCCAGGAGATCAGCATCCGGCATTCCAAATACGCCGCCAACCGTTTCGCGCACGAGGCGGCACCGGCGCTCACCAACTTCGCCGATTCCTCACCGCAGCCCTTCATCCAAGGCATCCGATCTGCGCGTGAACGGATCGTCGCGCGCAGCGACGAGGACCGCACCGATTTCCTGCGCAAGCGCGGCTTCTCGAAAGCGGAGACCGGCAAGATCGTCGAGACGGTGCTCGCTGAGGAAGGCCGCCCGCCCGAGAGCGTCTTCGACTTCGTACAGGGCATCACGGCTGTCGCCCGGTCCAAGCCGCAGCAGGATGCGCGCCTCACAATGGAAACCCGCGCCAAGAAAATGCTGGAGGCGGCCGCCTAGGCACGGCGTTCCGCTTCCTTTCAATCGTCCGTCCACGGTCCATCTCCCTCTAGAGGAAGAGGTGGGCCGTGGGTTTCGTGACGGGTTTGGAGGTCAGAGAGAGTCTCGTGACCGCCCGTCGCGGAGAACTCCCATGACGAAGTCCAAAAAGATCACCCTCAGCGCCTCGCGCGACATCCCCTTCAACAAGCTGGTGCTCAGCCAGTCCAACGTCCGGAAGGTCAAGGCCGGCGTGTCGATCGAAGAATTAGCTGAGGACATCGCCCGGCGCACGCTCCTGTCGTCGATCACGGTGCGCCCCGTCCTCGATAATGAGGGCGCGGAAACCGGTTGAGCAGCCGAATTTGATTGGTCCAAGTTGAGTGTTAGTGCATGACCGGCCTGTGATCCATCGGGATGATGGTTTCGGGTGCCGGAGGTCGATAGCCGAGTGCGCTGTGCGGCCTGACCGTATTGTAGTGGCGACGCCATTTCTCGATGATGATCTGGGCCTCTTGTAACGAGTAGAAGATCTCTCCGTTTAGCAGTTCGTCGCGGAACCGGGCATTGAAGCTCTCAACGTAGCCGTTCTCCCAAGGTGATCCCGGTTCGATGTACGCCGTCCTGGCGCCGACCGCGGCGATCCAGTCTCTCACGGCTCGCGCGACGAACTCTGGGCCGTTGTCGGACCTGATGAAGCCAGGCACACCGCGCAGGATGAACAGGTCGCTCAACGCATCGATGACGCTGTTGGCGTTGAGCTTCCGCTCGACCTTGATAGCCAGGCATTCTCGGCTGAACTCGTCGAGGATGTTCAGCGTCCGGAAGGCTCTGCCGTCATCGGTCCGACAATGAACGAAGTCATAGCTCCAGACATGGTCAGGATGCTCGGGTCTTAGGCGAATGCACGATCCATCGTTCAGCCAGATCCGGCTCTTCTTCGGTTGCTTTGATGGCACCTTCAGCCCCTCCCGTCGCCATAGCCTCTCGACACGGCCATCGCTGACCTGCCAGCCGGCGTCCCTCAGCAGTGCTGCGATCCGCCGATAGCCGTAGCGGCCGTAGTGCCGGGCCAATTCAATCATGTCCGCCACGAGACGTTCTTCGTCTGCTCGCCCCTGTGGCCGGCGCCGCTGTGTCGAGCGATGTTGGCCAAGGACGCGGCAGATGCGCCGTTCCGATACCGACAGCTGACTGCGGATCTGGTCAATGCACGCGCGACGACGGGCGGGGCTCAGAAGTTTCCCCGGGCAGCCTCAGTCAGAATGAGCTTGTCCAACGTCAGGTCCGACACCGCCTTCCTCAGCCGCTCATTCTCTTTCTGGAGCCGCTTCAGTTCCTTGAGTTGGTCGGTCCCCATCCCGCCGTACTGCTTGCGCCAACGGTAGTAGGTCTGCTCAGTTATGCGCACTTCGCGGATCGCATCAACGCGCGCCAGTCCTTGGCCGACGAGAACGTCAACCTGCCGCAGCTTCGTCACAATCTCCTCGGGCTTGTGTCGCTTGTTCGCCATTCCTGGTCCTCCGTTTGCTAACCATAGCGGTGGACCAATTCAGTTGGGGAGGCTCACCCGAACTTGTTGACTGGCTCGCGGACTACCTTGAAGGCAGGATCCCGCCAAAGCGCGGGCGCCCGGCACAGGATCCCCTGGAGCGCCGCTATCTCCACCTGATACGGACAATCACCTATCGCCGCTACCTCGCCTGGCTCCAGGCACGGAAGAAGCGGTACGGACATCTCGATGGCTGGAGCCTCATTCGAGACGCCGGGTGGTGGGAAGGGCCGCCCTCTGAGCGGGCTGCGCGCATGGTCGCGGAACGCCTTGGCCCATGATACCGATCCTGGCGAACGGTCCGAACCGAGTTATCAGACAAATCCCGATAGATTGTTCTGAACGACCCAACGCAGAGCATGCCGTAACTGATTTCTCCGTTGATCCTCAAGAACGGAGAGAGCCATGAAAGATCAGACCGAGACCCGTGGGCCGGGCGAAATGCGTTATGTTCCGATAGACGCGCTGAAGCCCTACGCGAACAATCCGCGCACACATTCCAAGAAGCAGATCAGGCAGATCGCGAAGAGCATCGAAGAGTTCGGCTGGACGAACCCGATCCTGGTAGATCCGGAAGGTGGCGTGATCGCAGGTCACGGGCGGCTCGAGGCGGCCAAGCACCTTAGCCTGGAGCGCGTTCCGGTCCTGCCGATCGAGCATATGAGCGAAGCTCAGAAGAGGGCCTACGTGATCGCGGACAACAAGCTTGCGGAGAATGCGGGCTGGGATGCGGACCTTCTGAAGATCGAACTGGGTGCGCTTCTCGAGTTCGACATTGACGTGACCATGTCCGGGTTCGAGATGGGCGAAATCGATGTCATACTGTCGATGGGTAAAGACGACGCCGATCGTCGCGATGACATCGTCGCCCCGGACCCGGGCCGTGCACCGGTCACCGCTCTCGGCGATCTCTGGCAACTGGGCGAGCATCGGATATTCTGCGGCGATGCGACGAAGCCTGAAAGCTGGGCGACGCTCATGGGGTCCGAGCGGGCACAGCTGGTGTTCACTGACCCGCCCTACAACGTGAAGATCGACGGCCATGTCTCGGGACTGGGCGACGTCAAGCATCGCGAGTTCGCCATGGCGGCGGGCGAGATGAGCGCAATCGAGTTCACGGAGTTTCTGACCGAAGTCTGCGGCAACCTTGCAAAGATCAGTGCGGATGGCGCGATCCATTTCGTATGCATGGACTGGGCGCATCTCTACGAACTCCTGGCGGCCGGTCGTGAAGTCTATGACGATCTGAAGAACATCTGCGTTTGGACCAAGACCAATGGCGGTATGGGGTCGCTCTATCGCTCACAGCATGAGATGGTTGCAGTCTTCAAGTCAGGAACGGCGCCCCATATCAACAACGTCGAGCTTGGCCGCTTTGGACGGTACCGGACCAATGTCTGGTCATATCCGGGCATGAACAGTTTTGGGGCCGAGCGGGATGAAGGGCTTTCGATGCATCCGACCGTCAAGCCGGTCGCCCTTGTAGAAGATGCGATCCTGGATTGCTCGAACCGGGGCGGGATCGTCGTCGATGCGTTTCTCGGATCTGGTACGACGCTGATCGCGGCCGATGCGGCGGGGCGGAGGTGCTACGCGATGGAGCTTGATCCGCTCTATGTCGATCTTGCGATCGAGCGCTGGCAGAAGCAGACGGGTGAAGAGGCGATGCATGTGGTGAGTGGGCTGGGTTTCGACGAGCTTTGCTAAAACAAAAAATTTCCCGTTGGCCTGCTTGGAAAAGGTCAAATTTCATGTAGTGCCGATATTCTACAGAGTTTAGGCAAGCAGGCGCTCGGGAAAGTGTTCAGCCAGGTTTTGATAGCACACGGGCCGCAGAAAGCGCCGGATCGCCATGGTGCCGACGGAGGTCGCGCCGAAGTTCGTAGATGCAGGGTAGGGGCCACCGCGGACTATGCTGTCGGCTATCTCCACGCCGGTAGGAATACCACGGGCATTCAGACGTCCTGCCTTTCGTTCCAATACAGGCCCAGACTCAAAGGCGAGCAGGTCACTCTGTCTACAATTCATTAAATCTAGAAAAGGGCTCACCAACCGGGATCACTTCGAAGAGAAAGGAAGCCCCACTCTCGCCGAGTGGCGTGAACTCCTTCCTATATAGTGGACTGTCCTGGAGCTGGGCATGTTCATGTTTCCAATCGGAGCCTTCATTGACTACTCGGCGCACTGGCGCCGCGTCAGTTATCTACTAGGTCGGGTATCATCAGCTCGGATAGAGAAATCACTTTGGAGAAGCGCACGCCGCTTTCCCTCCAAGGTACCGCGTCTCTAACATTGAAGGCCTCAGGGCCAATCGGCTCATTCTCACCAAGGTCGGCAGGCAGGAAATATTCGACTTCCTCAATGCGGATTTTGAGGTGTGAAAGTTGAATGCCTGCTAGCTTTTCCAGG
>JBCBXA010000150.1:0-4642 GCA_039816825.1 Pseudomonadota bacterium | reverse complement strand
GTCGATGTCGTGGAAGGCATGCAACGTGGCCGCAACGCACCGGGTTTCGATGGCGGCAAGTTTTCCCCTGCCATGGACGGCCCGACCTACAGTTTCCACCAATGGATCAGCCAAAACCTGATGTCGCGCTAGAGCACTCAGGTTGCGGAACTGCCGACTGCGTGTGTTGGTGTCGCCAGTCTGGCCCGACTTCAGCCCGGGCAGAGCCCTGGTCATGGCCAACAACACTCGAATTCGTTGAGAAAGTGGTGAGCCGACAGGGGTTCGAACCCTGGACCTACTGATTAAAAGGTTGCGTGGCCATAGTTTAAAATATTGATATAATTACGGAATTCGATCTGATCATCTAAGTGTGTGCAAAAGTGTGTGTGAGTATTGCGATGATTGTGGTCTGTCCAAGTGTTCTTGTTTGGCGTTTCGCTTGGCGCGGCTGTAAAGGGGTTGGGCCAGCTAGGCTGGCCCAAGGATTCTAGAGAATTTCAACAATTGCATCGTTGAAGTCAGCGTCTCCACCAGTGTCATTGAAGCCCAGCCTACGAGTCCCATACGCCCGGACTTGTGAGGGTATAAGCTTTCCACCTTTTACGCTGTAGCCTTTGACGGCGTATTCGCCGTGCCCCACGGTTTGCTTTGTCAGCACGTTTCCTTCGCCGGTGCCTGCCAGCTCTGCATGAAAGTCTCCCGGTCCGGTTATTAGGACTTTTTGCGTGTCTCCGGCATTTGTAGTGACCTGAAGAGTGGCAGTGTTTGCCGCGACAAACAGAGTTCCTTCATTTGACATAATTTGTATTCCAATCTGGTTGCGTTTGATGTCAGGAGTTGCTGACATTTAGCGGTTATTGCGGTGATCCGGCGCAAACATCACCCAATTGGGGAAGGTTCTCCGTTTTTGAAGAATACTGAGGCTGAGTGGAGCAGATACGAAGAGCTACTAGACGCACTTGCTCACGCAGATCTACGTAGTCTTAAAACCCATCTTACTGCCGTGGTTGGACCAGATAGCAGTCCCGTTCGCGTACAAGTGCGAAGCTACAAGCTCTCGCCAGAGGGTAAGCTATTGATTGATGGCGAACATGAGCTCAGCGCGGCGTTGATAGCATTCCTACGCTCTCCCAAACTGGCTGAGGTGGTTTGCTCGATATCAGGCACCGTACACGTTCGCTTTGCTCCAAAAACAGCGGCGGCGACTGGGCGACTGATCTCGTGTTCACTTAGCACCTTCAACACTTTGCTGAACGAGATGGCTGCCCCTGCGCACTTAACAGAAGCTGAAATGCGGCTCGCATTGCAGTTGGTAAGTGGATTGGAGCTGGTCGATGCAGCTAAGTTGGATGGGGTAGGATATGAAACCAAACGCTCTCACCTGAAAGCGGTGATGCAGAAACTCGGTGTTTCCAGGCAGAGAAGTGTTATTGCTGTCATAATGACCGCGGTGCTTGCTGTTCTTTTGGAGACGGTGGAGGCCAAGTCCGGTCAAGTCGACCGGATAGATGTTTTTCTGGGTCGTTTTGGTCGAGAGCAATTCCGCGCAGGGCGGGTGGTCGCCAAGTCTGGAGGTATCCATAGGTACATTGAGATGGGCGCGCCAAATGGAGCTCCCATTGTCGCACTTCATCCTGCAATGCTCGTTCTACCAAGTTCCAAAGTGGTCGCCAGAGCAGTCGAGCTAAACTTGCGGATCATTATACCGCTTCGTCCAGGCACAGTATCCACAGACCCAGCGGGGAGTGACTTTTATGCTCACACGGATTTGGTTTTGGAAGGCATCGACGCTTGCATAGACCTGTGGTGCCCTAGCGGCGCTCACGTTATTTCTTTCTTGAATGCCGACTTTTTTGCAGTTCGCTACGCCCATTCTCGGCCAAACAAAGTGAAGTCATTGAGTCTAGTCGCGAGCGTTCAACGGATGCCTCCGAAGGGAGCTTCCAGACTCCGCGATGCAATCTTGAAATTCGCGTTGCGCGATCGTTCAACATTCAGAATGCTGCTGCGCGGGCTAGCCCAACGCCTAACATCAGTGGAGCGCTTCATCAGTTTCAGTCGCTTTGTGTACAAGGAAGGTTCAAGCGATCGAAGAATGCTCGAATTACAACTTGAGGAACCAGATAAAGCCGAAGCGATGTATTGTGCATTGATGGCATCTCAGTCTTCATTCATCCACGACATCAGCGCGTTGACCGAGCCACTCCAGCAGTGGCTGACGTCAGTCCGAGTCCCAATCGTTTTTTATCATGGCGACGACGACAAGTTTCATCCGGTGGCCAAGGTGAGATCTATAGTAGATCGTCTGGACTCAGCGCAGCTTGTTGAGATCCGTGACTGCGGACAGTTGGTTGACAACCAGGCTCTCAATGAAGTCCTCAACGACTTTGCCAATCGTTCAGGAGAATGAGGCGAGCGCTCTACATTCACAAGGTGCGTTGAACCGCGATAGTGTTGGCATGCAGCACGGCGCTGACGTTCTGATAAGTGGCGTTGGGGTCCGTACTCGGGGGACTTGCGCGCCGTAGGGGGCTAACCCGTCGCGTCACAGCTCTTATTTGAACGTGCGGCCTCTAGTGTCTGCACTGTGCCCTTCGAGACAGCCAGCTTACCCTCCTGGTTGCCGCCAACTGCCGATCCGACCGGCACACCAACTAAGAACACACCAGCGATGTCTGCATTGGCCGCGCCATGCTGTTTCGAAGTTAGATCGGCCAGCGTTGCTCTCTCGACCTTCAATCGTTGATCGATTTCAGCACAAGTCAGATTGGCAAATGCTTCATAAGGCACCGCAGCTGGGGCGATGGCGTCGGGTCTTTTAGCGCATCCGCCAATAGCAACAGCCGCTGCTAGAATTATGGTTGTACCGACAAGTCTCATAATGTTCCCTCTGTCCCAAGGGAGAGATGGCATACGCTCATGTGTCTGACCAGCTGCCAAGTTGCAGCAATTTCCTGCAGCCAGTCTAGTCGTTCCCGTTGAGTGGACTGGTTATTGCCGCTCCACTTTGCCTTTGTCCTCAACCGGCATGCTGACAAGGGCGTGGCGCATCTCATCCAACGCCACAATGCAATCGGCTTGAAGCTCACCGATGCTCACCTCGCCGATATTCTCGGCAATACCGCGCTCTAGGCTCATCAAGCAGCCATGGAACTCTTCATAGTGATCGATCAGGCAATCGTGCTCACGCAGGTGAAAGAAAGCCGTTCGGAGCCACATACCCGCCTTTGGATCGAGCTCAGTCATCTCGTCCAAAAGGTTCTTTGCTCGGGTCCAAGTCGAATCCGATATCGTCGGGCAGTTCGCCTTCATCAGCACTCTTGATCGCATGGTCCAGGCCTTCGGCAGATGCGCTTAGGGCCAGGATGAGGTGCCTGCGTACTGCGCCGGCACCAGGATGGTCGGTGATGTCCAATAACCGACGAATATCGTCGATCAACCGATACCACTGCTTATGCTTTACCATCGTGCTAAATCAGTGGGTCAAAATTGAGCCAATTGCAGCCAACTAGCCGCGGATCTGCTGCTCAATGGACCTTTGTTCGCCGTCTGCGTGGTCTCCAACAAAGCCACGAATGACGCCCATGCGAACCAGATTGCTCGATTTCAAACGGCCAAGCCGTGCTGCTCCCTCGCGCGCATCTTCGGAGATCTCCATATAGGCAGGCACGCACATTGCGCCGTCGATCTCGACTGTTTGGCCCAGCATATCGACCTTCCAGCCCATCTTCCGCCACAGCGGCAACCAATAGAGCTCTTGGATCCCTCCGACCTTGGTGACGCCTTCCTCCATGGCCCATTGTTGGACGGCCGCGCAGAATGCCCCCTGAATGCGGGCGCTCGCCAAACCGCGGATATCCGGCCGGATAAAGCCACGGGTCCATTCCGCAACGGTGGGGTCTTCCGTCCGGCGCTCGAGCGTGTAGTGAAAGATGTCCGTGAGCATGTGGGGCCGGTCGGCGGGAATGAAGCGAGACCCGGTCATAACCCGCCCGTGGTCATCTAGGCCAACCAAATAGGTCGCGTCGTCCGTGTCATACTGGTCGAACTCAAGGCCATCATCGGACGGTGGCACCCACTGCTTCTCCTTGACGAAGATGTCGTGCCGGACGCGAAACAGATCCCTAAGAACATCTGAGTAGAGGGTCGCATTGGTATTGTTGATGACGTGAACAAGCATAATGACCTCCAAAATTGCAGCGCATTGCAATCTTGGAGGCTTGTTGTTCTGGCGAAATTGCCTGATCGGGCAGTTGACCTTGAGGCTAGCCCGGATGAATGAGTCGCCGCGCTAGGGCTCGCGACACGGCATGCACCGTGTTGGCTGCGTCCAGCTTCTCTCTGGCGCACATGAGGTGGTGCTTGATCGTGCGTTCAGATAACCCAAGGATCACGCCGGTCTCAAAGTGGGTTTTGCCCGCCGCTGCCCATTGTAGGACTTCGCGTTCTCGGTTTGTGAGCCGTGGTTCCTCCGAAAGGCTCTCCACCATCGCGTCGATCGCGCTGACCAGGAAAGCGCTGGCCAGATAGAGGTCACCCTTCCGCACTGGCTCCGCCGCTTCCGCCTGATCGGACGCAACTGAGACTGTCCTTCCCCCCTAGAACTGGGCCATTACATTGGCGGCGAGAGGGGGATTTGGCATGGCTAGGAAGCGACATT
>JBCBXA010000014.1:38066-45816 GCA_039816825.1 Pseudomonadota bacterium | reverse complement strand
ACGCAGGGTACCGACCCCTTCTGGCCTGTGGTCGAAAAAGGCGGCCGTGACGCCGCTGCTGCCGTTGGCGCAGAGCTCGAGTACAATTTCGACGTCTCCGGTGACATGGCTGCCATGGCTGCGCTGATCGAAGCCGCTGCTGCTTCTGAGCCCGATGGTATCATCGTTTCGCTTCCAGATGCGGATGCGCTTGGACCGGCCATCAAGGCTGCCGTTGCCGATGGTATTCCTGTGATCACCATGAACTCCGGTCTCGAAAGCTCCGCTGAGCTGGGTGCTCTGATGCACGTTGGTCAGCCAGAGCGTGACGCTGGTGAAGCCGCTGGTAACCGCGCCAAGTCCGAAGGTGTGACAAACGGTCTCTGCCTCAACCAGGAAGCTTTCAACACGGCCCTCGTAGACCGCTGTGAAGGTTACTTTGCAGGTCTCGGTGGCGATCTGAACATGATCGACGTGTCCAACGACGTCGCTCAGATTCAGACCCGTACGGCTGCTGCTCTGCAGGCCGATGAGTCCATCGATGGTGTTCTTGCCGTTGGTCCACACGTCTGTGACGCTGCCAACAAGGCAATCAAGGAAGTTGGTGCTGACGTGCACCTCGCATGCTTTGACCTTTCGCCAGCTGTGATGGACATGATCGAGGCAGGCGATGCTTCCTTCACCATCGATCAGCAGCAGCGCCTCCAGGGCTACATGCCCGTGATCGTGCTGCACCTGTACAACAACCACGCTGGTCTGCTGCCAGGCAACAACATTGCCTCCGGCCCAGGCTTCGTGGATGCGTCCAACGCAGCAGCAGTTAAGGAACTGGCTGGCGTCGATCGCTAAGTCTTTCCAATTTCGAAAGAAATCTGAACAGGCGGGGATGTCCCCGCCTGTTCACTATCAGGGGTTGGTCACCTCGTAGCGCTATTTGGGGGAGAGATGGCAGAGCAAACCGCAACCGCACCGGCAGACGGAGCTGGGCGCAGCCAAGCTGATCGATACGTGAAAGAGTCGCGCCTGCAGCGCATGCTCCGCGCCCCGGAAATCGGCGCCTTCATCGTGATGGTGATTATCATTGTCAGCCTTTTGGTGGCTTCTGATGGCAACGCCTTCAACGCTTTGGGGTTGAAGAACAACGTCAAGATCATCTCTCAGTATGGCATCATCGCGATTGGCGCGGCCATGCTGATGATAGCGGGCGAGTTTGACCTGTCGATCGGCTCCATGATCGGCGTCGCGGGCATGTCGATGGCGCTCATTCTCAAATGGGGTTTGCCATTTGGGCTGGGTGAGGGAACACCCGTCACCGCGTTCTTCTTCACTCTCGTGATCACGCTTTCCCTGGGTTGGATGATCGGGACCATCGTTGTCCGCTCCGGCCTGTCATCCTTCATTGTGACCCTTGCGTTTCTTTTCTTCCTGCGCGGCGTCACCGAGGTTGGCTATCGCCTCATCAACCAGTCGACACAAGTGTCCGGCCTGCCTGACTACAAGCAGGAAAGCTGGTTTGCGGACCTTCTGGGCGGTGAGACCTTCGGGTGGTTCTACAGTGCCTGGCACTGGCTCGGGAATATGTTCCTCAACATGGGGTTCGAGCGCGGCGAGATGTGGTTCATCCTCGGTGGCAATCTGAACCGCCGTGGCCTGCAATGGGTCGAGGGTTTCGATGCCCGCTTTATGTGGTTCATCATTATCGCAGTGGTTTGCTGGTTCGTTCTTTCGAAGACGCAGCTGGGCAACTGGATTTATGCGACCGGCGACAACAAGGAAGCCGCGCGGGCCAACGGTGTACCGATCAACCGCGTGAAGGTGGGCCTGTTCATGTTCACCGCGTTCTGCGCCACCATGTTTGCGGCCTGTCAGGTGTTTGATACCAACACTTCGGATGCCGCAAAGGGCAATCTCATGGAGCTGTTTGCCATCGCGATTGCCGTAGTGGGCGGCACGCTGATGACCGGAGGCTTTGGCAGCATATTGGGTGTGGTTTTTGGTGCCATCACCGTGGGTCTCGTGGCTAATGCGGTCTTCTTCATTCCGGCCATTGATGGTGCCTGGTTCCGCGTGTTTCTGGGCGGCATCCTGTTGGCCGCGGTGTTTGCCAATGAGCGCATTCGCAAGCGTATCACGGGAGGGATCTGATCATGACCAGCGGAAATCAGGCACAGCCCTATATGCGCATTGAGCGCCTGGTGAAGCGCTTCGGTCCCTTCACTGCGCTCAACGGCGTGGACCTTGAAGTCTATCCCGGTGAGGTGCACGCGTTACTCGGCGACAACGGTGCGGGTAAATCAACCCTCATCAAAACGCTCGCCGGCGTGCACGAGCCGACGGAAGGGCAGATCTATATCGAAGGTCAGCCGGTGAAGTTCCGGTCGCCGCGCGATGCGTCCAATGCCGGCATCGGCACGGTCTATCAGGATCTGGCGCTCAACCAGTTGATGAGTGTGACCCGCAACTTCTTCATGGGCCGCGAGCTGAAGGGTTCCTTTGGTTCGCTGCGTATGGATGAAATGGATCGGATCACACATGATGAGATGCTGAAGATCGGCATCGATATCTCTGATCCGCAGCAGGCGGTGGGCACGATGTCCGGCGGTCAGCGTCAGACGCTCGCCATTGCCCGCGCGATCCATTTCGGCGCCAAGGTGTTGATCCTCGACGAGCCGACGTCAGCGCTGGGACAGAAACAGCAGATGGAAGTGCTCAAGACGATGATGCGTGTGCGCTCTCGCGGCGATATTGCGATCATCTTCATCACGCACAATGAGATTCACTCGAAGCTTGTTGCCGACCGCTTCACTTTCCTTGCATTGGGTGAGGTGATTGGCGCCGGAACTCGCGAAAGCCTGGAAGGCGAGGATATTCGCCGCTTGATGGCTGGCGGAGCTGAGATTTCGGATCTCGCTCAGGAGCTGTCTGCCATCTAACGCGCTGGAGTGCTGGAATGGCCGACCTTCTTCGTCGCCCAATTGCCGAGAGTGGGCTGGTGCACGACATCAGCCCGACTACGGCTGGCTGGACCTATGTCGGCTTCGGCCTGTTGAAGTTGGCGGTCAATGATCGCCACCTTGATATGCAGCCTGACCCTGACCGAGAGGTTTTACTCGTGGTTGTTGAGGGCACTGTGTCAGTGGAGATTGGGCAGTTTGACGATAGCGGGATGCATTCTGGCGGCCCGGCATTTGCCGATATCGGCGAACGCGCCTCGCCGTTTGATGGGACCGCACCACACTGTATCTATCTGGGGACCGGCAACGCCTTTGCCGTCAAGGCGGTGACCGATGCCGTCGTAGCGATCTGTTCGGCGCCGGGGCGAGGCACTCATGCTCCTTACCATATAGAGCCAGAGAGCATGGGTTCTGAAGTCCGCGGAAGCGGGACCAACACGCGCTACATCAATCCGATCCTGATGAGTGATGAAGATCGTGCAGATTCGCTTCTTGTGACAGAAGTCATCACGCCGGCAGGGCACTGGTCGTCTTATCCGCCGCATCGGCACGACGAAGATGATCCTCCACGGATCACCTATCTGGAAGAAACCTACTACCATCGGCTGGACCCGCCGCAGGGCTTTGGTTTTCAGCGAGTGTTCACCGAAGACGGCTCACTCGATGAGACGATGGCCGTGCATGATGGGGAAGTGGTTCTGGTTCCGCGCGGACATCATCCATGCGGCGCGCCTCACGGCTACAAGATGTACTATCTGAACGTGATGGCCGGGCCGCTGAGGCAATGGAAGTTCATCAACCACCCAGATCATGAGTGGATCATCAGCCAGGGCTAACGCATGGAACGTCTAGCGCCAGGACCGGAGCGTGAAGACGCTGACACCCATTGCAACCAGAACAGCCGTGCAAAGAACCAGCTTTGACGTGAACTCCATGGTGCCTTCGATGAGGATGGCATGCGCTATGGTGGTGATAGCCACAAGTGTCGTAAGGACGACGTGAAGCCTGCGGACTCTGGCCCGGCGGGCCGGCGACTTGCCTCGAAACGCCACCAGCAGAGCTGCGGCGATTGCTGACCACATCGCTATAACGCCCCAAACCGAGAACCAGGTCGGTGATCTGAACAGCAGAGCGTCTAAAACGTCGGGTGGGCTGGTGAACCACAGGCCGACAATATGAACGATCACGGTCAGCACCAAAAAGCCACCGAGCCACGGATGCAAGGTTCGCCCCACACGTCTCGTGATCCCGGGCAGGCTGCCCGCAATGATGAGTGGCTGAAGCAAGATGAGGCAGAGGCCGACAACGCCGGCCAGGCCGGCTGCGATGTAGATGGGCTCTCGCCAGGCCAGTAAAGGGCTTGTGACGGCGAGAGCAATCGGGACTGCAATGAGGGCACCAAGGATCAGCCAGGTGCCTGCGTCCCGAACTTTATCCACGCTGCAACCGGTCAGGCTGGCTGAAGTACGAAATGCGCTTCGAGGCTCGTGTCGTTCGAGCTGGCCATGAGTGGCCGCAGGAACACGGTCTGAAACTCGCCGCTATTGTGCTCGGCATCATAGGCCAGATGCCCGTGAGCTTGGCCGAAAGCCGGTACGATCTGCGGCATTTCCAAGCGATATGCGCCGTTCTCGTCGGTGAGGGTGGAGCCATGGCTGTGAAGGTCGCGCTCATGGCCTTCGGTGGTGTGCGCCCAGATTTGAATGCGTTGACCCGATAGGGGCGCGCCATCGCCTGCCCGGCGCACGGTGCCGCTCATCCAAAACCCTCCTCCGCCGATCCGTTCCACGATCGGCGCGCCCGGGCGGTAATTGTTCGCGCCGCCGCGCATGGTGGGTGTTGGAGCGAGGGCTTGAGCCTGCACCTGCGCCGGAACGACGAGGGCAGACAGGCCACCTGCTGCCAGAGCCGCGCCACCGGCGACAATCGTTCGCCTTGAAGGTTCGATCAAAGTCATGAGCCTGTACCTCTTGCGATGGGGAGTAGGGTTGAGTTGGCGCTCAGAAACACTGCAGACACAAGCAGTAGCATGAGATGTAGCGCTTTCGTGACTTTCTGACCGTGCAATGGGGCGACGGTGGGGCGGTTGAAGGCTGCGAGACCTAAGGTCAGTTCTTGCGTCTGACTTGAAGGTCTGCCGCATGCGCAAGCAGACTGAAGAAGAGTGCCAGAATCACCCACTCTCCCGCGAAATCGGACAGGTGCAGGCGCAGGGCCACCAGGATTGAGAATCCGGCCAGAGCGTTCGGCAGAAACCGCCTTGGCAGCCCAACTTTCTGACCAAGCAGGATAATGGCCAGAATCTCTGCGCCCAGAACGAACAGAGCCAGATTGGTGAAGAAGTGGACAGCGGCCAGACCGGCGCCGCCTCCGAACAAGGCCTCGATCACGTTGCTGGAAAGCCTAGAAGCTCGCGCACGTCTTTCACCATCACCCGCAGGTGCGCCATCGGTTCGCGCTTCACCAGCCGCTTGTTGAGATAGCTTTCCCAGGTCAGGCGCTGCACGTCATCATCGCGGCACATCTTCACAAACTGCTCCCGGCGCTTGTCCGATTTGTACCAGATGGCCTGTAGCAAACCGAGGATGAAAAACACGCGACCGTGCTCCTTCATGAAGCGCTTGCGGGCAGTTTTCAGGGCCGCCACTTTACCTGTGTCGAGGACCTCGAGACAGCTGTCTGCGCAAAGCCTGCCCGTGTGCATGGCGTAGTAGATGCCTTCTCCCGACGAAGGCGCTACGACACCGGCCGCATCGCCTGTGAGCAAGACATTCGCGCCATCGTCCCACCGCTTCATGGGCTTGAGAGGAATGGGCGCGCCTTCGCGCCGAATGGTCCTCGCCGAGTCGAGGCCTGCCTCTTCGCGGATCAGCGCGGTTGCACCTTTCAGGCTGAAATCCTTATGGGCTGAGCCACATCCGATGGAGGCTTGTTCGCCGTGCGGAAAGATCCAACCGTAGAAGTCGGGAGAGACGCGTCCATCGTAGATCACGTCACACCGGTCGGCATCATAGGCTGCGCCCGACGCTGCTTGCGGCGCTTCGATGATCTCGTGATAGGCGAAGACGTAGGGTGGCGCTTTGGCGGTGCCAAATACGTCGCGACGAACGATGGAGTTTGCTCCATCTGCACCGATAACAAGTCGAGCCGTTGCTGTTGCTGGTTCAGCTTTGGTGGCTTTTGGCGCGATTGAGCATGTCACAGTGCCATCATTGTTCCGCGACAGGGTTTTGAAAGTGCCGGTGAACCGCTCCGCACCATCGGCCTCGGCGCGCTCTCGCAGCCACGGGTCGAACTCATCCCGGTCGACCATGCCAACGAAGCCTATGTCACCGATCTCCATATCAACCGTCTTTTTGGTAGGCGAGATCATGCGCGCTGCACCGATCTTTGCCTTGATCAGATGATTGGGCAGGTCGAAGTCGCGGATGGCTCGGGTTGGTATCGCGCCACCGCAGGGCTTCGTTCTGCCTTCGCGATCCACAAGCAGCACCGAACGACCAGCGCGCGCCAGATCAGAGGCCGCTGTTGCGCCGGCGGGGCCGCCGCCAACGACGATGACATCGAAACTGCCGATATGCTGGCTCATGGTCTGTCCTTATTCTGCTGGCGTCAGTTCGGCTTCGAATTGGCTGGCCGCATTCGTTTCGCCGGTGGCGGAGAAGGTGCGGTTCATCGCTACGGCCAGCGCTGCTGAGGCGAGGAACATGCCGGCTTCAATGGTGAAGACCGTCGCAAACGCCGTGCTGTCACTGGCAGTGACAAAACGCGTGATGTCGAAAATGATGGTGCCGAAAACGATGCCCAATCCGCCGGCGACGGCCTGTGCCGCGCCCCAAACGCCCATGCGGACGCCCTCACGCGATTTCTCGCCGCGTCCCGCGAGGGTCATCATGGTGCCGATGGCAGCGACAGCAAACGCTCCATTCGCCAGGCCAAGGAGGAATATGTTGGCCTTGAGGGGCCAGGCGGGTGCAAGCACAGCGGCTACACCAAGGCCAGCGAGCGCGAGGCCTGATCCGATGCAACCCAAGACTATCATCTGGCGCAATATGTTCGGGAACCGGCGCGACAGCGACGTTCCCAAGGCACCTGTGGCCAACATTCCGAGCAGGACGCCTTGATGTTGGGTTGATGAAAGAGCCGTTGTTTCGCCGACGCTCATGTCGAAGAGCAGCCCGCCCAGTGGCTCCAGGATGAGGTCCTGGGTGAAATAGGCGAGCATGGACAAGAAGACGAAGGCTGTGAACAGGCGCGCCTGCCGGTCCTCCCAGACCTCTGCGAGGGCTTCCTTGAAGTTTGGTTCGACGGTGTTTTCCGGCCGAATGGTCGCCGGTTTCGAGTTCCGTTCGACGCCCCAAAGCGCAAGGAGAGTCAGCGTCACTGCCGCAGCGCCGGCAATGGCCGTCAACGCTACAAGTCGGCTGTGGGAGTAGGGCTCAAGGAAGATCGACCCCATGATCGCAGTGAAGATGATGCCGACGATCATCAATACCCAGACTATGCTGGCTGCCGCAGGCCGCCGCGACGGCGCGGTGCGATTGGCCAGAAGTGCCAGAAGGGATGTGCCAGAGCACCCGACGCCAAACCCGATAAATGTGAAGGCCAAGATGCTGGCCAAGAGGCCGAGGACCATGCTGCTTTCCAGCAATATGGTGGAGGCGGCTGCGGCTGTTGCTGAGAGTGCCAGGACCACCATGCCGCCGACGATCCAGCGGCTTCGCGGGCTGCCCGAACCATCCTGCTTGTCTGAGCCAAAACCCCAGAGAGGTCGGGAGATCTGCACCCCATAGTGCAAACCCACCAGCGCGCCAGGG
>JBCBXA010000014.1:0-38056 GCA_039816825.1 Pseudomonadota bacterium | reverse complement strand
CAGGGACGATGGCTGCTAGGGACAGTTCCACAACCATGACGCGGTTGAGCGTGGAAGTGGTGAGAACGGCAATGGAACCGAGGGCGATCTGAACCATGCCGAGGCGGAAGATCGAGAGCCAGGAAAGACCATGGCCAGTCGACTGTTCTGCGGATCCTGATGGTAGCGTGTCCATCACGCGCCCCCTGTTGAACCAAGTGAGATAGCGGTGGCCATCATTCCTGTGACGTAGAGGCCGACGCCCGCGGCGCTGAACCAGACGGCGTTCCGAACAGGATCGGCGACCAGACGTCGGGCAGCGATGGCCTGGGCCAGCGTTGCCGCCGCCACGACGCCGCCTGAGATCATGGCGTCTGACGCCAGAAGCCATGTCGCTATCGCGGCCTGCGGGATCAGCATGGTGAGTGCCGCCAGAAGCGCTGCATTTCGCGCGCCGAGCTGCAGGGGTAGGGTGGCGACACCCATCTCCCGGTCGCCCTCCATGGCTTTGAAGTCATTGAGGGTAAGTATGCCGTGGGCGCCCAAGCCGTAGGCGAGCGCCACCAGAAGAACTGCAGTTGGCGGCAGGCCACCCATGGCAGCTGCACCCGCTGTGATCCATGGAAGAGACTCGTACGAAAAGCCGACCGCGCCGTTGCCCAGCCAGCCATTCATCTTGAGGCGGATGGGTGGTGCGCTGTAGGCCCAGGCCATCGCAAGGCCGATGGCGGCGGCCACAAAAACCCAGAAGCCCAGAAGCGCTGCAAATGCCGCAGAGATCAGGGTTCCGGCTACAGCAACCCAGAGGCCCCAGCGACCCGGCATCCGGCCTGATGGAATCACTCGGTCCGGCTCGTTGATCGCGTCTACGTGGCGGTCAAACCAGTCATTGACGGCCTGGCTCGTGCCGCACACCATTGGGCCGGCAAGCAGAACACCAGCCGCTACATAAATCCAACGATCGGCTGAAACGCCCACCGACACTGCGCCGCAGGCATAGGCCCACATGGGCGGAAACCAGGTTATCGGCTTCAGCAACTCAACAACTGCACCGACAGACGGCGCACGACGCTGCGCTGCAAAGCTGCTCTGCACAGCCGGATCGGGGGCGAGTGTTGACATGGTCGCAGGCTAGAGTTGACAGCTTGGACTGTCAATTAAACCATACACGACTTCCGCCAACTTGTGTTGACGCTAGCCTTTGAAGCTCTCGAGACCGTGCCGCTTGAGCTTGATGTAAAGGCTCTGGCGGCTGACACCTAGGATCTCCGCCGCTGAGGCCCGGTTGTTGCCGGTTTGGCGTAGGGCAGCCTCAATGCACATTTTCTCAATGGCGTCCGATGCGTCCCGCACCAGTTCCTTGAGGTGCACTCGGCCCACCAGTTGGGTGAAGTCAGACTGGGGTGACATGGCTGATCCTGGCTCGACGATCAGTCGGCTGTCGGCCCCGCGAGCCTCCAGAATGACGAAGTGAATTTGGGGCGGCGCCAAGTCTTTGGCATTGTCACCGTGGTTGGCCATGGAGGCCGACACCATCACGTTCAGTATGGAGCCCAGTTCCGTACGCAATGTTGTCGAGAAGCGCCTGATCAAGCCGTCATCGTGCAACTGCGCCAGAAGGACCGACATGTCCACATGGGATCCACCCAGCCACCCGGACAGGTTCCGACCCACCGCTCCGCCTCCAGAGGTAATTTGGGCGAAGTCGAGGAACCTTTCATTGGTGTCCAAGATCGTTCCCGCGCGGTCGGTGCGGACAATGGCCTCTGGAAGGGCGTCGATGTTCAACTCGGTGGACTTGTCGTTGCCCGTCCCAACGCCCTCCGATGTGGGCGTGATCGTCGCAACAAAATGTATGGCGCCGTGCTCTCTGAACGGGCTCAATGAGACATGCACAGGCTCGGTCGATCCCTGCAACTGCGTCAGCGCGAGGCCGCCGGACTGTCCTGCGCCCGCGGTTCGCACCTGGTTTGTGATGGCTGCTCTGTCGCCTTCAACAAAAAGGTCGAGAGCGCTCGTCCCCACCAACTTGTCCTGATCTTTGCCAGTCAGGCCGAGCGCCGCTGAGTTCGCATCCTGAACCTTGCCATTGCCATCCAGGATGAAGAGCGGCAGGTCCACCGACTGAAACACAGCCCTGAACTTGGTTTCTCTGTTGGAGAGGAGGCGGTACTCGCTCTCAAGCTCCAGCTGGGCAGAGACCAAACGCTGCTGGGTTCTGGCTGTGTCTGCTATGCTGCTGCCCAGGGCAACACAGCCCTCAAGACCGGCGAGGCTCACCAGCCGCCAAACCACAGGCAGTGTCTCGCCCAGGCCGATCTCCACCATGCGCTGCGGGTCGATGGCATGATTGACCTGTCGACCTTCGGTCTGTGACCGATGACGGACGTCGGACAGCAAGCCTTCGATTTTGACCCGACTTTCAGACGTAACCACATCGATGAACGGTTTGCCGACCCAGTCAGCAATGTGAACGGCTTCAAAGTCGCTGTTGCCTGATGCGAGATCTGCGATTTCTCCGTTAGGGGACAGGACCAGAACAGCGTCGGAAGCAGCACCCAGAAGCTCTGCGAACGCGTGGGTATCAAGGTCATCGAACAGGTCGAGCGAACGGGTCAGCTTGTTTGGCACATCGCGTACGACTGTCTTGTCCATCGCTTTGATGTCTCCCGTCCCGTGGTCAGCCTTTTGGGCCCCCACAGTCTGCTACCGGATCGATGATGCCGAACGCTTCCCCAAGCTCTGTCTCTTAATCCGAGAATTATTCCATCGCCAGTCCAATAGCAGATGTTTCGTGAGCCTGAAAGCATGATGTATATTTTTATGAACGTCTAATAAAGTTGACACTGTGTATGACGCGGAACTAGCTTTGGGACATGTACGACGACGCTCATTCCCCTGTCAGGCCGCCATCCGTCACGCCCAATGAGCGTGGTTTGGAAGGCGGTTTGTACACGCCCGCCCAGCGAGCGCGGCGTGATGAGACCGTTTGGACCCTTGTTCAGGGCGTTTTGGCGCCTCTCCAGTTTCTGATTTGTGCGATCAGCATTGCCTTGATCGTCCGGTATCTGGTCACGGGCGAGGGCCTGGTCTGGGCCCACGGCTCGGTGCTTGTGAAGACGGCGATTCTCTACGTCATCATGGTGACTGGCGCGATTTGGGAGAAAGTGGTCTTCGGCCAGTATCTTTTTGCGCCTGCTTTCTATTGGGAAGACATGGTGTCCATGGCCGTGTTGGCTTTGCACACGGCTTATCTCGTCGCACTGTTCGGTGAGCTTTTGTCGCCTTTCGCGCTTATGCTTTTGGCGCTGGCCGCCTACGCCGCCTATGTGGTGAATGCGGTGCAGTTTTTGTTGAAGCTACGCGCCGCGCGCTTGCAGCATCGCTCAAACGATCCACCGAAAGAGCTTTCGAGCTCCAGTGCGGAGGTGGTCGCATGACCGACCGCGCTTCCACTCCATCATTGACCGACGCCGTTGGCTGTAAGGATGCGCCCGTGCTCAAAGAGCGCGGGCAGCATGAGGTTTTTTGCGGCCTAACCTCCATCATCTGGCTCCACCGGAAGCTGCAGGACGCTTTCTTCTTGGTTGTTGGGTCCCGCACATGTGCGCACCTCATGCAGTCTGCCGCGGGCGTCATGATTTTTGCTGAGCCACGGTTCGGCACGGCCATCATGGAAGAACGCGATCTCGCAGGCATGGCCGACATGAATGACGAGTTGGATCGTGTTGTGGACCGTCTGCTCGCTCGGCGTCCGGACATCCGGATGCTCGTTCTCGTTGGGTCTTGTCCGTCCGAGGTCATCAAGCTCGACCTGAGCCGTGCGGCGCAGCGTCTGTCCAACAAACACACGCCGGACTGTCGTGTGGTGGCCTATTCCGGCAGCGGAATTGAAACGACTTTCACCCAGGGCGAGGACAATTTCCTGACTGCCCTGGTGGACGATTTGCCTGCGGCTTCGGCAACGGATGCTCCTAACCTCATTGTGGCAGGCGCTTTGGCTGATGTCGTGGAAGATCAGTTCAGCCGCCTGTTCGACGCCATGGGCGTGGAGGATGTTTCCTTCTTTCCCATGCGCAACTCCCGCGAATTGCCCAAGGTGGGATCGAACACAATTGTTGCTCTGGCGCAGCCTTATCTGGGGGCAACCGCCAAAGCGCTTGAGGGCAGGGGAGCGACGGTTCTGTCGACCCTCACGCCCTATGGCCAAGAAGGCACCACTGCATGGCTCACAGCCATTTGTGATGCGCTTGGTCTGAGCCGTGACCGCTTGGAGGCCGCGATTGAGATGCCCCGCCAGCGTGCACGCCGGGCGGTCGAGGCTTATCGCGAAACACTGGAGGGCAAGCGGCTCTTCTTTTTCCCCGACAGTCAGCTGGAGCCAGCGCTTGCACGTTTCCTCCACCGTGAAGCGGGCTGCGAGATCGTCGAAGTCGGTACACCGTTCATGCACCGCCGTTTCACGCAACCCGAGCTGGCATTGCTGCCGGAAGGCACGCACCTCTCCGAAGGTCAGGATGTGGACCGACAGCTGGATCGAGCTCGGGAAGCACAACCCGATCTGGTGATCTGCGGCATGGGTCTAGGGAATCCGCTGGAGGCTCAGGACCAGGCGACCAAATGGTCCATTGAGCTCGTTTTCTCCCCCATCCAGGGATATGAGCAGGCCGGCGATCTGGCGGAGCTGTTCACCCGCCCGTTGCGCCGCCGTGAAAAGCTGTCCGTTCCGCTGCCTGGGGATGATGGCCGTCGCCACCGCATCTTTGGACACTCGCCTGTCGCCTCCGCTCCAGTTGAGGAGGGAGTTGCCTGATGCAGCTGGCCGTGTGGACATATGAGGGCCCACCCCACGTTGGTGCACTGCGGGTCGCCGCTTCCATGGAAGGCGTGCACTATGTGCTGCACGCGCCCCAGGGCGACACCTATGCCGACCTGCTGTTCACGATGATCGAGCGGAACACCAAGCGCCCGCCCGTCACCTACACCACCTTCCAGGCCCGTGACTTGGGCTCTGATACGGCTGAGATTTTCAAGAAGGCGTGCGCCGAAGCCGTCGAGCGCTTCTCCCCTGAGGCTGTTCTTGTCGGTGCGTCTTGCACCGCCGAACTGCTGCAGGACGATCCTGGCGGCTTGGCGAAAACACTTGATCTGTCGGTCCCAGCGATCCCGCTCGAGCTGCCATCCTATATGCGCAAGGAGAATTGGGGCGCAGCGGAGACCTTCTACCAGATCGTTCGAGGCTTCTGCGGCGCGCAACGGGACACGGATCTCGGAGAGCGCCCCCGCAATCTTTGCAACATCATAGGGCCAACGTCCCTCGGCTTCCGCAATCGCGACGACGTCACCGAGATTGTGACCCTGCTTGAGAGCATGGGTGTCGATGTGAATGTGGTGGCGCCTTTGGGCGCTTCACCTGCTGATATCGCCCGCCTGCCGCAGGCCTCCTTCAATGTGCTGCTCTACCCAGAGATCGGGGACGTGGCGGCCCGTTGGCTGGAGAAGGAGTTCCAGCAGCCTGTTGTGCGGACGGTGCCCATCGGCGTTGGCGCGATGCGAGAGTTCATTGCTGAAGTAGCCGAACTCGCGGGTGTTGATGCGTCCGTCGCCCTCGAGAACGGCCAGGACCGCTTCTCCTGGTATTCCCGTTCCATCGACTCCAACTACCTCACCGGCAAGCGGGTCTTCATCTATGGCGACGCCACCCATGCGGTGGCAGCAGCGCGCATCTGCCAGGATGAGCTGGGCTTCGAAGTCTGTGGCATCGGCACATATGCACGCGAGTTTGCCCGCGATGTCCGGGCGGCTGCCAAGCTCTATGGCGTGGACCCGGTGATCTCCGACGATCATCTGGAAGTGGAAGACGCAATCATCGCAGCCCAGCCGGAACTTGTGTTGGGCACGCAGATGGAGCGGCATGTTGCCAAGCGGCTCGGTCTGCCATGTGCCGTCATCTCCTCGCCGGTTCACGTTCAGGATTTCCCGGCTCGCTACTCGCCTCAAATGGGTTTTGAGGGTGCGAACGTCATTTTCGACACCTGGGTGCATCCTTTGATGATGGGGCTCGAGGAACACCTTCTGGGCATGTTCCGGGAAGATTTTGAGTTTTCGGACGACGTTCAACCATCCCACCTTGCGGCCCATAGCGGTCACGGCAAGGCGACGCCACCCGCTCAGAATGACGATAAGCCCGCCGCAGATCGCTACGCGCAAATGGAGCGCGATGCGCTGAGCGCAGTGGAGCAAGACGCTGACGGTGCCATTCGTTGGACCGATGAGGCGGAGGCCGAACTTCGCAAGATTCCCTTCTTCGTGCGCGGCAAGGCGCGCCGGAACACTGAAACTTTTGCGGTGAATGAGGGCCGCAACCCGATCACTTTGGACACACTCTACGATGCAAAAGCCCATTTCGGCCGCTGAGGCTGCACAAATGGCTGCGTCGCAAGCGGCCAACATCCCGGTCAACGTCACCATTCTGACGTTGGACGCGCACATGGCGGCAGCTGCTGAGCGCGCCGAAATGCGGCTGCGCCAGTCCATGCCCGGCGTCTCCCTCAAGGTGCATTGTACGACGGACTGGTCAGATGAAGCGGCCAAGGAAAGCGCAGCGGCCGATGTGGCCAGCGCCGACTTCGTGGTCGCCAACATGATGTTCATGGAAGACCACATCAACGCCGTGCGCCCATGGATGGAGGCGCGCCGCGATGCGTGTGACGCCATGGTGGGCACCTTGTCCGCGGCTGATGTGGTGAAGCTGACGCGCCTTGGGGCTTTCGACATGTCCCAGCCGGCGTCCGGCATGGTGTCCATGCTGCGACGGCTCGCCGGCCGCAAGAAGGGTTCGAAGCAGCCTTCCGGCGGCGCTGGACAGATGAAGATGCTGCGGGCACTGCCCCGCCTGCTGCGCTTCATTCCTGGCAAGGCGCAGGATGTGCGCTCTTACTTCCTGGCCATGCAGTACATGTTAGCCGGTTCCGACGAGAACATCGAGAACATGGTACGGTTTCTCATCGGCAAATATGCCGATGGGCCTCGCAAACCCCTGCGCGACCTGGCCCAGGCGGCTGAACCCGTCGTCTATCCCGATGTCGGCCTCTATGCTCCGCAACTGCCTGATCGAGTAACAGACGATCTGGCCGCATTCCGCGCGTCGAAGCCCCTGGCAAGTAGGACAAGCGGTTCGGTGGGCGTTCTAGTGATGCGGTCTTACCTGCTGGCCGACAACCGTGCCCACTACGACAGCGTGATCGCCGCGCTGGAGGCACGGGGACTTGATGTCGTCACCGCTTATGCCAGCGGCTTGGATGCGCGCCCTGCAGTCGAACGCTTTTTCATGGTGGATGGCAAAGCGTCCGTGGATGCGGTTGTGTCACTCACCGGCTTCAGCCTGGTGGGCGGGCCCGCCTATAATGACGCCATGGCCGCAGAAGAAACACTGGCCGCCCTCGACGTTCCCTACATCACTGCATTTGCGACTGAGTTCCAGTCTATGGAGGAGTGGGGCGCATCAGATCAGGGACTGACGCCGGTTGAAACCACGATCATGGTGGCTGTGCCCGAGATGGATGGGGCAACACATCCCATGCTGTTTGGTGGTCGCGCGGCTGGAGATGCGACACGCAGCCTGAGCGCGCACAGGGAACGTGTGGAGGCTCTTGCGGGCCGCGTCGCCAAGCTGGTGCGCCTGCGCCGGACGCCCCGCGCCGATCGGCGGATTGCCACCGTGATCTACGACTTCCCGCCCAACACAGGTGGCCTGGGAAGCGCTGCGCATTTGTCTGTGTTCCAGTCGCTTTTCAACACGCTCTCAGGCTTGAAAGCCGAGGGCTATAGCGTTGATTTACCTCAAGATTATCACGAACTTCAGAAACAGATTCTGGACGGCAATGCGGAGCACCTGGGTACGGCCGCCAACGTTGCTCACAGTGTGGATGTCGACACACATGTGCGCCGTGAACCGCATCTTGGTGAGATTGAAGCGCAGTGGGGCGCTGCGCCTGGGCGCCATCAAACTGATGGCCGCCGTATCCACATTCTGGGTCGCCATTTTGGCAACGTGTTTGTGGGCGTGCAGCCAGCTTTTGGCTATGAGGGCGATCCGATGCGCCTTCTGTTCGAGAAGGGCTTCGCCCCGACCCACGCGTTTGCGGCATTCTACAGCTATCTCAAGCAGGATTTTGACGCCCACGGTGTGCTGCATTTTGGCACCCACGGGGCGCTAGAGTTCATGCCTGGCAAGCAGGTGGGCTTATCTGAGGAGTGCTGGCCGGACCGGCTGATCGGTGATTTGCCAAACTTCTATCTCTACGCCGCTAACAATCCATCTGAAGGCACCATTGCTCGCCGCCGCTCCAATGCAACGCTGATCAGCTATCTCACGCCACCCGTCGCGAATGCGGGCCTCTACAAGGGTCTGCTGGACCTGCGCAGCTCCGTTGATCGCTTCCGTAAGCTCGCTGACCAGAGCGGCGATGAAGCCAAACAGCTGTTGGCGGCCATCTCGGATCAGGCGGGTACTCTCGACTTGCTTGACGGTGGAGCGACCGTGGATGCGGGCGGTGTTGTCGAGTTGCACAACCGGTTGACCGAGTTTGAGCAGACGCTCATTCCGCACGGACTGCATGTTGTGGGAGAAACGCCCAGTGAAGACGAGCGCCGCGACTTGCTGGCCGCTGTGAATGAAGCAGCCGGTGAAGACACGGTTTCGCAGACAGATCTCGATGCGCTTCTCGCTGAAAAAGGCGTGCAATTGGGTGAGGGGACGCGGGCGCGTCTCCAGACGCTCAATGCAGAGCTTCAGCGCGACCACGAGATACCGGCCATCATCCATGCGTTGGATGGAGGTTACATCCGCCCCGTCAGCGGTGGCGATGTGGTTCGTTCGCCCGAGATCGTCCCCACTGGCCGCAATCTGCACGGGTTTGATCCGTTCCGCCTGCCGTCCGCCTTTGCTGTTGCTGATGGTGCCCGTCAGGCCGCGCGCCTCATAGAGCGGTTCGAGGCCGACGAGGGTCACTTCCCGCGTCGCCTGGCCATGGTCCTGTGGGGGACGGATAACCTCAAGTCGGAAGGTGGCCCTATTGGCCAAGTTCTAGCGCTGATCGGTGCAAAACCGCGGTTCGACAGCTATGGCCGGCTGGCCGGTGCCGATCTGATCGGCCTCGAAGAACTAGGCCGCCCACGTGTTGATGTGGTCGTCACTTTGTCAGGCATCTTCCGCGATCTGTTGCCGCTGCAAGTCAAACTGCTGGCAGAAGCGGCTGCCAAAGCTGCGCAGGCTGATGAGCCCGAAGACATGAATCCCATTCGTGCCCACGCTCTGGCGCAGGCTCGAGAGTACGGATGCTCGGTGGAAGCGGCAGCCCTGCGCGTGTTCTCGAATGCTTCCGGTGCCTATGGCGCTAATGTGAACTTGCTGATCGACTCAAGTGCCTGGGATGAGGGCGACGAGATCGCCGACACCTACACCAGCCGCAAGAGTTTTGCCTATGGCGTCGACGGCAAGCCGGTGAAGCGAACCGAACTGCTGAACGCCATTTTGGCCGAGACTGAAGGCGCCTATCAGAACGTTGAGAGCGTTGAGCTCGGCGTCACTTCTATCGACCATTATTTCGACACGCTGGGCGGCATCAGCCGCGCCATCGCCAAATCGTCCGGCGGTAAGGACGTCACGGTCTATGTCGGCGATCAGACGGTTGGCGAAGGCAAGGTACGCACTCTCAATGAGCAGGTGGCGCTTGAGACCCGCACACGGATGCTCAACCCCAAATGGTATGAGGGCCTTCTCAAGCACGGCTATGAAGGCGTGCACCAGATTGAGCACCACATCTCCAACACCATGGGTTGGTCGGCCACCACCGGGCAGGTGGATGAGTGGGTCTATCGCGATCTGACAGAGACATTTGTTCTTGATCCCGAGCTGCGCCGCCGCATGGCGGAGCTCAATCCGAAGGCGTCATCAAAACTGGCCAACCGCCTGATCGAAGCGGGTGAGCGCAGTTATTGGACACCAGACGAAGACACTTGGGCCGCGCTGACAGAGGCCAGCGAAGAGCTTGAAGACCGTGTGGAGGGCATTGCGCCCGACACCCAGACCAATGAACTGACAAATGAATTGACGGGGCAACCGGCATGAATCTCTACACCCATCCCCGGACCTTGAAGGACGCCATGCGCGCTGAAAGTGCCGCCCAGGCCAAGACCATCAAACAAGCAGCTGCGCGCGGTGAAGATGGCGAAGGCTCTGTGCAGGTGCAGCTGGACCCGAACATGGAGATCGGAAACGCCAAAGTGTTCGCGATCTACGGCAAGGGTGGGATTGGCAAATCCACCACCTCGTCCAACCTGTCGGTGGCTTTCTCAAAGCTCGGCAAGCGGGTTCTGCAGATCGGTTGTGACCCGAAGCACGATTCCACCTTCACGCTCACCAAGTCGCTGATCCCCACGGTGATCGACGTGCTCGAGGAGGTGGATTTCCATCCTGAAGAACTGCGTCCGGAAGACTTTGTGGTCGAGGGCTACAATGGCGTTCAATGCGTGGAAGCCGGTGGCCCACCTGCGGGCACTGGCTGCGGCGGTTATGTGGTGGGCCAGACGGTAAAGCTACTCAAAGAGCATCATCTGCTGGAAAACACGGACATCGTCATCTTCGATGTGCTGGGCGACGTGGTTTGCGGCGGCTTTGCCTCTCCGCTGCAACATGCCGAGCGGGCTCTAGTCGTAGCGGCCAACGACTTTGACTCCATTTTCGCGATGAACCGCATTGTAGCGGCCATCAAGGCGAAGTCGAAGAACTATGACGTGCGCCTGGGAGGCGTGATCGCCAACCGTTCGAAGAACACCGATCAGATTGACGGCTTCTGCTCCGCGATCGGCCTCGAGCGGATCGCCCACATCATGGACAGCGATGCCGTTCGCCGCTCGCGCCTGAAGAAGAGCACGCTCTTCGAGATGGGTGACGACCCGGAGATCGTTGCCATTCAGAACGAATATCTGCGGCTTGCCGCGCACCTGCTGGAAGAGCACGACCCCTTTGATGCGACCCCGATGAAGGATCGCCAGATCTTCGATTTCTTGGGTTTTGAGTGAGGCTGAACGCGTGAACGCACCGTCACAAAGCTATACTGAAAAGCGCGACGCCCTGACGCGCTATTTCGACTCTACGGCGCTCGACGCCTGGAAGCGCTTTGCCACGGATGCGCCCATGAGCAAGGTCCGGTCCATCGTGCGCGATGGCAGGGCTGAATTGCATGCCGCTCTTCTTGCTCGCTTTCCTGCAGACTTGAGCGGTTGGCGGATACTGGATGCCGGTTGCGGCGGGGGTGCCTTGGCGCTTGACCTCGCACAGCGCGGTGCATCCGTTCATGGGATGGACCTGTCGGGCCAGATCATCCGGCTCGCTCAGGAGCGCGCTGAAGAGGTGGGACTGGCTCATTTGGCCACGTTTGAAGCAGGCGATGCCCTGGCGTCTGATCGCGGCCAGTTCGACTCTGTGGTCTCCATGGATTGCCTGATTCACTACAGCAAGGACCAAACGGTCGATGTGATCGCCGAGTTGGCCGAGCGGACCACTCGTCAGATCAGTTTCTCGGTTGCGCCGGCCACGCCGCTCCTCATGGTCAAGCACCGACTGGGCGGGTTGTTTCCGCGTCAGGATCGAGCGCCGGCCATTCAGCCCGTTCGGATCACTGCGTTGGAGAAGGCGGTTTCAGGGGTTCCTAACCTCGAAGGCTGGAGCTTTGAGGCCGGGCACAGGGTGGCCAAGCCATTCTACATCAGCCAGGTCGTGGAGGCGCGGCGTGGCTAACTTCCTGACCAATCTTGGGCCCAAGCTTCTGCCGTTTGCCGACGCCGCCACTGAAGACCTGCCTCTGGCAAGGCTGCTTCGCCTGTCGCTGTTCCAGTTCGCTGTCGGCATGGCTGCCGTTCTGCTGACCGGCACGCTTAACCGGGTTATGATTGTGGAACTTGGCGTGCCGGCTTCCTTGGTCGCCTTAATGGTGGCCATACCGGTTTTGGCCGCGCCCTTGCGGGCGCTCATGGGGCACCGGTCGGACACCTATCGTTCGCTGCTCGGCTGGCGCCGTGTGCCTTATGTTTGGCTTGGCTCGCTCCTTCAGTTTGGTGGCTTGGCCATCATGCTGTTTGCTCTCCTGTTGCTGCACAGCCAGACCCTTGGTCCGACCTGGATTGGTCCAATTGCAGCTATGGCCGCGTTCCTTCTCACCGGGTTGGGCATGCATCTCACTCAGACGGCTGGTCTGGCCCTCGCTACGGACCTCGCCTCGGAGGAAACGCGGCCCCGCGTCGTGGCGTTGGTTTATGTCGCCATGCTGGTGGGCATGTTCTTCTCGTCCCTCGCATTTTCCTGGCTGCTGGCAGACTTTTCGCCGATCCGTTTGATCCAGGTCATACAGGGGGCCGCAGTCGCCACTATGGTCATCAACGTGATTGCCATGTGGAAACAGGAAGCGCGGCGGCCGCACCTTACCCGGCCGGACCGCAAGACGCCGACTTTTGCCGAAGCGCTCGCTCTGTATCGATCAGAGCCAGCGACAGGCCGCCTGCTGCTGACCGTAGCTTTGGGTGCTGCGGCTTTCGCCATGCAGGACGTGCTTCTGGAACCCTATGGCGGCGAGGTTCTCGGCCTCTCGGTCTCGCAAACGACGCTGCTCACCGCGCTTTGGTCTGCGGGCAGCCTTATGGGCTTTGCCATCGCTGCACGGCAGCTGACGCGCGGTGCTGACGTTTATCGCGTGGCGGCTAATGGCATGCTCATCGGAGTTGTCGGTTTTTGCGCGGTGGTGTTTGCCGAGCCCCTTGCGTCGGCTCACCTGTTCCGTGTCGGCGCTGTTGTCATCGGCGTGGGCGGCGGCCTGTTTGCCGTGGGCACGCTTTTGGCCGCCATGGATATTGCAAGGTCTTCAGATCATGGAATGGCTGTCGGTGCCTGGGGCGCTGTTCAAGCGACGTCTATCGGGCTCGCTCTGGCAGTTGGAGGTCTGGTGCGCGACGGCGTCAATGGCCTCGTCGCCGCACAAGTGGGCGAGGGCGTTCTGATCGCGCCAGTCGCCGGCTATTCCGTCGTTTATCATATCGAGATCGGTCTACTGTTTGCTGCTCTCGTCGTCATCGGTCCGCTTGTCGGGCATCGATCCACCCGAACCCGCGCTTCGGAACCGTTCGGCCTGGCCGAACTGCCCGGCTGATGCGCGTCTGAACTATCAAGGCCACCCAAGGAGAAGACAATGATTGGTGAAGCTGGATACATCGATTTCGCGCAGATCATTCTGTACGTTTTCTGGGCGTTTTTCGCCTATCTCGTGTTTCATCTGCAGCAGGAAAGCCGCCGCGAAGGCTTCCCGCTGGAGGATGAGGCGGGCAACATCAAAGGCCCCGACGCCATTTTCACGCCGAAGCCGAAAACCTGGCACCTGCCTCACGGCCACGGCACCATCACCGTTCCCAACAATGATCCGCGCGACAATGATCGCGAAGATCTCAAGCTGGAGCCGGTCAGCCGTTTTTCGGGCACGGCCTATCGCCCAGGTGGCGATGATCCCATGAAGGCTGGTGTTGGACCTGGTGCTTGGACGGAGCGCTCCAATCATCCGGATATGACGGCCCATGGCGATGTGAAGATCGTGCCAATGCGGGTTGGTACTGAGTTCACGGTCGCCAAGCAGAACATCGACCCTCGCGGCCTTCGCGTTGTTGGTCATGATGGTGTGGTTGCCGGTACTGTTGCTGACATCTGGTGTGACCGTGCCGAGCAGGTCGCGCGTTACTACGAAGTGGCGCTGGACCCTGCGATTGGTGAGGGTTCGGTGCTGATCCCTTACAACTTTGCCTACATTCAGCCGATCCGTGGTCGCGAAGAGCTTTGCTACGTCAAGGCCATCAAGGGCGCGCAGTTCGCTGGTGTGCCGCGCACGGCATCGCCTGACCAGATCACTTTCCGCGAGGAAGATCAGATCATGGGCTATTATGGCGGCGGTCTCTTCTACTCCGACCCATCCCGTCACGAGGTGAAGCTGTGACCGATAGCTTCCCCACCAAGCTGCATTCGGAAACGGGCGGCCCGGAGCATGACTTCGAGCCGATCCCAGGCCTTCCGGCTGAGCTGCCGGAGGGGGAGCGCATTGTCTGGCAGGGTGCGCCGAACTGGCGCGTTCTGCTCCGCCAGCGGCTTCGGGCCCGTTGGGTGGTGTTCTATTTCGCTGCCATCGGCGCATGGGTCGCCTGGACGGGGACCAACAGCGGAAGAAGCCTTGAGGACACCGTTCTTGGCCTCGTACTGCTGGCAGGTGCCGGTTTGCTTGTGATCGGTTTTCTGGCGATCTTTGCCTATCTGGTACAGCGCACGGCGCTCTACACGATCACCAATAAGCGTTTGGTGATGCGCGTGGGTGTGGCTCTTTCAGCCACCTACAATCTGCCTTTCGGAAAAATCGAGAATGTAGATCTGCGTGCCAACGGCACCGGCGAAGGTGAAGTGGCTGTGCAATTGTCCACTGACGGCATGCGTCTGGCCTGGCTGATGCTGTGGCCCAATGTGCGTCCGTGGCGGATCAACAATGTCGAGCCCATGATGGTCGGCCTCAAGAAGGCGAGCAAAGTGGGCGCTATCCTGTCCGAGCAGGTCATCGCCTTTCTGGCGCGTGAACACAGCGAAGCAGAGGTCGCCGAACTGACAGCCGACATACAGGACGCCATCCGCAGTCAGGCGAAACCTGCACCCATCGGACAGTTGGCAACACAATAGGAGACAGGCCATGGCAGAGCAGAGCGTTCACATCTCGACCCAGCAACGACTTGCGCCGGAGGCGCGGGTGCGTCGTGAAGGCGAAATGGCTGCGACCTTTATGTACAAGCTGGTCGGCGCGTTCACGCTGCTCGCCTTTGTCTTGATCGTCTCCGGGTCTTTGCTCGGCTACAAGGCGGTCGATCTGCCGACAGGGCCAGCGGATTTTGTCCGGGATGTCCGGGTGGAGAATGATGGCGTTGGCACAGTCGCGCTCGTCGATGCATCGACCGGCGGCCTGTTGGGTGAGTTCCCGGCCGAGCAGCGGCACCCGATCCGTGATGCTTTCCGGCGTTTTGATTTGATGCGCGTGGCCGCTTCCAAGCCGCCCCTCGACACTTACACGATCCTCTCGTGGAACCGCGGAGACATGGCCATCACCGCACCGGACGTTGGGTTTCAGATCAACATACCGGCAGGCAAGCCTGCCGAGGCTCTATCGATCCTTATCTCTGAAACAACTGCAAAGGTTGGAGGCTGATATGACGAAACGGACTGCAAATCTGCTCAGTCGCCGTCATGAAGACGTCGACTGCACTGTGGAGATCAACAACACATTCGAGGAACTGGGTGCCCACGTTCGGTTCAGTGGCGGCGTGGTGGTTCATCCCGGTGACGAGGTGAAGGTGCACGGCTCCCCGATACAGGTGCCCTATGGCCAGCGCCAGACCTTCGAACGCCGCGCCACGATTACCCGTGCCAGTCGCCTGGAGCGCGTTTGGACGCGCGCGACCGGCGATCTCGAATTCATGGAACTTTGCGAGTTCAGCTTCTCGGAGGCCGTTACGCTATGAACAAGCACGTCACACCAGAAG
Organism: Pseudomonadota bacterium; assembly: GCA_039816825.1. GTDB lineage: Bacteria > Pseudomonadota > Alphaproteobacteria > Rhizobiales > Rhizobiaceae > JBCBXA01. The sequence goes on along the minus strand of JBCBXA010000014.1, from coordinate 22,462 downwards.
ACATAGCCGCCAGCAACGCGGCCTACCGCAGCCGGGTCAACGAAACGACCGAGGCCGCCGTCAACTCCACCATGCTCAACCCCCGGTTCTACACGACGGACTTTGACGAGATGGACCGCATCGACGTGTCGTCCGTGCGCGAAGAGTGGGACCGCCTGATCGCCCAGATGAAGTCGGATCCCAATCGTGGGCATTTCAAGCGTGATGAGACTTGGGACGTGTCCGCCATCGACGATTACGATCCAGAGCTTCGAAAGGAACTAGTCGATTTTCTGGTGTCGTCCCTGACGTCCGAGTTCTCCGGCTGCGTTCTCTATAAGGAGATGAAGCGCCGGGGCAGCAACGAGGATATCTGCGAACTGTTTGGCTATATGAGCCGCGATGAAAGTCGCCACGCGGGCTTCCTCAACGATGCGCTGAAGGATTTTGGTATTGGCGTAAACATGGGTTTTCTGGCCAAGGCCAAGAAGTACACCTACTTCAAGCCCAAGTTCATCTATTACGCGACCTATCTGTCCGAGAAAATCGGCTATGCGCGTTACATCACCATCTATCGGCATCTCGAGCAGAATCCGGACAAGCGGATCCACCCGATTTTCCGCTGGTTCAAGGAGTGGTGCAATGATGAGTTCAGCCATGGTGAGGCCTTCTCTCTGCTGATGCGCTCTGACCGGCGTCTGCTAGAGGGTCGAAACAAGCTTTGGATTCGCTTCTTCCTGCTGGCTGTCTTCTCGACCATGTATGTCCGGGATCATTGTCGGCCGGCCTTCCACGAGGCCTTGGGGATCGACATTGAAGACTACGATATGCGTGTCTTCCGTCTAACGACCGAGATCTCCAAACAGTGCTTCCCGGTCCTGCTCGACCTCGACAATCCAAAGACGCTTGCTGGTTTCCGTCGGCTCAATGAGTTGAACATCAAGCTGGCAGCCGCTGAAGAGCAGGGTGGTCTTGCGGGTCGGCTCAAGAAGGTTGGGCTGGGCGCGCGTGCTGCGCTGACCTTCGGGCGCCTCTATTTCCTGCCGACGATCTCCAACGAGATTCCCGATACCAGCCGTCTCGAGCCTGTCTGGTAGGTCATGACCAGCGTGCTCGCCTTCGTTTTTGCCGTTGTCACCTGGTGGGTTACCACCGGCTTAGTGGCGTTTGCGGTGCGCGTTGGGGACGACAACCGTGGCTCGGTCATGGTGATCTTTGGGCTGCTGGGTGCGGTTGGGGTTGGCGGCCTGTTCTGGTCTTCCGGCCACGCGAATGTGTTGGCAACTTACGTGGGTTTTGTGTCCGCACTCGCGGTCTGGGCCTTCCACGAAGCTGCTTTTCTCATGGGACTGGTGACCGGTTCGCGACCGTTGCCATGCCCGGAGGGTGCGTCGGGTGCACGGCGCTTTTCTTTCGCTTTCAGAGCTGTGAACCATCATGAGATCGGGCTCTTCCTTACGGTTTTGCTGATCGTGGTGCTTGCCATTGGGAGTGCTAATCCCACGGGTGCTTTGCTGTTGCTGCTCATGTGGGCGATGCGGCTGAGCACGAAGTTCATCGTGTTCCTGGGCGCTCCAAACGCGATCAGCGATCTGATGCCGCCGCGCGTTCGCCACTTGCATAGCTATTTCCGCACTGATCGAGTGACGCCGTTCCTGCCCATTTCGCTGGCCCTTTCGATCTGCCTTCTCATCACGCTGATTGACGCGACGGCACGCGCCGACATGGCCTATGCCGTGGTCGGGCATGTATTGCTGAGCACGTTCCTGCTTCTAGCCATAGCGGAGCATCTGTTTCTGGTGTTGCCGATGCGGGACGCGGCTCTTTGGGGCTGGGCGACGCGCAGCGACAAAAAGACAGCCACTGTGGACCGTTTGCAATGCGCCAAAACCGAACACAGAAAACTCATGAAAATGGAAATTTCGCCATCGATTCAACGCTCAAGACGTTCCGTTGGCGCCGAGACTACTTTATAAATGATCCAAAGAGACCGACAAAAGTGCTAACCCGTCGCAGTTCCAAATCTGCGAAAAATGACTAAGTCGGGCTCACCGAAGACGAGGACGTGTAATGGACATTCTGCAATTTTCTGAGAACCAGGATTCGGCACCAGAAAACCAGGCTTCAAGCGCTCCTAAGTCCTTCGAGCAATTCTTCGAAACCGCGCTATCCGGCCTCCATGAAGCCGGCAACTATCGCGTCTTTGCCGATATCGAGCGTCACAAGGATCATTTTCCGAAAGCCACACGTTATCGCCCTGATGGAAGCACCCATGAAGTGACGGTGTGGTGCTCCAACGATTATCTTGGCATGGGCCAAAACAAGGTCGTGACTGATGCCATGCATGCGACGATAGACAAGTGTGGCGCGGGCGCCGGTGGCACACGCAACATTTCGGGCACCAATCACTACCATGTGTTGCTGGAAGACGAGCTTGCGGACTTGCACCAGAAAGAAGCGGCTCTGATCTTCACATCAGGCTATGTTTCAAACTGGGCCGCGCTCGGCACTCTTGCTTCCAAAATTCCCGGCATGATCGTCTATTCCGACGCCGGAAACCACGCCTCGATGATTGAAGGCATTCGCCATTCACGTTGTGAGAAGCGCATTTTCAAACACAATGATCCCGAAGATCTGCGCCGGATGATGGCTGCAGATGATCCTGCTGCTCCGAAGATGGTCGCTTTTGAAAGCGTCTATTCCATGGATGGCGACATCGCGCCGATTGAGGCTCTGTGTGACGTCGCTGATAAGTTTGGCGCGCTGACCTACCTGGATGAAGTGCATGCCGTTGGCATGTACGGCCCTCGTGGCGGTGGCATTGCTGAGCGGGAAGGGTTGATGCATCGCCTGTCTGTCATCGAAGGCACACTTGGCAAGGCCTTCGGCGTGATGGGCGGGTACATCACCGGTTCGCGCAATCTGATCGATTTTGTACGTTCTTTCGCCAGCGGCTTTATTTTCACAACTGCGCTGCCGCCTGCTCTGGCAGCCGGCGCTACGGCTTCGATTTCATATCTCAAAGAGCACCGCGAACTCGCGGCTGCGCATCAGGAAGCCGTTCGCAAGGTTCGCGCCATGCTCGACAAGCGCGGCATTCCTCACATGATGAATGACAGCCACATTGTGCCTGTGATGGTGGGAGATGCCGCGAAGTGTAAGTGGATTTCGGACATTCTGCTCGAGCAGAACGGCATCTACGTGCAGCCCATCAACTATCCGACGGTGCCTGTGAAGACAGAACGCTTGCGCATCACGCCAACGCCGTTCCATACCGATGGCGACATCGCCGCCTTGTCCGACGCGCTTTGCGACCTGTGGTCCCAGTGCGCGCTCGCCCGTTCGGTGGCATAGCCTACACCGCACTCGCTCCCGGGTGCTGCCCGGATCAGTGCCATGCAAACCGTCACGATTTCGCTCTTTCGTTTTGAAGGTCTGGCCTCAAAGCTGTGGGCATTTTCGCAGATGGGGCTTGCGCGCCCCGGACTGGCTCGAACACCAGATCTGCAATTCTTTAAAATGATGGGAACTGGTGCTGGCGCCGGCTTTTCCACGCGCCCCAATTTCTCCGTTTACACCATCATGTGCCTTTGGCCGTCTGAAGAGATGGCCCGACAGCGCCTCGCCGACAGCCGGGTGATGGCCCGATATCGAGAGCGGGCTGTTGAGACGGCGACCGTGTTTCTGCGGCCGACCAGCTGCCGCGGGGAGTGGGATGGCGCTCCGCCTTTTGAGATTGCGCCTGAGACCGAGCAATCGCTTCCCATGGTGGCCATCACCCGTGCCACTTTGAAGAAGCGCCACCTGCGCCGCTTTTGGTCTCTGGTGCCGGCTATTTCGGACAGGGCGGAGGGCGATGACCAGCGCCACTTCATGATCGGCATGGGCGAAGTGCCCTGGCTTCACCAGGTGACATTCTCGTTTTGGGAAAGCGAAGAGGCGATGAAGGCGTTCTCCCTCGATAGCGATACGCACGGCGTGGCCGTGCGTCGGGCTTATGCGGAGGGGTGGTTCTCTGAATACATGTTTGCGCGGTTCAATCTGCTTTCCGTCGAGGGGGCCTGGCGCGATATTCCTGACACGCTGATCTCGCCCGCCGCTTGAGGCGCACGCTCAAAGGTTCATCTTGCTGAAACAAAAAGGGCCGCTCGGATTGAGCGGCCCTTTCGTTCTTACCGGAACTGGCGACTTACCAGCTGCTTTCCAGCGAGCTCGGAGTGTCAGGCCACCAGGTGGGGTCGTCCGGGACGATCCCGTGCTGAATGCCCCACAATGTCCAGTCCTCAACAATCGGGCCTGAGAGCAGGATGCCGATGCCGCCGGTGATGCAGGTGAGCATTGCGAACCACCAGGCCCAGCGATGCACTGATTCCATGGTGGCGTTGAAGCCCATGGTCCAGCGCCAGAAGAGGGCTGCCCGCTCCGAGGCGGTTCCGCGGTCGGTGATCTGCTCAAGCTCGCGCTCCCCGCCATAGCGTGTCACGGCCAGAATGGTCGCACCGTGCATGGCGAACAGGAGCGTCGATCCATAGAGGAACACGATCGAGAGCGCGTGGAACGGGTTCCAGAACAGATTGCCCCAGGTGAGTGAGAACAGGGCCGTCCAGTCCAGGTGAGTGAAGAGGCCGTAAGGCACGGCCTCTGACCAGGCGCCCATCAGGATCGGACGGATGAGACCGAGGACGAGGAACAGCCAGATGGCGGCTGCGAAAGCCAGCGGCACGTGGAGGCCCAGCTGCAGCTCAACCGCCCGGCGGTACATGCGGAACCACCAAAGGATCACCGACGCCAGCAACAGGAATGAGGCTATGAACCACCAACCCCCTTCCTGAAGGGATGGGATGGAGAGTCCAGCCTCTTCCGGCGGTGGATCCAGTGACAGCCACGGCAGTTCCAGAACGAAACGGACCGGGTTGAAGTCGACCTGAACCCAATAGTTCAGTCCGATGATGACGAACGCAGCGCCGCCACACATGAAGGCTGCCGTGCCCAAAAAGCCCAGATAGATGGGGCCCAGCTGAGCGTTGCCGAATGTTCCGACAAGCCAGTTGTAGAACGGGTTCTCGGTACGATCCCGATTGCCCAGTCCGATATCGATGCCGACTTCCGGCTCTGAGCGGACCTGCACGCGTGTGAAGATGTTTTGATATTGCATGGGTGTCTCCCTTCAGACCCGCCGGTTACCCGGCAGAGCCTCCCCACGTGTAGAAGTTACGAAGCGGTTCCCACCATTCGGTCCAGGGTTCGGACCAGATTGGACCGGCTGCGATGAAGATGCAGACAGCGCTCCAGAAACCGGCGTTCAGAGCCAACAGCAGGCCGAGGCGGTGAATGCCCAATGTGCCGACGGAGTAGCCGATCGTGTCCCGGAAGAAGGTGTCTTCATATTCGGGTGTCTTCACTTCAACGGGTCCGCCGAAGCTGGAATGCCGACGTGGGTTGGCGGCCGACAGCACCATGCCACCATGCAGCGCGAGCGCCAACGTGGTGGTGAAGAAGAAGGTGATCGCCACCATATGCGCCGGGTTGTAATGGAAGTTGCCGTATTGATATCCGGTGTTCCACACCCATTGCAGATGGCTGAAGATGCCATAGGGGAAGCCGTGGCCCCACGCACCCAGCAGGAGCGGGCGGAAGATCACCAGCGTGGCGTAGGCGAAGATGGCGACGCCGAACGCAAATGGCACATGGTAGCCCATGCCCAGCTTGCGGCAGATTTCGACCTCACGCAGGGCCCATGAGATAAAGGCGCCCATGGCGCACATGGTGACCAACTGCCAGATGCCACCATCCTGAAGTGGGGCCATGCCCAGACCATATTCGATGGGTGGCGGGTTGATGGAAATCAGCCAGGGATTCCAGGTTGGGCCATAGGATGCGCCCAGAATGATGAGTGCGGTGCCCAGCGCCGCGAAAAAGATCGTCGTGATGCCGAAGAAGCCCATGTAGAACGGGCCAACCCAGAAGTCGAAGAGGTCGCCTCCGACAAGGGTGCCGCCGCGCACACGGTACTTTCGCTCAAAGCTTAGCAGAGACATGTCTGTTCTCCTCAAGTCCGGTGCCGTGGCAACCGGTCGTCAGTGCAGTGTTTGTTTCGGAGGGGGCCGCCTGAACGACGGTCCCCCCCGAGTATCGGGTTGAAACGTCGCTATTCGCTCACGACCACACCGGCAGGTGGGGCCATGCGCTGAGCTTCGTCGAACCAGTTGTAGCGCTCTGTCGAGAGCAGGACGAAGTGAATCATCGCTGCCAGCGAAAACAGAAATACGCCTTGAACGACCAGCGTTTTGCGCGGGTCGAAAACCATCCAGATTCTCCACATGATCAGTGCTCCTCTAGACGAACCAAGGGCGCCACACGAACACCAGGAAGTGAGCAACTACGGCGATAGCCGAGAAGATCATCATTCCCTGGATGTAGAACTTGTGGAACTCTTGAGCCTCACCTTCGGACATGCCGGAGAGCGAGACGGTGTTTGGACTGGACATAAAGACCTCCTAGTCGCTTTCGCTGCGGTTCCCCGCAGCCGGGTAACCCGCGTCGACCGAAGCCGGTTAGCGGGACTTGCCGGGGTCTCCCCCGCCAACTGGAATGGCTATGCGATGAACGCGTAGCCCACGGCGGCATGAGCCGCTGATTTCGCTTCGCTGAACACGGAGCCCGACTGGGGCGCGCGGTTCAGACCTGATGGGAAGAGACGCTGCCAGCTGGCTGCAGCCAGGCATGGAAGAAACGCCAGCGCAAAAAGCGCGCGGTACTCCAGCCGGTCCTGCGCGGACAGCTTGCCCTTGCGGGCTGTTGAGTTCGTTTCTGTCATGGCCATTGGGTGATCTCCCTTCACTTTCAGGCGGACATAGAGGCGCGCCGCTTGGCAGCGGTGCGCACATGAATGGGTTCAACGGTGGACGAGCCATCGGCGTCGGCGGCCAGTTCTGCAGCGTCGCGGAGATGCTTGGTGGCTGAGATCCGGCTGATGATGGGTTCGTCTGCCATGATGGCATCGAGTTCGAGGCGAGCGACGTCCGACCAGGCGACTGCTCGCGGAGCTTTGGCCGGCGTGGCTTCCACTGCGTCGAGATCTGTACCCAGGGGCAGGATGTCGAACAGGGCGTCGAACAGCCCGTTACAGACTTCCTGGATCATCCAACTCGCGCCCGAGTAACCCATAATGGGTGTTCCGGTGTGGCGCCGGATTATAGCGCCGGGGAAGGACACCGGAACGTAGGTGGCCCGTTTGCCTGCCTCGGCCAGGTACATGCGCTCATTGTAAGAGCCGAAGACGATCAAAGGTGTCTTGTCGGCAATGGCGTCGCGTATGGCCTGGTTGTCCGGCTTCTTGCCGGGCTTGCGGGCAAACGAGAAATTGCACGGCAGCCCCATCTCTTCCGTGAGGAAGTTGCGGATGCCGCGTTCGTAGGTCTCCGTGGCGTGGATGCCGTAGGAGGCAGATGCAAAGAAATCTTGCGTGACAGACCGCCAGAGATCCCACATGGGCTTGAGGGTCGTGTGTTTCTCGCGCTCGATAAAGGGTTCCGGATCAAGACCGGTGAGCTCGCCCAGCTTACGCAGGAACGCTGTGGTGGAGTGGATGCCAATCGGTGCTTGGAGGTAAGGCCTGTCGAGCGCTTCGCACAGGCTGCGGCCAAACTCGCGATAGAGGCACACATTCACGTCCGCGTTCGCCAGCTGCCGCACGTCGGCAATGTGGGAGCCGAGGGGGAATGTCATGTTCACTTCCGCGCCAATGCCCTCGACCAAACGACGGATCTCCGCCAGGTCCGACGCCATGTTGAAGGTGCCATAGATAGCACCGACGAGATTGACCTTCGGCTTCTCGCCTTCCTTCTTGGGGCGCTGTGCGCGGACTTTCTTCGGTCCGTATTCGGTCCAGAGCCACTTCAAAGCGCGGTCGGCACTCTGCCACTGATCTTCGTCGATCGTGCGGGGCAGGAAGCGTTGAATGTTGGTGCCTTCCGGCGTGACGCCACCACCGATCATCTCAGCGATGGAGCCGGTCACCACCACGGCGGGCAGATCTGGATCGAGCGCCTTGCGAGCACTCTTCATCGCGCCCTCGGTGCCGTGCTGACCGAGCTCCTCCTCGCCCAAGCCTGTCACCACAATGGGCAACTCGTGTGGGGGCAGGGCATCGGTGTAGTGGAGCACGGATGTGACTGGCAGGTTTTCGCAGCCTACCGGACCGTCAATAATGACCTGCAGGCCTTTTATGGCGGTGAAGACGTAGACGGAGCCCCAATAGCCGCCGGCGCGGTCATGATCGATGATGAGGGTCATGTGCCTACCTCCTGCCGGCGGCAGCCGGTCGGAGCAGAAGAAGTGGGTTTGGTGCATGGCGAAGTCATGTGCCTACCGAGACCCCCGCATCCACGTCGTTATTGGCCTGGCGCGCCACGCGGGCGGCGTAGGATTTGCGATATTTCGCGTCCTTCGCGATGTTTTCGGTGGGCTGATCTTCCCAGACGCCCGCTGCGCCACCGCTGCCCACGCCTTCAAAGAACTCGGTCATGCGGTCAAACCGGGGCTTGTTGGCAATAGCGCCATTGACGACCGGTGCAAGGGACGCCGGGCCCGCAGGGCCCATGAGGGGGCGAGCCGAGATGAGGTTGGTGAAGTAAAGCGCTGGAATGCTTGCTTCTTTGGCTTTCTGCACGACCGGTGTTGTGCCGATCGCCAAGTCCGGTTGGAACTCGGCCATCGCCGCCACGTCCTGTTCCAACGTGGCGCGGAACTGGACGCGGACGCCCTTGCTTTCCAGCCATGCCGCGTCTTCGGCAGAGTAGGGTGTCTTGGGGCAGGCGGAGCCGACATAGCGAAGGTCTGCGCCTGCTTCGACCAACAGGCGGCCCACCAGCAGTTCGGACCCTTCATAACCCGACAGAGTGATGCGGCCCTTGATGGGGTTGGCCTCGAGGCCTGCGCCAATAGCGCCAATCATGGCGTTGCGCGCTGCGTCTGTCTTGGAAGTCGCAACGTTGGTGGCTTCTCCGATGGCTTGCAGCCATGCGCTTGTTCCTTCGACGCCGACGGGACCGGAACCGACAACGGCGCGGCCCGCCGCTTTGAACTCGCGAGTGACACCGGTGTAGAAGGGGTGAACCGCACCAACGACGGCGCAGTCCAGCGCTGCATAGAGCTCACGCCATTCACGGACCGGCACAACCGGACCGCAGGCCAGACCCATCGGATCGAGCATCTGCGCGATGATCATCGGGTCCGCAGGGAACATCTCACCGAGAAGTGTCACTGATGGACGCTCGTCCTCCTTGGAACGGGGGGGCAGGACGGGGCCAGCCTCTGCCTCTTCCCGGGCCCGCTTGAGCATGGCGGCGGAGAGAACGTCCTTGGCTTCCGCATGGGTTGGAATGCCAAATCCGGGCACATCGATACCGACGATACGGACACCGTTAATCTCGCGCGGCAGCATTTGCAGCGGCACGCCGGACGCCGTCGGCACACAAAGATTCGTCATGACAATGGCGTCGTATTGGTCCGGGTCCGCCATCTCGTGGACCGCATCGCGAATGTCTTCGTAGAGCTTGCCGGTAACCAGGCTCTCCGAATTGAAAGGCACATAGCCTACCGTGCGCTTGGCCCCGTAGAAGTGGGAGGTGAAGGTAAGGCCGTACACACAGCAAGCCGAACCCGAGAGAATGGTCCCGACACGACGCATGCGCAGGCCGACGCGCAGTGACCCGAAGGCGGGGCACATGCTTTGCGGTTGCTCGTGGGGTCCCGCATTGTGATCCGCCAGCGGGTAGTCGCGCTCAAAGCCTTCCATCAGCTCAGCATTGCCGGACGATTTTGCGGCGGCCGCCATCTGCTCGGCGCTCGAATGGCATCCCAAACCCTCAGCGGTCGTCGCTTCTTCCACGCGAGCGGCCTCAGCCTCGGTGACTTCTGGAGTCACCTTGGGCGCCGCTGATGCGTCTTTGCGCCGGTCAAGAAGGGTGTGAGCTGCCATCTTCGCCTAGACCTGATCGTAGATGACTTCGAGGGATGGCTTGTTGACCGTGGCTGCGGCGCACATGTCTTCGATTGTTGCTGGTGTCAGCTGGAAGTTCTCGTCGCCCTTTTCGGTGTCAAAGAGAGCAATCAGGCCATCCTGATCCAGAGGGGCAGGCTGATGCGGGTCGCTTTCCATAAGAGCGCTCGCAAGATTGCCAAAGAGCTCCCCCCAACGGCCATCGGGGTGGCCGACGATCTGATAGTTTGCGCTCTTGCGGCGGATGTCTTCGTCCTGGGGAATGGCCCCAAGGATCGGAATGTTCACGGCCTCAGCGAAGTTCTGCGCTTCGCCGGTGCCATCATCCTTGTTGATGACCATACCTGCCACGCCGACATTGCCGCCGAGCTTCCGGAAGTATTCGACCGCCGAACAGACATTGTTGGCAACGTACAGCGATTGAAGATCGTTGGAGCCGACGACGACTACTTTCTGGCACATGTCGCGGGCGATCGGCAGGCCGAAGCCGCCGCAGACCACGTCACCCAAAAAGTCGAGCAGGACATAGTCAAAGTCCCAATCGTGGAAGCCCAGCTTCTCGAGCGTTTCGAAGCCGTGGATGATGCCGCGTCCGCCGCAGCCACGCCCCACTTCCGGACCACCCAGTTCCATGGCGAAGACGCCGTCGCGCTTGAAGCAGACGTCGCCAATCTCAACTTCTTCGCCCGCTTCCTTCTTCCTGGAAGAGGTTTCGATGATGGTCGGACAGGCCTTGCCGCCGAACAGAAGCGACGTCGTATCGGATTTGGGGTCACAGCCGATGAGCAGAACCTTCTTGCCCATCTGGGCCAGCATGTAGCTGAGGTTTGCGAGCGTAAAGCTCTTGCCGATGCCACCCTTGCCGTAGATCGCGATGATCTGGGTTTCGCTCGTGGCTTCACCAGCTTCAGGTACATCGGGTTCGATGTTTGCTTCCTGGCGCAACCTCTGATGGTATTGGGCTTCGTCGTAGGCGGATGTGTTTCCGAGACCTTCGGTCATGCTTCCAGTCTCCAATCGAGAATCATTTTTACGCAGCCGGAATCGCGGAAGGCGGTGTCGTAGGCCGTCCGTGCGTCTTCGGCGTGGGCGCGGTGGGTGATGAGGTCGGCAAGTTTCAGCTTGCCTTCGCTTGCCAGATGCAGCGCGGCCTTGATGTCTTCGGGCTGAAACTCGCGAGCGATCTGAATGTTGGCCTCGCGCACAAAGGCGGGCACGAAGTCAAAGCTCAGGCGGTCATTGTAAAAGCCAGCCAGAACCAGTTGGCCGCCAATGGCCAGACGGCTGATCGCGTCGTTGAGAATGCTGTCAGCACCGCTGGCGTCGATGATACAGTTGAAATCCGAACGCTTGTCGCGCTTGGCTTCGGTCACGTCATAGCCCAACGCGCCTTCACGCCGATGCCGGTCTTTCTCCCAGACCGTCGGCGCGGGATTGCCCATGGCGATGCTCATGCGGGCGATGAGGCGACCCAGAACGCCATGACCGATAATCAGATCGGGAGGCCGCTGCTTCGTGAGCGCCAAAGCGTGGTGGGCCGTGGCTGCCAGTGAAAGCAGGGTCGCCTGCTCGCGCATATCTGACGGCACGGCGAAAACACGTTTCGCGCTTGTGACGAGCTGCGACGCGGAGGCGCCGAACAGTCCGCTCGCATCCTTGTAGCACTGCGCACCGGGCACAAAGACCAGGTCACCAACGCTATGCGTCTCGGCCTCATCCGTCTGGGCGACGTAGCCAACGGCTTCATATCCGGGGACGAGCGGATAGGCCAAGCCCGGGAAGGGCGGCATGGACCCGTCGAACAGCTTTCGCTCAGTGCCGGAGCTGATGCCCGACCATGCCGTCTCCACGACAATGTCCTCCGGGCCAGCTTCCTTCAAATGAAGCTCCCAGAGTTCGATGCGCGACGGCTCCGATATGACTACTGCGTTGGCGTCCATGACATCCCACTGCGCACGACCGAAGAGACACAGCGTCAATTCTAGTGTGCATAATTAAATGTCATAGTAATTTGACACACGAATGTGTCAATCGCTTTCGCCCAAATGGCAAAGAACAAACGCACTTCCGCAAAAAAGGGAAAAAATCGAGGGGCGCCCGTCCAGCTTGGGGATTTTCTCCACTCTAACGAGTGGCAGTCACTACACTTGCGAACAGGGGCTGTGGATTGGGGCGCCGAGCAGCGCCCGAAAAGCCAGCCTTGGTCAGCATTTCCGCGATTCTGTCGGTTGATCGGCAGCGACCTGACCCCATCGCCCAGAGATAGAGTGCAAAATAGGCGCCCACGAGCCTCTCGCTGCGTCCTGTTCCGTCCATGGGCTCGCTCACGACGAGAGTCGCGCCTGCAGGCATCGCTTTGTGAACGGCTGAGAGAATCATTTCGATGCGGTGGTCGTCATGATCGTAGAGAACGCGGATGAGACTGTAGCAATCGAGATCTCTTGGCAGTCGATCTTCAAAGAAGCTGCCACCATGAGCGGACACCCGATCTTCAAACCCGTTCTCCGCCATCAGCTTCGCACCCTGTTCTGCAACTTGAGGCAGGTCGAACAGATGAAGCGCCAGTTGAGGGTGCGCGCGCCCGATCGCAGACAAAAAGGCACCATGTCCGCCGCCAACATCACACAGGCTTTTGTGGGCGGAGAAGTCGTAAGCCTCAAGCACTTGGCCAGCGACAGCGGCCTGACTGACGGCCATCAAGTGACTGTAGCTATGGGCATGGTCATCGGCGATCTTGTCGTGCCGGGCGTGGGGGTAAGCCCAGAACTTCGCGATCTCGGCATCAGGCCCACGATTCTTCAGCAGCGCGATGGGGTCAGACAGATCGCGGTAGAGCATCGCGTGGTGCCGGATCATGGCTTCGATGCCTGGCTCATGGGCAAGAACGGCGCCCAGATCGTCCAGCCACCAGTGCATGTCATCCAGCCGCGTGATCAGTTCCAAGTTTTCCGCTGACTTGAGCAGGGTGGTGAGGGGATCTGGGTCCAGCCCCGTAAGGTCTTGAAGCTCGGATGTTGAGCGAGGCCCATCTTTCAAGTGCTTGAAGAGTTCCAGCTCAACGCAGGCGAACAGGATTTGAGAATAGACGAACCCAGCCGTCAGCTCGAACAGCTGGTCGGCTTTTCGGCGAGCAACCATCGATACGCCGGGTATTTTGACCGATTTCGCCTGAAAAGCAGGGTCAGCAATTTTTCTGTTGCGCCAGCGCCTTAGGCGGGCACGCCACGAAGGAGGTGTGTCGGTCATGGTTTGGCTTCGGGGTCTGGTTCAGGCAGCGAACTGTGCGAGGCTTTTGGGGACAAGCCTCTTGGCCTCGCCATGAATCAAGCCGCGCAACAAGTCGCTCCCATTGCAGTCCGGCACCGCCTCAACGGCTGCATTGATATGCGAACGCATCAGTTCAAGTGTCGCCTCCACGCCGTGGATGGCGACTGCGTTGGGCCGGTCGTTGGTCTCGTCCTGACCAACCGGCTTGCCGATCTCCGCTTCGTCTCCTGCATAGTCGCGCAGATCATCGGCAACCTGGTAGGCGCTTCCCAGTGCCTCGCCGAGCTTGCGCCACGGCGCCGGGTCGGCTCCGGCGGCCGCAGCACCCCCCATTGTTGCGCCAACAAACAGGGCCGCTGTTTTGGCAAAGTGGTAGTCGTGAAGCGGCACGGCTGCTTCACTCTCCCACGCCTGGCCGGCGATGATGCCAGACGGACAGGACACGGCTTCTCCGCAGATACGGATCAGGGGCGCTGTCAGTTGCGGCTGATCTTCACAGGCGCGACCAATGGCTTCGAAGGCCATCACGATGAGCGCGTCACCTGCCAGAAGCGCGATCGGCTGGCCGTAGGCAACATGCATGGAAGGCTTGCCGCGCCGGGTTGGTGCATCGTCGAAGCAGGGCAGATCGTCATGCACCAGCGAAGCGCAATGCAGCATCTCTATTGCACAGGCAGTGGCGTTGGATGCGGCTGGGAACGGATCGCCGCAGGCCATCGAGACTGCTAGGCTCAAGCGTGGCCGAACACGACCGCCGCCAGGGAAAAGGCCGTAGCGAATGGCTTCGGAGATGGTGCCGGGGGCCGCGCGACCATTGGTGTTTTGCGCCAGCAGAACACACTCCTCGAGCGCTGCCTCGATTCGAACGAGCATCGCTTTGGCTATTTCTTCGCCTTGGGGTGTGTTCGCCATCGGCTCCATTCCCACTAATTCCATCTTGGTGACGGCATCTGGTGTAAAAAACTATTTACAGCCCTGTCCGACATGTCAATCAACTCCTAGAATAAGCCAACCCATTGGTGCTTCGCCAGTGGCCGGTTTCAATTGCATGAATTGGCGAACAGCTTTGCGGCAGGATGTGGTGATTGTTGGGGCGGGGGCCGCCGGTCTGGCGGCAGCCATCTACCTGTCGGCAAAGGGCTTCTCCGTGACCGTGATCGAGAAGGAGCCAGCCGTCGGCGGCAAGATGCGTGAGGTTCCGGTCAACGGCGCTCGCATCAATGCCGGGCCCACTGTTTTCACCATGAAGTGGGTGTTTGACGAACTTCTGGCCGAAGCGGGCCTGTCGCTTGATGAACTGCTGACCTATCACAAGGCCCATCTGTTGTGCCGCCATGGTTGGCGCGATGGCTCGCGTCTGGACTTGTTTGCTGATGTAGATGAAAGCGCGCAAGCAATTGAGGCGTTTTCCGACAGGCGCAATGCGGATGGCTACCGCCGGTTCTGTGACGTCTCGCAGCGTATGTTTGAGACCTTGCAACGCACCTATATCGATGCGCCGCGGCCCAACATGCTGCAATTTGCAGCCAATATCGGTTTCACCAACGTCAGCGACATGCTCGCTCTCAAACCGATGGCGACCATGTGGTCTGAGCTGGGTCGGCACTTTACCGATCCACGTCTGCAACAGCTGTTTGGTCGCTACGCAACCTACTGCGGGTCTTCACCCTACTGGTCGCCTTCGACGCTGATGCTTGTCGCTCATGTGGAGCAAGCTGGCGTCTGGATTGCGGATGGCGGCATGCACGGCGTTGCTAAGGCGCTCGCGGCTGCCGCCGAGAAGCTCGGTGCAACGGTCAGGACCGGCACGGGCGTCGAGCGCATTCTTTCAAAGGGTGACATGGTCGATGGCGTTGAGTTGACGGATGGCACCGTCATTCAAGCAGACAATGTGGTTTTCAACGGCGATGTGTCGGCTCTGGCAAACGGTCTTCTGGGCGAAGTGAACGCTAGGTCCAAACCCATTGCGAGGCAGGACCGATCTTTATCCGCGCTCACGCTTAAGGTGCATGCGCCGACATCGGGCTTTCCCCTGGCCCATCACAACGTCTTCTTCTCGGATCACTACGCAGCCGAGTTCGAAACGATCTTTGGCAGTCGGGGACTGCCTGATGAGCCGACGGTCTACATCTGCGCGCAGGATCGAAGGGATGACGGCACTTTACCGCAGGGCGAGGGCGCCGCAGAACGGCTCCTGCTTCTTGTAAACGCGCCGCCCGATGGCGACAAGGGCGACTTCACAAGCAATGAGATTGAGCGATGTCTGACGAACACTCAAAGCCAACTGGAGACATGCGGACTGACCCTGGACCTGAGCACGGCGCAGCAGGTGCGAACGGGGCCAGCCCAGTTCAACAGCCTGTTTCCGGCGACGGGGGGAAGCCTTTACGGGCCGCAGTCGAAGGGCATGATGGTGGCGTTCAAAAGGCAGGGCGCTCGGACGGCGCTGAAGGGTCTCTACCTGGCGGGGGGGAGCGTGCATCCGGGATCGGGGGTGCCGATGGCCGTCCTTTCCGGACGACGGGCGGCGGAGAGCCTGGTCGCGGACCGCGCTTCGATGCCGAAGTTCCGCCCGGCGGCTACCTCTGGTGGTACGTTGACGGGCTGAGCGACTGCGGAAACTACGGTCTCTCGATCATCTGTTTCGTGGGTTCCGTCTTCTCGCCCTACTACGCCTGGGCGGGGCGCAAAGACCCTGACGATCATGTTTGCATCAATGTTGCGCTCTACTCACCCAAGGGTGCCCGTTGGGCAATGACCGAGCGTGGGCATGAGCAGTTGACCCGCGATGCCCAACTGTTTCAGGTCGGCCCGTCTGATTTGAGCTGGAGCGATGAAGATGGACTCACGCTTAACTTCGACGAGGTGAGTATTCCCTATCCTCCCAATGATTTTTTACCCTCACGGTTGCGCGGCACAGTGAAACTGAAGCCACATTTCGTGACCGACACGGTGTTCGAGCTCGATGATAAAGAGCGCCATCGCTGGTGGCCGATTGCTCCGTCGAGCCGCATTGAGGTGAAGTTCGATGGTCCGCAGAAATCGAACTGGCCGCAGCCGGACTGGGCGGGCGAGGGCTATCTCGATTGCAACTGGGGCATGGAGCCCATTGAGGACGCATTCGCCTATTGGAACTGGGCCCGTGGTGAGAGCGCAGATGGCACCACAACGCTGATCTATGACACCTATCTGAAGTCTGGCCGCAACGACATGCTTGCGCTCAGCTATGGTCACAAGGGCGAACTGAGCCATTTCGATCCACCCGCGAAGTCATCGCTGGGCAAAGGTTTTTGGGGTGTGCAGCGACTGGGGCACCACGATGCCGGCCACCGGCCCAAGCTGGTGCGCAGCTATGAGG
Source organism: Pseudomonadota bacterium (assembly GCA_039816825.1). Classification (GTDB taxonomy): domain Bacteria; phylum Pseudomonadota; class Alphaproteobacteria; order Rhizobiales; family Rhizobiaceae; genus JBCBXA01. The sequence goes on along the minus strand of JBCBXA010000014.1, from coordinate 5,855 downwards.
ATGGGCCCTTCTACACGCGCAATGTGGTGGACACACACCTGAACGGAGCGCCGGTGCGCATGATGCATGAGAGCCTGTCGGGCGATCGTATCGGCCAGCAATGGGTAAAGCTGCTTCTGCCTTGGCGCATGCCGCGCCGCGCGCGGTTTTAACTCTTAAACGCTGCGCCCGGGTTCATCCGGCGGATCCATGATCTCGCCGCGTTCGCGGGCCTCGCGTTCTGCGATGTCGCGTGCCAGCGACCGCCTCTGCCAAATGTAGAACGCACCGAGGCCGACGATTGTGAAAGCGATTTCGATCAGTCCAAACCAGCCCATCAGCTTTCTCCTACATCGCTTTGGATCGCCTTGCGCACTTCGTTCGCAACCAATTCAGGATGCGTCTCATGCACCAAATGCCCGCCTATCTTTAGTTCCATGTATGACAGGTTCCCGGAACTTCTAGCCGCGATCTTTGATACGGAAGCGGGCACCATGCGGTCGTCTTTCGCGGCCAGCAATAAGGCAGGTGTTTCCAATTGCAGCAGCTCTTTGCGCAGAGGCGCCAGCTCCCAACTGGCCATCATGCCCAGTGCGCCCTCCACATGGCTGGAAGCGCCAAACAGGCGCAGATAATAGTCGCGTTGCTGGTCGGAGAGCTTCGAGCCGGTCGCATCCAGCATTTTGTCTGCAATGGCCGTGTTGCGCGCCTGCCAAGCGAAAAGGCGCGGTGTGACTGGGTTCACAAACAGCAGCTTGGCCAGTGGTGATAGCAGGCTATTGCCTTCAATCGGCTGCAGGGCCGCATTGATCCCGATGACTTTCTTCAAGTTTGGCAGATTGCGGTTGATCGCAATCTGCAATCCGATAGCTGTCCCGGCTGAATGCCCGATGATGAAGTGTGGTGCGAGTTCCAGACGCCCCATCAGCTTTGCCACGCCAAACGCCATGGCGGGGAGTGAAAGAGCCGAAGCGCTTGCTGTTTGGGTGAAGCCGTGGCCGGGAAGGTCAATGGCGACAAAGTCTAGTTCATCGGTGAGATGTGGTATCAGCCAGGTCCAGGAATGGGTGCTGGCCCCGGTGCCATGAAGCAACAGCACGAGCGGCTTCTCGCTGTCTCGTCTTCCATGCTCCTGCACATGCCATTGGCTGGTGCCATCGCGGACGAAGCGGCTTAGACCGGCATGGGGCCAATCATATTTGTGCTCGTTCCAGTTGAGGGTGCGCTGTGCCATTTCAGGCAGATTGCAGGCGGTTTGCCACGATCCTGTCGAGTTGATCAGCACGGGAAGGGGGCATGGGGATGTGCTCTGCACCCAGTGCAGTGGCGATTTCATAAGCCTGAGCCCGTGGACGGCGGGACGTGTCGACGAACAGGCAGGCAATGTCGTACGCCTTGATTTGCTGAGCCGCTTTAAGGGCATCCTTATGGGCGGCTGATCGGCCCGCCTCCTCGTTCAGCGCAATGTTGGCGGACCCGTCGCTGAGCACCACCATCAGCGCTGTTTGCCCTTCTCTCTGTGCCCGGAGTGCTATGTGAGCGCCTTCATTGAGGCCGCTCGCCAAAGGAGTGGGGCCGCCGCCCGGCAATCCTGCCAGACCTTTCTTGGCGCGTACCAGGCTGCGGGTGGGTTCAAGCAGGACCTCGGCGCGGCGACCACGAAACGCCACCAGCGCGACATTGTCCCGACGGACATAGCAATCGGTCAAAAAGCGTTCGATAGCGCCCTTCGCTTCGCCAAGGCGTTGGGTTGCCGTGGAACCCGACGCATCGACAACGAAGATGGTCAGCGTTTCCCTTGGCTGGTGAAGTCGTTTGTAGCGGAAGTCGGATGAGCGAATTTGCAGACGGTCGGCCATTTGAGCGGGCACTGACGCTTTGCGTATGGTCTGCCATGGCGCAGCGGCTCTAAGCGTCGCAAGAATGTCTGGGCGTGCGTCCTGATGCGGTGGGTTCTCGCTATGCCCGATGGGCCTGCCCCGGCGGGCGTTGCGCCTTTTGGCGCCGGCTCCTGACGATGCGCCGTTCGTCGAATGTGCTTTTCGTTCCGCCAGTTCAGCAGTGAGTGATTGGAGGAGCCGAGGGTCCAACATGACGCCCGCCTCGCTTTCCACCGTCAGATCCTGAGATGCCGTCTCGCCTGATTGTGATGGCATGGCGTCCTGCTCTGGTGGAGCGTTCAGCCGATCTGTCTCGGGTTCAACCTGTTGCTCTTGGGTGTCGTGTTCTTCGTCTTGAGGAGGCTGTGGTGCGGTCAGTGTGACGCCCAGTACCAGCTGAATAGCATAATGCGCGTGAGCGGCTGTTGCCTTGGCGCAGCCATCGAGGCCGGCCAATGATCGCGCTACCTGGGAGCAGTGCAGAAGCGTACGGGGTGATGGCCTGTTGAGTGCATCCAATGTGGATGCCAGCCAAAGCAGTAGGCCCGGTTCCAGTTCCGGGCTGTTGGCTTCCTGCGCGGCAGCCGGGTCTGGCTGATTGCCACCACGGCAAATGGACAGCGGAACACCGTCCGTCTTCACTGTGACGGTCATGCGCTCAGCTAGAATGGTGGGTAGCTGTGCTTCATCGTCCGGGCTGGCCTCATCGAGGGCGACGACTTTCAAGGTTTGCTCGTCCAAAGCTCTTGCGATGAGGGCGGCTTGTTCGCCTGTCAGGCGTTCCGCCCCGGCGACGATCAGTATGCCCCCCGCTGCCCTTTCCAATGTGCCCGAGGTCATTACCGGGCGACCGGCATCAAGCGTTGCTGCCAGATCAAGGGTCGGCAGCCATCGGGAAGCAGGCGTGGCGCTCGTTGTCCTGCGTGCTCGCAGGCCGTTTGCGCTGGCGAGCTCATGAAGCCTTGAAAGCAGCTCTATCTGCGCGGGGCTTTGGCGCCCCATGACTCTGACGGCGACACCCGACTTTGCCGTTGCGATCAGGTTTATGGATGTGAGGGCGTCGCGCCATTGCTGTTCCACGTGGCCGGTGGGTATCGCTTCTGTAGCTGCTGGCAACAGCGCCAACGTCGAAGCTGGAACAGCCTCGCTCGTTTCAGCCTGTCGCAGGTGCAGGTTCATGGCGGTCAGGCCGTGCCGTGGGTTTCGCTCAACTCGTTGAGCGTCCGCTCGACCCGGGTTGTAGAGCCAGCTTCGTCGAGTGGATCGCGGCGCAACCTGTGGCGAAGCGCCATGGGGGCGATCTCCACCAGATCCTGCCGGGTAACAGATTTGCGCCCTTCAAGCGCTGCGTGAGCCTTGGCGGCGCGCAAAAGGGTCAGTTCGCCTCGCAAGCCATCAACGCCAAGGCGCAGGCAGATCATCGCGCCGGTCTCGAGAACCTCATCGGGCGACTCCATGGCTGCCAGCAGTTTCTTGCCCCGGTTGATGGCGCGGCGCACCTTTGCGTCTTCTTTCTCGTAGGACGCGCAAAAGCCTGTTGGATCGGCTTCGAATGCTTCCCGACGACGCACGACTTCTACGCGGTCTTTGATCTCGGTTGGTGCGGTGACATCCACCGATAGGCCGAACCGGTCGAGAAGCTGGGGGCGTAGTTCCCCCTCTTCAGGGTTGCCGCTGCCGACCAGCACGAAGCGAGACGGGTGCCGAACGGACAGGCCTTCCCGCTCGACAAGATTCTCTCCAGACGCAGCCACATCAAGCAGCAGGTCGACGATATGATCTTCCAACAGGTTGACCTCGTCGATGTAGAGATAGCCCCGGTGTGCACTGGCCAGGAGGCCGGGTTCGAAGGCCTTCTCACCTGCGGTGAGTGCCCGCTCCAGGTCCAGCGCACCACATACGCGATCCTCTCCCACGCCGAGCGGCAGGTCGATCACCGGTGTTGGCCTCATTTCCTGCTTTGGCGGCTTCCCTGTCGAGCAAATCGGGCAGGCCGCAGCAGGCGCCTCAGGGCTGCAATTGTAGCGGCAACCGACCCGGCTTTTGATGGGTGGTAGAAGGGCTGCCAATCCCCGCACCGCAGTGGATTTGCCGGTGCCGCGATCCCCAAAAACCAACACGCCCCCCAACTGCGGGCAGACCGCTGTCATGAGAATGGCGCGCTTCATTTCGCGCTGACCAACGATCGCTGAGAAAGGAAAGACTGTCATGCTGACACACTATCTGTAAAATCGAATTTACACTAGCGCTGCCAATCATATCTGACAAATCGAGTGCTGTTGGTTGCCTCATTCCGTGCTTGTTTCAGCAGATTTCCGCGTAGTTCGGACAAAATGTCCTATTCGACCCGGTAACCAGCTCGTCGGTGAGGCGGCAGTGATGCAGCGACAATCTGGAAAAATCCGCGTCAGAGTAGAGGGGTGACGGGCTTCTGCACAACGGACTTTCGTGTCGGTTGAGCGTCTCTCGCCAAGTCTGAAACGACGGCGACAGGGTCGTTTCGTCCCGTATTTCTGCTACAGTTTGCTCATCGAGCGACAGGCAAAATGATGAAAAGACGCGGCGACATTTCGGACGTTATGGAAAAGCTTGGAGGCAGTGAAGTGCCTTCGGCTGCCGTAAACGCATGTCTGATGCCTCGAGCAGTGGATGCGATTCCTGCGCTCTTTTCGCTTGTTCAGGCGGACGCCAACTTCGAAACCTTTTGCAGGTTTGTTCTGGTTCCCGCAGCACGGCAGTTGGGCGACGCATGGGTGCGGGACAGGCTTTCATTTGCGGATGTTACCGTTGGTATGGCGCGGTTGGAGATGGCGGTCGAACAGTTCGGTGGTGCCTGGCGCTCGGCTCTGCCTGCCGATGACGGTGCGCCAACTGTTTTTTTCGCTGCGCTGGCCAACACACAGCACACTTTTGGATCGGTTGTTGCGACCCGCGCCCTGATTGAGGCCGGTTGGCAGGTGCGTTCCCTTGATCAGTTGGATCTCACCGATGCGTCCGTCAGCTATGTGCGCAACAGGCCAATCGACATGATCGCGCTGGCGGTTGGCACCACCGATCGAGCCACAGAAGCGGGGACCGCGATTGCGCGACTCCGCAAAGCTGCGCCGAAAGCATGTATCTATTTGACGGGCCCCGCAGCCACGGCGTCACCTGAGCTGTTCGCTAACCTTGGAGCCGATGTGGTCGGCGCCGATGTGTTTGATGTAGCACGGTCGTTCCGAAACGAGATGGTCGCTTAGTCGGCCTTGTTCTTGACCCGGATGATCATCGTCCAGACGAACAACACGATCAGAGGTACGGCTGCAATTGTCAGGAATTGCAGCTGCGGTATCCCGGTTATCTCGTTGATCGGCTTGAGGAAGTACACGACTACAATGCCTATCAGATAGTAGCTGATCGCGATGACAGAGAGGCCCTCGACCGTCTTTTGCAGTTTCAACTGCTGGGTCACTCGTTCGTCCATGGAGGCGAGCAGGCTGGTGTTCTGTTTCTCCAGAGCAACGTCGACCCTGGCTCTCAGAAGGTCGGAAATACGCGCCACGCGAGCCGAGACCTGTCTTTGACGTTCGAGAATGGACTCCATCGTACGAACGGCTGGCTGCAAACGGCGACGGATGAAGCTCGTGAAGCGCTGGTAGCCATCGACCTTTTCCTCTCGGAGGTCATTCATTCGGCTTTCCACAATATCCGCATAGGCGCGGGACGCATTGAGGCGGAACTGTGAACTGACCGACATCTCCTCCACGTCTGCGGCGATGCCTGTGATACGGCCCAACAAAGCTTCGTCATCTGTGTCCTGATCGCTGGACAGGTCTCGCGCAATCGACGCTATCTCGTCATCAAACTCCGCAATGTGCGGCCCAATCTTCTTGATCGCAGGCAGGGCGAGCAGTGAGAGCATTCTGTATGTTTCGATATCCAATATGCGCTGGGTGACCCGGCCGCGAACGCGATCGTTGCCGCTCAAATCCTTGATGTATATGTGGTTGAATCCGT